>NZ_VXCZ01000057.1:0-262 GCF_052850795.1 Pseudomonas sp. 910_23 | reverse complement strand
GTTGGTAGGTCCCGCCCGGCGCCTCATGCGTTAGCGTATAAAACGAGGACAGTGACGGCTGGGTATCGAGATCGATGAGTAAGGTACGAAGACCCGCGTCGGCGCAGAACGCGCCTAGATTGGCGCCAACCGTGGTTTTCCCCGGCCCGCCTTTGGTTGAAACGACTGCAGCTACTTTCATTGGCCTTACCTCTGAATCGAAGGATTAGAGATGGCGTCATGCTAAGCGCGCTAAGCGTTTGGATTGCTGGGTCAAATCCCA
>NZ_VXCZ01000056.1:0-348 GCF_052850795.1 Pseudomonas sp. 910_23 | reverse complement strand
AAAGAAGCAGCCCGAAATTGGGTCTGTAGCTCAGTTGGTTAGAGCGCACCCCTGATAAGGGTGAGGTCGGCAGTTCGAATCTGCCCAGACCCACCAATTTTGTGTGGGAAACGCCTGTAGAAATACGGGGCCATAGCTCAGCTGGGAGAGCGCCTGCCTTGCACGCAGGAGGTCAACGGTTCGATCCCGTTTGGCTCCACCACTACTGCTTCTGTTTGTATAAAGCTTAGAAATGAGCATTCCATCGTTGTGATGGTGAATGTTGATTTCTAGTCTTTGACTAGTTCGTTCTTTAAAAATTTGGGTATGTGATAGAAAGATAGACTGAACGTTACTTTCACTGGTAAC
>NZ_VXCZ01000055.1:0-358 GCF_052850795.1 Pseudomonas sp. 910_23 | reverse complement strand
TTATGCGGTGATCAACACCTTCAACGAACTCGACACCGGCAAGAAGCGTACCGACGGCTCGATCAAATCCCTGGAAGACGCTGGTATTCCCAAGGATCACATCCTCACCGCCGCGCTTAAAACCCTCGACGTACCCGGCAGCATGGACGCCACCAACTCGGCCTTGGTCAAGCTGCCGAGCGGGGCGAAGAACCTGATCATCGGCGGCATGAACGACAACACGGTACTGGGCGGCGTGCGCGCCACCGAAAGTGCCGGCTTCAAGGCGGCCAACGTCATCGGCATCGGCATCAATGGCACCGACGCCATTGGCGAATTGAAGAAAGCCGACAGCGGCTTCTTCGGTTCCATGCTGCCG
>NZ_VXCZ01000054.1:0-358 GCF_052850795.1 Pseudomonas sp. 910_23 | reverse complement strand
TGGCAGCATGGAGCCGAAGAAGCCACTGTCGGCTTTCTTCAATTCGCCAATGGCGTCGGTGCCATTGATGCCGATGCCGATGACGTTGGCCGCCTTGAAACCGGCACTTTCGGTGGCGCGCACGCCGCCCAGTACCGTGTTGTCGTTCATGCCGCCAATGATCAGGTTCTTCGCCCCGCTCGGCAGCTTGACCAAGGCCGAGTTGGTGGCGTCCATGCTGCCGGGTACGTCGAGGGTTTTAAGCGCGGCGGTGAGGATGTGATCCTTGGGAATACCGGCGTCTTCCAGGGATTTGATCGAGCCGTCGGTGCGCTTCTTGCCGGTGTCGAGTTCGTTGAAGGTATTGATCACCGCAAAG
>NZ_VXCZ01000053.1:0-360 GCF_052850795.1 Pseudomonas sp. 910_23 | reverse complement strand
TAGAAGCAGCTTTAAGCTCCAAGCTGATAGCTCTTAGCTAATCAGTTACGCGCTCGAAATTGGGTCTGTAGCTCAGTTGGTTAGAGCGCACCCCTGATAAGGGTGAGGTCGGCAGTTCGAATCTGCCCAGACCCACCAATTTTGTTATGGGGCCATAGCTCAGCTGGGAGAGCGCCTGCCTTGCACGCAGGAGGTCAACGGTTCGATCCCGTTTGGCTCCACCATTAACTGCTTCTGCTGTTAGAGTTTAGAAATGAATATTCTGAAGTGAATATTGATTTCTAGTCTTTGATTAGATCGTTCTTTAAAAATTTGGGTATGTGATAGAAAGATAGACTGAACGTTACTTTCACTGGTAAC
>NZ_VXCZ01000052.1:0-720 GCF_052850795.1 Pseudomonas sp. 910_23 | reverse complement strand
CTGACCGTCACTTTGGACAATGGCGAAACCATCACCATCGGTGTGAATCAGTCGGGCGGTAGCGTTTCGGTTATTGCTCCTGATGACGTGTACAAGGGCGATCAAACCGTCACCAACGCCATCAAAGGCGTGACTGGCGGCGAGCACTTTGAAAATCTGGTGCCGGGTACTACCGCGGTGAACACCACCGTGACGGACACACCGGGTACCGACAACACGACTACTGTCACCCTGACAGCGCCTAGTGCCGTTAACGAAGGTGGCCAAATCACCTATACCGCAACTTTGAGCAACAAGGCCGGTACCGACGTCACGTTGAAACTCGACAACGGCTCGTCGATCACCATCAAAGCGGGCGACACCGTCGGCACTGTGACCGTGCCTGCGCCGACCGATGACGTGTTCATCGACAAGAGCACGCAGACCGTTCAAATCACCGAGACCACGGGTGGCAACTTCGAGAAGTTGGAAGTTGCGGGCAACGGCGCCACCACTACGATCAACGACACCATCGACAAAGTCGATGTGGTTCTGACGGCCACCACCACCGTTGGCGAAGGCGGCAACATCGTCTACACCGCCAGCCTTGTGGATAAGAACGGCGCGCCGGTGACTAACATCACCAATCCGCTGACTGTCACCCTGGATAACGGCAAAACCATCACCATCGGTGTAAACCAATCGAGCGGTAGCGTTTCGGTTATTGCTCCTGATGATGTG
>NZ_VXCZ01000051.1:0-972 GCF_052850795.1 Pseudomonas sp. 910_23 | reverse complement strand
AGACGGTCACTGGGCGTTGGCCTACGAATACGACAAACAAAACCGCCTCACCGCCGAACACCAAGGCTGGGGCACCCTGCGCTACGGCTACGACGCCTGCGGCCAGTTGAAAAACCTGCGCCTACCCGACAACAACCGCCTCACCTTCAACCACGACAAAGGCGGCCACCTCGCCACCATCGAGCTCAATGGTGAGGTGCTCACCTCACACCTATTCAAGAGCGGTCGCGAGCACCAACGCCAACAAGGTCAACTGCTCAGCCACTATCACTACGACGACCAAAACCGCCTGCACGCCCACGCCGTTACGCAGCAGCAAAACTACCTCTACCAACGCCAATACGACTACGACAAAAGCGGCAACCTCACCCGCCTGCTCGACACACGCAAAGGCCAGCACGACTATCGCTACGACCCGCTTAACCGCCTAACCCGCGCCGATCATTCCCAAGACGTCCAGGAGCGCTTCGCCCACGACCCGGCGGGCAACCTGCTGATGCAAGACCGTCCCGGCCCGGACATCGTTGCCGGCAACCGCCTGATGATCCAGGGCGACCGCCATTACGACTACGACGCCTTCGGCAACCTCATCCGCGAACGGCGCGGCAAAGGCCAGCAACTCGTTACTGAGTACCGCTACGACTGCCAGCATCGGTTAATCAGCATCACAAAACCGAACGGCGAAACCGCTAGTTATCGCTATGACCCGTTTGGCCGGCGTGTCAGCAAGACCGTGGATGGCAAGACCACGGAGTTTTTCTGGCAAGGCGACAAGCTGATTGCCGAACACCATGCGGACTGTCATCGCAGTTATATCTACGAGCCCAACAGCTTCCGCCCATTAGCACTGCTGGAAGGCTACGGACCACAAGCCACAACGCCCTACCACTACCAACTCGACCACCTAGGCACCCCGCAAGAACTCACCACACCGGAAGGAGAAATCGTCTGGTCAGCTCACTACCGCGCCTA
>NZ_VXCZ01000050.1:0-1006 GCF_052850795.1 Pseudomonas sp. 910_23 | reverse complement strand
CTCGAAGTCAACGACTGTACCCGCGACCAGCAATACCAAATCACCTTTTACCCCAATGTCTCCAGGGATCACGTCAAGGCGCTGTATGCCTCCTACACGTCAGTGATTGCCGGGTTGGAAGCTGATCTGCGTAAACAGTGGGACGAGCGTTTCCAGCTTCAATGGGCCGACTTTGTCAAAGCGCCAGCCTATCAACGCAGTGGTATGCAGAGCATGGCCTTTGCTACCGGGCTCGGCAAGGCGCTCTACAACCTGTGGGACAACATCACCGAGCTGTATGACCTGCTCGCGAACCTCAAATCCAACAGCGAAAAGTTGCTGAAGTACCTCTCCCGGGCCGAACTGGACGCGCTGCTCGCGCTGAGCAAAGACACGCTGGCCAAGGGATTGCTGGTGCTCAGTGATGAGCCGCTGCTGTTTATCTACGTGGCAGCGGTGGTGGCCTGGATACGGATGCTGCCGCCGCCCGAAATGTACGAGCTGCTGGGTGAAATCACCGGCGAAGTGTTGATCAATTTGCTGCTGATCTGGGCGACGCGGGGTATTGGCGTAAAGCTGCGGCTGGGTGCGCAGGTGCTGAGTGGCGTCAAGTCCGGCGGGGCGCGGGCGTTGTTGGAGTTGCTGGCCAGGCAGGTGGCGGGGCCGCGGCTGGACACGCATGTTGAGGCCGCCAAGCCTGTGTTGCTGAGCAGTGCGGCGACGCCGGTCAAGGCCGTGCCGGTGGTGCCGTTGAAGGCCGGCGACACGCTGGTTTCGAACCCGGTGCCGGTGGTTCGCAACAAGACCCGACAGACCGTGTTGGTCCGTCAGGAACACGTCGATGATGTGCCTGCCGTGGCGTCGAATCCAAAAGGGGATGCGGCGGCGCCAGCGGACAAGACGGTCACCAACGGCTGCCCGGTGTCGATGGTCACCGGGGAGGAATTGCTTACCCTCACCGATGGCGCGCTGGACGGGATTTTGCCGTTTGAGTGGACACGGCTGTATCGCACCAGTGCGGTGGAAC
>NZ_VXCZ01000049.1:0-1156 GCF_052850795.1 Pseudomonas sp. 910_23 | reverse complement strand
AACCGGGGACATGGTTTACAGGTTAATACGCATGATCAGGAGGTAACTGATCATGCCCTGGAACCAAGAGTCCCCCATGAATCAACGAATCAGACTGGTCACTGACTGGCTTTCTGGCAACTACACCAAAAGCCAGCTGGCACGCCGTTTTAACGTCAGTCGGCCTACCGTCGACAAGTGGATTGCCCGGCACAACGGCGACTTAAAGTCCTTAGCCGAACTGTCCCGGCGACCTCACAACAGCCCAAATAAAACCGACGACGAGATCTTGGCCCGCGTGGTGGCCATGAAGGAGGCACACGATAAATGGGGGCCGAAGAAGCTGCTCGAACTATTACGACTTGAAGACCCCTCTGTCGCCTGGCCCTCTCCAAGTACGGCAGGCCAATGGCTTGATCGACTTGGACTCGTCAACAAACGGCGCTTCAAGCGCCGGCACAGTATCTCCCACGCAGAAATGCGAGAGGCCAACGAACCTAACAAGACTTGGTGCGCCGACTACAAAGGGCAATTCAAGATGCTTAACGCACAGATGTGCTTCCCTTTGACCATCACAGACCACGCGTCCCGGATGATTTTGGCGTGCAGGGCCCATCCCAAAATCAAAACTCAGCCTGTAAAACAAACCTTTGAAAGGCTGTTTGAGGAGTACGGCATGCCGGAAGTTATCCGTTCGGACAACGGGGTTCCGTTCGCTTCTCCTGGCCTGGCAAGAATGTCCACGCTGGCAGTTTGGTGGATACGTCTAGGCATTTATCCGGAGCGGATCATGCCAGGCAGACCGGCCCAGAATGGTCGCCATGAGCGAATGCACCGTAGCTTGAAACTTGAACTGCCTCTAGGGGAAAACCTAATCGATCAGCAGCTTCTGCTGGAGCATTTCAGGCATCAATTCAATTATGTACGTCCTCATGAAGCGCTCGGCATGAAACGTCCGGGAGATTTGTATGTGCCGTCTACCCGGCCTTACCCAGGATGCTTGCCCGATGTCGAGTATCCGGCAGAAATGAAGGTTCGAAGCGTCAGGCGGGACGGATCGATCAAATGGAACGGCAAGTTGGTATTTATCAGCGAGGCGCTGTCTGGAGAGCAGATAGGGCTTAAAGAGGCTGAGGATGATGTTTGGGATTTGTACTTGTGTGATTATCCCCTGGGA
>NZ_VXCZ01000048.1:0-1231 GCF_052850795.1 Pseudomonas sp. 910_23 | reverse complement strand
TGAATCGCCCCGGATTCTCTAGACACCTTGCAAGCTCATTGCGTAACGCTTTTCAAACTCTACCGGTGACAGCTGATTGTTGAAACCATGGCGGCGTTTTACGTTGTAGAACATCTCGATGTAATCGAACACATCACTCCGAGCATCTTCCCGCGTGGTGTAGATTTTTCGCTTGATCCGTTCCCGTTTCAGAAGCTGGAAAAAGCTCTCGGCCACGGCGTTGTCATGACAGTTGCCTCGGCGACTCATGCTGGCAACCAAATTGTTTGCCTTCAAAAAGCTGCGCCAATCGGAGCTGCTGTACTGGCTGCCTTGGTCGGAATGAACCATCACCTCTTGCTTCGGTTTACGCCTCCAAACCGCCATCAACAACGCATCAATAGCCAAATCACTGGTCATCTTCGACTTCATTGACCAGCCAACGACCTGACGAGAAAACAGATCCAGTACCACTGCCAAATACAGCCAGCCTTCATACGTACGAATGTAAGTGATGTCGGTGACCCAAACTTTGTTGGGTTCTACGACATCAAACTGGCGCTTCAGTAAATTGGGTGAGGCGACCGCAGGCTTACCGCCGTACTTTCCAGGGCGACGTCGATACCCTGTCTGAGAGCGCAGCCCTTCAAGACGCATCAGCCTCGCCACACGATGGCGACCACAATCCTCACCGACTTCGCGCAGATCGTCATGGACTTTGCGATAGCCATAAACGCCGCCGCTCTCCAGCCAGGAATGCTTGATCAAACCCAGCAGTCGCTGGTCGTCTTTGGCGCGCACAGATTGCGGCTCAGACAGCCAGGCGTAATAACCGCTGGGATGGACTCTCAGCGTCAGGCAAAGCCGTCGAATGGAATAGTCGCCCGCTCGCTGCTTGATAAAGGCGTACTTCAACCGCACTCCTTGGCAAAGTACGCGGCGGCCTTTTTTAAGATGTCTCGCTCTTCGGTGACCCGCTTGAGTTCGGCTCGCAGACGACGCAGTTCAGCGTGCTGATCATCATCCTGCTGCCGTTCTTGTTGAGGTTTGCTGTAGCGCTTTATCCAGGCATAGAGGCTATGCGTCGACACGCCGAGACGAGCCGCTGCATCAGCGACAGGCAGCTTCTTTTCGGTCACTTGATTGACCGCTTGGATTTTGAATTCTTCGGGGTAACGCGGGTTGCTCATGGCACCTCCTAATTGGCCTCAGTTTAAGGCAAAGAGGTGTCTACGAAACCCGGGGCGATTCA
>NZ_VXCZ01000047.1:0-1256 GCF_052850795.1 Pseudomonas sp. 910_23 | reverse complement strand
TGTACGGACCGGACACATGGTTGACGGGTGTGCGGGGACATGGTGGACACTTTTCGGCGAGCCAACTTCGCCGGAAAGCCATCATGCCTTGGAACACGAGAGATACCATGAGCCTGAAAGAAGAGTTCGTTGCCTTAGCACGGCAGCCCGGCAGTAATAAAAGAGAACTGTGTCGACGCTTCGGCATCAGCCCGCAAACGGCCTATAAATGGCTCAAACGATACGAGATGCAAGGGCAGTCGGGGCTGCAAGAAGAGTCCCGAAAACCAGCTACCAGTCCCAAACTGACCAATGCGGCCCTGGAGGCGGAGGTCGTAGCGCTCAGGCAGGAACATCCGGCCTGGGGCGGACGCACAATCAGCAGCATCTTGAAAAAGCAAATTGCTCCCAGCACAGTAACTAACGTGCTGCACCGACACGACCTGATTCAGCCCGTTCAGAAGGAACAGGAAGCAAAGCTGAGATTTGAACACGATGCGCCTAACGACCTTTGGCAGATGGACTTCAAAGGGCATTTCGCAACTCAAGAAGGTCGATGCCATCCCCTGACCTTGTTGGATGATCACTCGCGATTCAATTTAGCTATTCAGGCGTGTGATAACGAACGCGGGGGCACAGTGAAGGAGAAGATGATTGAGGTATTCCAACGCTTCGGATTGCCCGCTCGTATCAATGTTGATAACGGTCCTCCATGGGGATCGCCGCGCAACCCCGGTGAAATCACAGAGTTAAGTATCTGGTTGATTAGCTTGGGAATCCGGATCAGTTTCAGTCGCCCCTATCACCCTCAAACCAACGGAAAGATCGAGCGCTTTCATCGATCACTCAAGGCAGAGGTGCTTAATGGACGGCAATTTTCCACGATCAAGGAGGCTCAAACCGCATTTGATCAGTGGCGTGAGGTTTATAACCTGCAGCGTCCTCATCAAGCACTGGACTACAAGGTGCCCATGGACCGGTATCGGTCCAGCCCTTGGGCTTACCCGCAGCAGTTATCACCCTTCGAGTACGGGCCGGATGATGTGTCGATCAAGGCGTATCACAGCCGATTTCGTTTTCAGAAACGCTATTTCAGCATCGCCAAGGGCCTGAATGGTCATCACATCGGAATACGACCTAACCCTGAAAAAGACGGTCTCTTTGATGTTTACTTCTGCCATCACTTTCTAAGAACGATCGACCTGAGCAAACCTGACTATGGCCCATAATGTGTCAACCATGTCCCCGCACATGTGTCCACCATGTGTCCGGTCTAT
>NZ_VXCZ01000046.1:0-1313 GCF_052850795.1 Pseudomonas sp. 910_23 | reverse complement strand
TGTCTAGTCCTGAAATAGATTTACACCTGTTTCAGTCTCAAAACGCCCGATGCACCGCATCGGGCGTTTTGTATTTCAGGGACAGGTGTGGCCGTTCCCCGTTGTAGATCAGCACCGACTCATCCACCATTTTCACTGCGTCCGCCAGATTTTTAGGGCGATACAGCAGGAACTCGGTCTTCAAAATGCCGTTTATCCTCTCCGCCAGAGCATTCTGGTAGCAGTCATAGCCGTCGGTCATTGAGCATCTGATGCCATGACTAGCGTGCAAACGTTGATAACGTTCAGAGCAGTATTGGGCTCCGCGGTCTGAGTGATGGATCAGTGGCAGCGTGCTTCGGCGTTCACCAACTGCCTTTTCCATCGCCTTGACCACCGACTCGGTATGCAAGCTCTCATGCACATGATGGCCTACGATCTTGCGCGAGTAGGCGTCTGTCACCAGACTCACATAAACCACGCTTTCCTGTGTCGGCAGATAGGTTATGTCTGCAACCCAGACCTGCTCTGGCCTATTGGCCACAATCTGCTCCTGACCCGCTTTGAGCAGGTTAGGATGGCGGCGAAAGCGGTGATGGCTGTCTGTCGTTTTGTGGTAAGCCCGTTTGCGCACAACCAGCTCTCGAGCGTTGCGCAGGATGCTAAACAGGCGGTCTCTGCCGACCCGCACTGATGCGCCGACTTCGACGCTCATCAGGTAATGCAGCTTGCGCGTGCCTATCCGTGGCTGGCGGCGGCGCTTTTCAAGAACAAAGTCCATGACTTCTTGATCTTGACGAGCCCTCTCGTCGAAAGCCCGATTGCGTTGGTAATACGCTTGGCGCGAAATGCCCATGAACAGGCAAGCCCTGGTGACGCTCAGGCCTTGGATTTGCCCTTGCGAGAGGACTTGCCGGGTCGCTTTTTTACGATGGAAACACCGTAGTCATTCTTCAGAACATTCACGACGGCTTCGAAGAATTGCGCTTTCTGATTGCTTAGCGCCAGCTGTTCTTCGAGCTCTTTGATCCGCTGCTCGGGGGTCAGCGGGAGGGTTGGCTCGGTCATGGACCTGCTCCTCGGTTCTCGAATTGAGGCGCCTTGGCTCCAGTTCTGCCGGCCATGCTTGCGTAGCCAGACCAGTACCGTGGACCGGCCCTGAATGCCGTAGCGCCGTTGAGCCTCTTTATAACTCAACTCGCCCTTTTCGACCTGGTCTACGACCGATAATTTAAAGGCTAGCGTGTAGTCACGCTGGCTCCGCCTTTTGCCCGAATCCATTGACTCCTCCTGAATATAGGCCAGAAGGCGTAAACCTTATTCAGGACGGGACA
>NZ_VXCZ01000045.1:0-1532 GCF_052850795.1 Pseudomonas sp. 910_23 | reverse complement strand
GTGTCGCCGGCTTTGATAGTGATGCTTGAGCCGTTGTCGAGTTTCAGCGTGACGTCGGTACCGGCCTTATTGCTCAAGGTCGCGGTGTAGGTGATCTGGCCACCTTCATTAACGACACTTGGCGCAGTCAGTGTGACAGTCGTTGTGTTATCGGTACCCGGAGTGTCCGTAACGGTGGTGTTTACTGACGTAGTACCTGGAACCAGATTTTCAAAGTGCTCGCCACCGGTCACACCCTTGATCGCGGTAGTGACGGTCTGATCGCCTTTGTAGACATCATCCGGTGCCAAGATCGAAACAGTGCCGCTCGACTGATTCACGCCGATGGTGATGGTTTCGCCATTATCCAAAGTGACGGTCAGCGGGTTGGTGATGTTAGTCACCGGCGCGCCGTTTTTATCCACAAGGCTGGCGGTGTAAACGATATTGCCGCCTTCACCGACGGTGGTGGTGGCGGTCAGAACTACGTCCACCTTGTCGATGGTGTCGTTGATGGTGGTGGTTGCGCCGTTGCCTGCGACTTCCAACTTCTCGAAGTTGCCGCCAGTGGTCTCGGTGATCTTGACGGTCTGGGTGCTCTTATCGATGAACACGTCATCGGTAGGCGCAGGGACAGTCACAGTGCCGACAGTTTCGCCAGCCTTGATGATGATCGACGAGCCGTTATCCAACTTCAGCGTGACATCGGTACCGGCCTTATTACTCAAGGTCGCGGTGTAGGTGATCTGGCCACCTTCATTAACGACACTTGGGGCAGTCAGCGTGACAGTCGTTGTGTTGTCGGTGCCCGGGGTGTCGGTAACGGTGGTGTTCACTGCAGTAGTGCCCGGTACCAAGTTCTCGAAGTGCTCACCGCCAGTGACACCAGTAATGGCGGTGGTGACGGTTTGATCGCCTTTGTATACATCATCAGGAGCAATAACCGAAACGCTAGCGCTCGATTCGTTCACTCCGATGGTGATGGTTTGGCCGTTATCCAGGGTGACAGTCAACGGATTGGTGATGTTAGTCACCGGCGCGCCGTTTTTATCCACAAGGCTGGCGGTGTAAACGATGTTGCCGCCTTCGCCGACGGTGGTGGTGGCGGTCAGTACCACATCGACTTTATCGATGGTGTCGTTGATCGTGGTGGTGGCGCCGTTGCCTGCAACTTCCAATTTCTCGAAGTTGCCGCCTGTGGCTTCGGTGATTTGAACGGTCTGCGTGCTTTTGTCGATGAACACATCATCGGTAGGCGCAGGCACGGTCACAGTGCCGACGGTGTCGCCCGCTTTGATGGTGATCGACGAACCGTTATCCAACTTCAAGGTGACGTCAGTGCCCGCTTTATTCGAAAGCGTAGCGGTGTACGTAATTTGACCACCTTCGTTCGCTTCGGACGGAGCTGTCAGCGTCACGGTAGTGGTGTTGTCGGTACCCGGTGTGTCCGTAACGGTGGTGTTTACTGACGTAGTACCTGGAACCAGATTTTCAAAGTGCTCGCCGCCGGTCACACCCTTGATAGCGGTGGTGACGGTCTGATCGCCTTTGTA
>NZ_VXCZ01000044.1:0-1559 GCF_052850795.1 Pseudomonas sp. 910_23 | reverse complement strand
AGCCCGCACATCGAGGGCTACAACACCGCGCTGATGATGTACGAGTGGGTCACCAAGGGCACAGAACCGCCCAAGTACACGGCTATGGACGAAGTCACCCTGATCACCCGCGAGAACTTCAAGGAAGAGTTGACCAAAATCGGGTTGTGGAAATGACCGCTGCGGCCCTGCGTTTTGACGCTATCGGCAAAACCTTTCCCGGGGTCAAGGCGCTGGACGGCATCAGCTTCACCGCCCACCCCGGGCAGGTGCATGCCCTGATGGGCGAGAACGGTGCGGGCAAGTCGACGCTGCTGAAAATCCTCGGCGGCGCCTACATTCCCAGCAGCGGCAGCGTGCAGATCGGCGCGCAGGTCATGGCGTTCAAGAATGCTGCCGACAGCATCGCCAACGGTGTCGCGGTGATCCACCAGGAACTGCACCTGGTGCCGGAAATGAGCGTGGCCGAGAACCTGTTCCTCGGGCACTTGCCGACGCGTTTCGGTGTGGTCAACCGCGGCGTGCTGCGCCAGCAGGCGCTGGCATGTCTCAAGGGCCTGGCCGATGAGATCGACCCCGACGAGAAGCTCGGGCGCCTGTCTTTGGGCCAGCGCCAACTGGTGGAAATCGCCAAGGCGTTGTCCCGCGGTGCCAACGTGATCGCCTTCGATGAGCCGACCAGCAGTTTGTCGGCGCGGGAAATCGACCGGCTGATGGCAATCATTGCGCGCCTGCGCGACGAGGGCAAAGTGGTGCTCTATGTGTCGCACCGCATGGAAGAAGTGTTCCGTATTTGCGACGCGGTGACGGTGTTCAAGGACGGTCGCTACGTGCGCACCTTCGAAGACATGAGGACGCTGACCCACGACCAGTTGGTGACCTGCATGGTCGGTCGCGATATCCAGGACATCTACGACTACCGCCCGCGCGAGCACGGCGAAGTGGCGCTCAAGGTAGACGGCCTGCTCGGCCCGGGCCTGCGCGAGCCGATCAGCTTTGCGGTGCGCAAGGGCGAGGTCCTTGGGCTGTTCGGGCTGGTGGGGGCAGGGCGCACCGAGCTGTTTCGCCTGCTCAGTGGCCTGGAGCGCACCAGCGCCGGCAGCCTGCAGCTGTGCGGGCAAGCCCTGCAATTGCGCTCACCCCGCGACGCCATCGCCGCCGGTATCTTGCTGTGCCCGGAGGATCGCAAAAAGGAAGGCATCATCCCGCTGGGCAGCGTCGCTGAAAACATCAACATCAGTGCCCGGGATGCGCACTCCACCTTTGGCTGGCTGTTGCGCGACGGCTGGGAGAAAGCTAACGCCGACCGGCAGATCCAGGCGATGCGGGTCAAAACCCCGAACGCGGCGCAGAAGATCCTGTACCTCTCCGGCGGCAACCAGCAGAAAGCCATTCTTGGCCGCTGGCTGTCGATGCCGATGAAGGTCCTGCTGCTGGACGAGCCCACCCGCGGTATCGACATCGGCGCCAAGTCGGAGATTTACCAGATCATCCATAACCTGGCGGCCAGCGGCATTGCGGTGATCGTGGTGTCCAGCGACCTGATGGAGGTGATGGGCATTTCCGACCGCATCCTGGTG
>NZ_VXCZ01000043.1:0-1696 GCF_052850795.1 Pseudomonas sp. 910_23 | reverse complement strand
TCGACGCTGAGCAGGTTGCCCTGGCGGTCGTAGGCATAGTCGACCACACTATTATCGGGCAGGGTTTTTCGTACGAGGCGACCGGCGTGGTCGCGCTCGTAGCGAGTAACTAGCTGACTGCCGTCGTCGCCGTATTCGGTCTTTTCCTGCAGGTGGCCATTGAGGTTGTAGGCGTAGGCGGTGCGTTGGCCGTCGAAGCCGGTTTCGTGCTGGATCAGGCCGTTGGGGTGGTAGTCGAGTTGGTAGGTTTCGCCGACTTCGTTTTCGATTTCGGTCAGCAGTAAGCGAACGTTGTCGTAGCGGTATTTGACCTGGGTGCCGTCGGCGTTGATACGGCGGCTGATCAGGTGCAGGCCATCGGCGTATTCGTAGCGGGTGACGTGGCCGAGTTCGTCGCGTTCGGCGATGATTTTGCCGTAGGGGTTGTAGCTCAATTCCCGGCAAGCACCGCCGGGCTGGATCAGTTTCAGCAGGCGACCGGCAGCGTCCCATTCATAACCGGTCAGTGCGCCATGCTCATCCTCACGGGCAACTTGCCGCCCCAGGTCGTCATAGCGATAACGCTTGATCCCGCCATTGGGCAATTGCTCTTCCAGCAACTGCCCCCGCTCATTCCACACCAGCCGATGGCAACTATGATCCGGGTACCAAACCCCGGTCAGTTGCCCGTGTTTGTTGTAGCTGTAATCGGTAACCTCGCCGTCAGGATCGGTCCTACGCGTAACATCGCCTTGCTTATTACGCTCGTATTTCCAGACCGCCTCCCCACGCCTCACAACCCGAACAAAACCGTTGTCATGCTCGTAAGACGTCGGCTCATCATCCCCCGGAAACAAAGCCACCAGGCGCCCAGCTTCGTCGTACTGATAGGCCGTCACCGCGCCCAGCGGATCCTGCTCGACGGTCAGCCGGCCCTTTTCATCGTAGGATTTGAAATGCTGCGCGCCGTCCGGATCGATGCGCTGCACCAACCGCGCCCGGTCGTCGTGGACATAGACTTCCTGGCTGCCATCGGCGTTATGCACGGTGACACGACCGTCATCCCCCCAGGCATAGCGCGTGTCCATCTGCGAAAAGCTCGCCCAGTGCCGGACGCAACGCGCCGCCTTGCCGGAGCCTTCCCACTCCCAAAAGAAACTCGCCCCACCGGCCAACTGCCGCTCAACAATGACGTGCTGATCGTCGTACCGATAACGCTCGCTTTCACCAACGGCATTGGTCGCGCAAACCAGTCGTCCGTCTTCGTCATAGGCGTAGGAAACAACGTTCTGCTCGGTTTCCCAGACGTAGGGCTCACGCCCTTTGGCGCGATGCACCTGGTAGTCCACTGCGACGATGCGGTCCAGCTCATAGCGCAACAGCAGCGAGCGACCAGCACCGTTATCCAGCCGCTCAATTCGCCCGGAATGATCACGGAAAATGCGTAGACGGTTGTCATACGCATCGCTGACCGCAGTCAGTACACCGTCGCGAAAGTGATAGAACCGCGACGCCTGGGCCAGCACTAACTCATCAGGAGCCGAGCCCAAGTAGATCGCTGCTTCCGCCAGGCTATTGGTGATTGCGGGTCGAGAGTCGCTGGGCAATGGAAACTGCGTACGGCGGTTCTCATGATCGGTCCACACCACCGAATCGCCCGACACACAAAGCCTGTGCGCCAGCGCATGACTCCAGCCAAACCCCAACCCGCAATCCA
>NZ_VXCZ01000041.1:0-1980 GCF_052850795.1 Pseudomonas sp. 910_23 | reverse complement strand
GACGTCATCCGGTGCCAAGACCGAAACAGTGCCGCTCGACTGATTCACACCGATGGTGATGGTCTCACCGTTGTCCAGAGTGACAGTCAGCGGGTTGGTGATGTTAGTCACCGGTGCGCCGTTTTTATCCACAAGGCTGGCGGTGTAAACGATGTTGCCGCCTTCGCCGACGGTGGTAGTAGCGGTCAGTACTACATCGACTTTATCGATGGTGTCATTGATCGTGGTGGTCGCACCATTGCCCGCAACTTCCAACTTCTCGAAATTGCCACCCGTGGTCTCGGTGATTTGAACGGTTTGCGTGCTCTTGTCGATGAACACGTCATCGGTAGGCGCAGGGACGGTCACAGTGCCGACAGTGTCACCAGCCTTGATGGTGATCGACGAGCCGTTATCCAACTTCAAAGTGACGTCAGTACCCGCTTTATTGGAAAGCGTGGCGGTGTACGTAATCTGCCCACCTTCGTTAACGGCACTTGGAGCAGTCAGTGTGACAGTCGTGGTGTTATCGGTACCCGGAGTATCGGTGACGGTGGTGTTTACCGCCGCAGTGCCCGGGACCAGGTTCTCGAAATGCTCGCCACCGGTCACACCCTTGATAGCGGTGGTGACGGTTTGATCGCCTTTGTAGACATCATCCGGTGCCAAGATCGAAACAGTGCCGCTGGACTGATTCACTCCGATGGTGATGGTCTCGCCATTGTCCAAAGTGACGGTCAGCGGGTTGGTGATGTTGGTCACCGGCGCGCCGTTCTTATCCACAAGGCTGGCGGTGTAGACGATATTGCCGCCTTCGCCAACGGTGGTAGTGGCGGTCAGAACTACATCGACTTTATCGATGGTGTCATTGATCGTGGTGGTGGCGCCGTTGCCCGCGACTTCCAACTTCTCGAAGTTGCCGCCAGAAGCGTCAGTGATCTGGACCGTCTGGGTGCTCTTGTCGATGAACACGTCATCGGTCGGCGCAGGGACGGTCACAGTGCCGACGGTGTCGCCCGCTTTGATGGTAATGCTTGAACCGTTATCCAGCTTCAACGTGACGTCAGTACCGGCCTTGTTGCTCAAGGTAGCGGTGTAGGTGATCTGGCCACCTTCGTTCACTGCATTCGGCGCAGTCAGCGTGACAGTCGTCGTGTTGTCGGTACTCGGTGTGTCCGTGACAGTGGTATTCACCGCCGTAGTGCCCGGGACCAGGTTCTCGAAATGCTCGCCACCGGTCACACCCTTGATAGCGGTGGTGACGGTCTGATCGCCTTTGTAGACATCATCCGGTGCCAAGACGGAAACAGTGCCGCTCGACTGATTCACGCCGATGGTGATGGTTTCGCCATTGTCCAAAGTGACGGTCAGCGGGTTGGTGATGTTGGTCACCGGCGCGCCGTTCTTATCCACAAGGCTGGCGGTGTAAACGATATTGCCGCCTTCGCCGACGGTGGTAGTGGCGGTCAGTACTACATCGACTTTATCGATGGTGTCGTTGATCGTGGTGGTGGCGCCGTTGCCCGCGACTTCGAGTTTTTCGAAGTTGCCGCCAGAAGCGTCAGTGATCTTGACGGTCTGGGTGCTCTTATCGATGAACACGTCATCGGTAGGCGCAGGCACGGTCACGGTGCCGACGGTTTCGCCAGCCTTGATGGTGATCGACGAGCCGTTGTCGAGTTTCAACGTGACGTCGGTACCGGCCTTGTTGCTCAAGGTTGCGGTATAGGTGATTTGGCCACCTTCGTTAACGGCACTAGGCGCTGTCAGGGTGACAGTCGTCGTGTTGTCGGTACCCGGTGTGTCCGTCACGGTGGTGTTCACCGCCGTAGTACCCGGCACCAGATTTTCAAAGTGCTCGCCGCCAGTCACGCCTTTGATGGCTGTGGTGACGGTCTGGTCGCCTTTGTAAACGTCATCAGGTGCAATAACCGAAACGCTACCGCTCGATTGGTTTACGCCGATGGTGATGGCTTTGCCGTTATCGAGAGTGACGGTCAA
>NZ_VXCZ01000040.1:0-2327 GCF_052850795.1 Pseudomonas sp. 910_23 | reverse complement strand
TGGGCTCGGTGTGCCCGTAATCCGACAGGGATTTGGGGGGCCGCCTCAGATCAAAAGCAGATTAAGATCAAGAGCGGCTCGCTTCGCATCGTGGTTACTGTCGTTGGCATCTACCGTCAGGTGCGTCGCGAGAACCCATTAACGACGATATACAGCAGCGGCCCTACCGACACGAACACCGCCGTCAACAGGAAATACGGGATCAACGACGCCACGGAGCGCCCTCGTCCGCGCGCGTCCCGGTACATCCACACACACGCCAGCACCGCCATCAAATACAGGTCAATCACCACCTGTGCGGTATCAGGCCGCGACATCAGCTCGCGTCCAAATGCCAGCAGTGATTGCTCGGCCGTGAGCATCGTCGCCGCCGTGTAGAGGGTAAATCCCAGCAGGGCAACCAGAGCAATATAGGGTCTGTGCATGGTCTCTTCCTTGAAGCGCAATGGTAGTCATCGCGGCCACCTTAGCTGGTTTTGTGAAATATCTGTACGTAGACTGCCGCCATCCCCCCCACGTGAAGGCGGCGAAAAAACGTGATGCAAGTTACTGAAGTCTCCATTGCCCAATTGCGCGCGGCGCTTGAAGCCGGGCAGACCACGGCCGTTGAACTGGTCCAGGCATACCTGGCACGGATCGATGCCTACGATGGCCCGCAGACAGCTACGGCGCTGAACGCCGTGGTGGTGCGCAACCCTGACGCCCTGAAAGAAGCCGAGGCGTCGGATGCGCGCCGCGCCAAGGGCCAGACCCTGGGACCGCTGGAGGGTATTCCCTACACGGCCAAGGACAGTTACCTGGTCAAAGGTCTGACAGCCGCATCCGGCAGCCCGGCGTTTGCCAAGCTGGTGGCCCAGCGCGATGCCTTCACCATTGAGCGTCTGCGTGCCGGTGGCGCTATCTGCCTGGGCAAGACCAACATGCCGCCGATGGCCAATGGCGGTATGCAGCGTGGCGTGTATGGCCGCGCCGAAAGCCCTTACAACGCCGACTACCTGACCGCGCCATTTGCGTCCGGTTCTTCCAACGGCGCGGGCACTGCCACCGCCGCCAGCTTTGCAGCGTTTGGCCTGGCTGAAGAAACCTGGTCGAGTGGCCGCGGCCCGGCCTCCAACAATGGTTTGTGTGCCTACACGCCTTCCCGTGGGGTGATTTCGGTACGCGGCAATTGGCCATTGACCCCGACGATGGACGTCGTGGTGCCATATGCGCGCACCATGGCCGACCTGTTGGAAGTGCTCGACGTCGTGGTGGCCGAAGACCCCGACAAGCGCGGCGACCTGTGGCGCCTGCAACCCTGGGTGCCGATCCCCAGCGTCACCTCGGTGCGCCCGGCCTCATACGCCGCACTGGCCACCAGCAGCGAAAATCTGGCCGGCAGGCGCTTTGGCGTGCCGCGCATGTACATCAATGCCGACCCCGACGCCGGCACCAGCGAAAAACCCGGTATCGGCGGGCCCACCGGGCAAAGGATCAATACCCGCGCCACGGTGATCGAGTTGTGGCAAGCCGCCCGCCAGGCCCTGGAAGCCGCCGGCGCCGAAGTGATCGAGGTGGATTTCCCGCTGGTATCCAACTGCGAAGGCGACCGCCCCGGCGCGCCAACGGTGTTTACCCGTGGCCTGGTGTCCAAGGAGTTCCTCCACGACGAACTGTGGGAGCTGTCTGCCTGGGCCTTCGATGACTTCCTGCGCGCCAACAACGATCCGGCGCTCAACCGCCTAGCGGATGTGGACGGACCAAAGATCTTCCCCCACGACCCCGGCACCCTGCCCAACCGTGAAGACGACCTCGCCGCCGGCATGGATGAATACGTGCGCATGGCCCAACGCGGCATCACACCGTGGGACCAGATCGGTACCGTGCCCGATGGCCTGCGTGGCCTGGAAACAACCCGGCGCCTGGATCTGGAAGACTGGATGGACAACCTCGGCCTCGACGCCGTGCTGTTTCCGACCGTAGCCGATGTAGGCCCGGCCGATGCCGACGTGAACGAAGCGTCTGCCGATATCGCCTGGAGCAACGGCGTGTGGGTGGCCAACGGTAACCTTGCGATTCGCCACCTGGGCGTGCCCACCGTCACCGTGCCGATGGGCGTGATGGCGGATATCGGTATGCCGGTGGGGCTGACGTTTGCCGGGCGTGCTTATGATGATTCGGCGCTGCTGCGCTTTGCCGCAGCGTTTGAAGCCACCGGCAGCAAACGCGTGATCCCTCCGCGCACACCGCCGCTGCCCAGCGAATAAAAGCAATTCAAATATGGGAGGGTATCTACACAACTTTGCAGTCGCCAACAGTAACCACGATGCGAAGCGAGCCGCTCTTGA
>NZ_VXCZ01000039.1:0-3237 GCF_052850795.1 Pseudomonas sp. 910_23 | reverse complement strand
GAGAAATTCGAATTTTCGGCGAATGTTGTCTTCACAGTATAACCAGATTGCTTGGGGTTATATGGTCAAGTGAAGAAGCGCATACGGTGGATGCCTTGGCAGTCAGAGGCGATGAAAGACGTGGTAGCCTGCGAAAAGCTTCGGGGAGTCGGCAAACAGACTTTGATCCGGAGATGTCTGAATGGGGGAACCCAGCCATCATAAGATGGTTATCTTGTACTGAATACATAGGTGCAAGAAGCGAACCAGGGGAACTGAAACATCTAAGTACCCTGAGGAAAAGAAATCAACCGAGATTCCCTTAGTAGTGGCGAGCGAACGGGGACTAGCCCTTAAGTGGCTTTGAGATTAGCGGAACGCTCTGGAAAGTGCGGCCATAGTGGGTGATAGCCCTGTACGCGAAAATCTCTTAGTCATGAAATCGAGTAGGACGGAGCACGAGAAACTTTGTCTGAATATGGGGGGACCATCCTCCAAGGCTAAATACTACTGACTGACCGATAGTGAACTAGTACCGTGAGGGAAAGGCGAAAAGAACCCCGGAGAGGGGAGTGAAATAGATCCTGAAACCGTATGCGTACAAGCAGTGGGAGCCCACTTTGTTGGGTGACTGCGTACCTTTTGTATAATGGGTCAGCGACTTATTTTCAGTGGCGAGCTTAACCGAATAGGGGAGGCGTAGCGAAAGCGAGTCTTAATAGGGCGTCTAGTCGCTGGGAATAGACCCGAAACCGGGCGATCTATCCATGGGCAGGTTGAAGGTTGGGTAACACTAACTGGAGGACCGAACCGACTACCGTTGAAAAGTTAGCGGATGACCTGTGGATCGGAGTGAAAGGCTAATCAAGCTCGGAGATAGCTGGTTCTCCTCGAAAGCTATTTAGGTAGCGCCTCATGTATCACTGTAGGGGGTAGAGCACTGTTTCGGCTAGGGGGTCATCCCGACTTACCAAACCGATGCAAACTCCGAATACCTACAAGTGCCGAGCATGGGAGACACACGGCGGGTGCTAACGTCCGTCGTGAAAAGGGAAACAACCCAGACCGTCAGCTAAGGTCCCAAAGTTATGGTTAAGTGGGAAACGATGTGGGAAGGCTTAGACAGCTAGGAGGTTGGCTTAGAAGCAGCCACCCTTTAAAGAAAGCGTAATAGCTCACTAGTCGAGTCGGCCTGCGCGGAAGATGTAACGGGGCTCAAACCATACACCGAAGCTACGGGTATCACGTAAGTGATGCGGTAGAGGAGCGTTCTGTAAGCCTGTGAAGGTGAGTTGAGAAGCTTGCTGGAGGTATCAGAAGTGCGAATGCTGACATGAGTAACGACAATGGGTGTGAAAAACACCCACGCCGAAAGACCAAGGTTTCCTGCGCAACGTTAATCGACGCAGGGTTAGTCGGTCCCTAAGGCGAGGCTGAAAAGCGTAGTCGATGGAAAACAGGTTAATATTCCTGTACTTCTGGTTATTGCGATGGAGGGACGGAGAAGGCTAGGCCAGCTTGGCGTTGGTTGTCCAAGTTTAAGGTGGTAGGCTGGAATCTTAGGTAAATCCGGGATTCTAAGGCCGAGAGCTGATGACGAGTTAACTTTTAGTTAACGAAGTGGTTGATGCCATGCTTCCAAGAAAAGCTTCTAAGCTTCAGGTAACCAGGAACCGTACCCCAAACCGACACAGGTGGTTGGGTAGAGAATACCAAGGCGCTTGAGAGAACTCGGGTGAAGGAACTAGGCAAAATGGCACCGTAACTTCGGGAGAAGGTGCGCCGGTGAGGGTGAAGGACTTGCTCCGTAAGCTCATGCCGGTCGAAGATACCAGGCCGCTGCGACTGTTTATTAAAAACACAGCACTCTGCAAACACGAAAGTGGACGTATAGGGTGTGACGCCTGCCCGGTGCCGGAAGGTTAATTGATGGGGTTAGCTAACGCGAAGCTCTTGATCGAAGCCCCGGTAAACGGCGGCCGTAACTATAACGGTCCTAAGGTAGCGAAATTCCTTGTCGGGTAAGTTCCGACCTGCACGAATGGCGTAACGATGGCGGCGCTGTCTCCACCCGAGACTCAGTGAAATTGAAATCGCTGTGAAGATGCAGTGTATCCGCGGCTAGACGGAAAGACCCCGTGAACCTTTACTATAGCTTTGCACTGGACTTTGAATTTGCTTGTGTAGGATAGGTGGGAGGCTTTGAAGCGTGGACGCCAGTCTGCGTGGAGCCAACCTTGAAATACCACCCTGGCAACTTTGAGGTTCTAACTCAGGTCCGTTATCCGGATCGAGGACAGTGTATGGTGGGTAGTTTGACTGGGGCGGTCTCCTCCTAAAGAGTAACGGAGGAGTACGAAGGTGCGCTCAGACCGGTCGGAAATCGGTCGTAGAGTATAAAGGCAAAAGCGCGCTTGACTGCGAGACAGACACGTCGAGCAGGTACGAAAGTAGGTCTTAGTGATCCGGTGGTTCTGTATGGAAGGGCCATCGCTCAACGGATAAAAGGTACTCCGGGGATAACAGGCTGATACCGCCCAAGAGTTCATATCGACGGCGGTGTTTGGCACCTCGATGTCGGCTCATCACATCCTGGGGCTGAAGCCGGTCCCAAGGGTATGGCTGTTCGCCATTTAAAGTGGTACGCGAGCTGGGTTTAGAACGTCGTGAGACAGTTCGGTCCCTATCTGCCGTGGACGTTTGAGATTTGAGAGGGGCTGCTCCTAGTACGAGAGGACCGGAGTGGACGAACCTCTGGTGTTCCGGTTGTCACGCCAGTGGCATTGCCGGGTAGCTATGTTCGGAATAGATAACCGCTGAAAGCATCTAAGCGGGAAACTAGCCTCAAGATGAGATCTCACTGGAACCTTGAGTTCCCTGAAGGGCCGTCGAAGACTACGACGTTGATAGGTTGGGTGTGTAAGCGCTGTGAGGCGTTGAGCTAACCAATACTAATTGCCCGTGAGGCTTGACCATATAACACCCAAGCAATTTGACTACTCTAACGAGCATCAGATTGCGGTGTGTGAAGACGCAATGAACCGAAAGTTCGACGCTCACAAAACACCGAAAACTATCACATACCCAATTTGCTGAAGCGAGGCCAACTGGTCACGACTCAGTACCCGAATTTCTTGACGACCATAGAGCATTGGAACCACCTGATCCCATCCCGAACTCAGCAGTGAAACGATGCATCGCCGATGGTAGTGTGGGGTTTCCCCATGTGAGAGTAGGTCATCGTCAAGATTAAATTCC
>NZ_VXCZ01000038.1:0-4939 GCF_052850795.1 Pseudomonas sp. 910_23 | reverse complement strand
GAGCAGATCAAGATCAAGAGCGGCTCGCTTCGCATCGTGGTTACGGGGCGTGCGGCAGCTACAAAGTTGTGTAGATACCTATGCTGCGATAGTGGTGGTTCGGTTGACTCATCAGTGACTGGCACTGCGCTTTCGCGAACAAGCCCACAGGAGATCTGCGCATAGCTGACTGGGATTATCGGGGGCTGGATTAATTTATATTTCGACCATAATATAAGCACAAAATTACGACCGTAATTTTTCGCACAATGGTTTCCGGAGTTCGCCATGCCCCCTCTCCCCCTGCGTCTTCTCACGCCCCTGGCCCTGTTGATGTTCCTCAATGGCTGCAACAGCAAGGCCGATACCGCCCAGGTGCCAGTGCCGCGCCCGGTACTCGCCGCCAAGGTCGAAGCAGCCGGCACCCAGCAAAGCGCCTATACCGGTGTAGTAGCCGCGCGCACGGAAAGCGACCTGGGCTTTCGGGTCAGCGGCAAGGTGATCGAACGCAAGGTCGACCCCGGCCAGCACGTCTCCCGTGGTGACACCCTGTTGGTGCTGGACATTGGCGACTTCGAACTGGCGCTGCGCTCGGCAAAAAACCGCGTCAACGCCGCCCAGGCCCAACTGCGCCAGCGCCGCGATGACGAAAACCGTTACCAGCGCCTGGCCAGTACCGGCGCGGTGTCGCGGCAGATCTTCGATCAGTCGGCCACTAACCTGCGCGTCGCCCAGGCCGAACTGGCCGCGGCGCAATCGGATGCCAGCCAGATCGAAAACCGTCGCACTTATTCAGTACTCAAGGCCGATGGCGACGGCATCATCACCGACGTGCTGGCCGATCGCGGCCAGGTGGTAGCCGAAGGGCAAATCGTGGCGCGCCTGGCCCATGACGGCGCCCGCGAAGCCATCGTCAATCTGCCGGAGAACCAGCGTGACCTGGCTGCTCAAAAAGCCCTGGCGCTTCCCTTTGGCGCAGCGGACCAGGCCGTGACCGCCACTCTGCGCGAACTGTCCGCCAGCGCCGACCCCGTGACCCGCACCTACCGCGCACGTTATGTGCTGCAGGGTGCGGTCGAACGTTTCGCCCTCGGTTCCACCATCACCGTGCGCTTGCAAGGCAACGGCCAGCCCCTGCAAACCCGCGTACCCATTGGCGCCTTGCAGGATGCAGGGCAAGGCACGGGCGTATGGGTGATTGGCGACGATTTCAAACTCAGCTTCGCCCCGGTGAAGGTCGCCAGCCTCGGCCAGGAGGACGCCTTGCTCGACAGCGGCGTAACACCCGGCCAAACCATCGTCGCCCTCGGCGCTCACCTGTTGCACAGCGGCGATACGGTGCGCTTGCTGCCCTCCCAGGCGCTGGCCCTCAACCGTAAGCAGGATCAATGAGTATGCGCGGGATCAACCTCTCCGAACTGGCCGTCAAACACCGCGCTGTCACCCTGTTTTTGCTGATTGCGATCCTCGTCGCCGGGGTCTTCGCGTTCGGCAAGCTGGGCCGCGCCGAAGACCCCTCGTTCACCGTCAAGGTCATGACCATCACCGCCGCCTGGCCCGGCGCCACCGCCCAGGAGATGCAGGAGCAAGTGGCCGACCGCCTGGAAAAACGCCTGCAGGAACTGGACTACTACGACCGCGTCGAGACCATCGCCCAGCCGGGTTTCGTGTCGATGCGCATGACCTTCCTCGAATCCACACGCCCGAGCGAGATCCAGGCGCTGTTCTACCAGACACGCAAAAAGCTCAGCGACGAAGCCGCGCAACTGCCCAAGGGTGTGATCGGGCCGTTTTTCAACGATGAATATTCCGATGTGTATTTCGCCTTGTATGCCCTGGAGGCAGAACACCTGCCCCACCGCCAGCAAGTACAAATGGCCGAGGAGCTGCGCCAGGGTTTGCTCAACCTGCCGGGGGTAAAGAAGGTCAATATCCTTGGTGAACAGGCCCAGCGCGTGTTTGTGGAGTTTTCCTATGAGCGCCTGGCAACTCTGGGCATCAAGCCCGAGCAAATCTTCGCCGCCCTCGCCGCGCAAAACGCCGTGGCGCCCGCAGGCTTCGTCGAAACCGCCGGCGCCCGTGTCTACATCCGCATCGACGGCGCCTTCGACAGCCTCGCGCTGATCGAAAACGTACCGCTGCAAGTCAATGGCCGCGTGCTGCGCATCGCCGATGTCGCCACCGTGAGCCGCGGATATGAAGACCCGCCCAGCTACCGCATCCGTCACCAGGGCGACCCCGCGCTGATGCTGGGTGTGATCATGGAAAAACACTGGAACGGCCTGGAACTGGACAAGAGCCTGCTGGCCCAGGAAGCCAGGATCCAGGCCGACCTGCCCTTGGGCGTGAACTTCGCCAAAGTCTCCGACCAGGCGAAAAACATCAGCCTGGCGGTCAACGAGTTCATGCTCAAATTCTTCGTCGCCCTGGCCGTGGTGATGCTGATCAGCCTGCTGGCCCTGGGCTTTCGCGTGGGGCTGGTAGTGGCGGCAGCCGTGCCGCTGACGCTCTCGATCGTGTTCGTGATCATGCTGGTCACCGGCCGTGAATTC
Source organism: Pseudomonas sp. 910_23 (assembly GCF_052850795.1). Classification (NCBI taxonomy): domain Bacteria; kingdom Pseudomonadati; phylum Pseudomonadota; class Gammaproteobacteria; order Pseudomonadales; family Pseudomonadaceae; genus Pseudomonas; species Pseudomonas sp. 910_23. Next base: position 2,408 of record NZ_VXCZ01000038.1, on the reverse strand, counting down.
GACCGTGTGACCCTCGGCGCACTGATCATTTCCCTGGGTTTGTTGGTGGACGACGCGATCATTGCCATCGAGATGATGGTGGTCAAACTCGAAGAAGGCTTTGATCGGATCCACGCGGCCACCTACGCCTGGAGTTCCACGGCGGCGCCGATGCTGACCGGGACCCTGGTCACCATCATCGGTTTTCTCCCGGTAGGGTTTGCGCGCTCCGGGGCGGGCGAATACGCCGGGAATATTTTCTGGATCGTAGGTTTCGCGCTGATTTCGTCCTGGCTGGTGGCCGTGGTGTTTACGCCTTACCTGGGCGTGAAGTTGTTGCCGCACATCAAGCCAGTCCCCGGCGGGCATGATGCGATTTATGCCGGGCGCTACTACCAGAAACTGCGCAGCCTGGTGGAGGCCTGCGTGCGCGGGCGCTGGCTGGTAACCGGGCTGGTGGTGGCCGCGTTCGTGCTGTGCGGCCTGGGTATGGCGGTGGTGAAGAAACAGTTCTTCCCCGACTCCGACCGCTCGGAGCTGATTCTTGAAGTGTATATGCCACCCGGCAGTGCATTTAAAAGCACCGAAGCGGTGGCAGCGCAAGTGGAGAAAGCCTTGTTGCAAGAGCCGCAGACCAGCATGGTGGACACGTATGTGGGCGGCGGTGCACCGCGGTTTTTCCTGTCGTTGAACCCTGAAATGCCCGACCCGGCGTTCGCCAAGCTGATCGTGCAAACCCCCGACTCCCACGCCCGCGATGCGCTGAAACTGCGTATGCGCGAGCGCATTGCGGCAGGCGAATTTCCATCGGCGCGGGTGCGGGTCACACAGCTCGTCTTCGGCCCGCCGGTGCCGTTCCCGGTGGTGTTTCGCGTCTCCGGGCCAGACCTGAATGTGCTGCGCGAGCTGTCTGAAGACGCGCGCCAGGTCGTGGCCGGCAACAAGCTGACCAGAGACACCTTCCTCGAATGGGGCGAGCGTGCCAGCGCTTATCGCCTGGTGCTGGACCAGGACCGCCTGCGCTTGCTGGGTTTTACCCCCGACGAGGTCAAGTCCCAGTTGAACGCCCTGCTCAGCGGCAACCCGATCACCGAAGTCCGCGAAGGCAACCGCACCGTCTCAGTGGTGGCCCGCGCCCAGGGCAGCCAACGCGAAGACCTTGCCAACCTCAATAACATGACGCTGACCAACAGCGCCGGTACGTCGGTACCGCTGGCCCAGGTCGGACATTTCAAGGCGGTGATGGAAGAACCGATCCTCAAGCGCCGTGACCGCGCCACCACCGTGGAAGTGCGCGCCGACATCATCGACGGCGTGCAACCACCCGATGTGGAAATGGCCGTGTACAAAGACCTGCAACCGCTGATCGCCAAGCTGCCCAGCGGTTACAAAATCGACATCGGCGGCCCGGTAGAGGAAAGCGCCAAGGCCAACGTGGCCCTGGCGGCGCTGTTCCCGATCATGATCCTGCTGACCCTCACGGTGATCATGTTCCAGGTGCGCTCGTTCGGCGTGATGTTCATGGTGTTCGCTACCGCGCCTCTGGGCCTGATCGGTGCAGTGCCGACCTTGTTGCTGTTCAACCAGCCATTCGGCTTCAACGCGATTCTCGGGCTGATCGGCATCGGCGGCATCCTGATGCGCAACACACTGATCTTTACCGACCAGATCCGCCAGAACCAGGATCACGGCATGGCGATTCGCGAGGCCATCATCGAAGCCACAGTGCGCCGTGCGCGCCCGGTAATCCTCACCGCACTGGCGGCGGCGCTGGCGTTTATTCCGCTGACGCTGTCGGTGTTCTGGTCGTCGCTGGCCTATGTGCTGATTGGCGGCGTGCTGGTGGGCACGGTGTTGACGCTGTTGTTCCTGCCTGCGCTGTGCAGCCTGGTGCTGCGCGACAAGGTTGCTGAAACTTCCCACGCAAGCGCCGGATAAGCTCTACTCCCCTGCCCTGAAAACCTCTGCAAAGTCCCTCGCCTGATTGAACAGTGCGAGGGATTGCAGATGGTTGTTTTCGTTAGAACCCTGGTTGACAGGGCTGGCTCTTGATCCCGGTGATCGCTGGCTTTGTGTTGGCCCCCATGGATCCCAAGGCGCCGGATGTCACTCGCGTTTTAGCGGATTTTCATACCTGCCTGAACACGTTCGACGCATGGGCCGAGAGCCTGTTGAGTGGTTCGGCACTTGCCGTGGAGCAGGTGTTCAAGGTTGGGGAAGACGTCGCACTGGTCGCGCCGGCTTCTTCCGATAAACCCAGCCGTACCGTCGCTCAATGCAAAGCCCAGGGTAGGTTGACCCTGGTGCATCTGTTTGAAAGTACCCGGTTTGTACCCATCGGCAACACCCAGGTGGAACTGCAAGCCCTGGCTCGGGATGGCAGCCCAGTCGGCGCGCCGCTTCATCGGACCATCGGCCCCAGCGGCATT
>NZ_VXCZ01000037.1:0-7733 GCF_052850795.1 Pseudomonas sp. 910_23 | reverse complement strand
CCATGGATGGCGCGTGGCGGCGGCCCCCCAAATCCATGGCGGATTACGGGCACACCGAGCCCAGGAGCCGCCGTAAGGGCGGAACCCTAAGTGGCCGTTACCGCAGGAATGGATATGCACCCGGTATAACTGCGTCGCCTGTCAGGCCGCCTTCGCGAGCAAGTCGAATCGTCGCACCGCCCCTCCCACAGTTGGATCGCGGGGTGTCAGGTAGGTAGGTGTCGGCTGGCAAGCCACCATCGCAGGCAAGCCCGCCTACAGCCTAAAGAATTGTTCTATATGTAGAACGATCAGGGCCAGTTTTGCCCTCTAGTGCTCAGAGGTGAGGCGAATTAAGCTGTACTCACTTTGGAGGTACATCATGAAAAAGCTAATTGGTATCTACACCAGCCCCCGCGCCCACTGGGTCGGCGATGGTTTCCCGGTACGCACGCTGTTTTCCTACGACACCATGGGCAAGCACATCAGCCCATTCCTGTTGCTGGATCACGCAGGCCCGGCTGAATTCACCCCGACTGAACAGCGTCGCGGCGTCGGCCAACACCCGCATCGCGGTTTTGAAACCGTGACCATCGTCTACGACGGCGAAGTCGAGCACCGCGATTCCACCGGTGCCGGCGGCAAAATCGGCCCGGGCGATGTGCAATGGATGACTGCAGCCAAGGGCATTCTCCACGAGGAATTTCACTCCCAAGCTTTCGCTCGTAGCGGCGGGGCGCTGGAAATGGTGCAACTGTGGGTCAACCTGCCGGCCAAGGACAAAATGGCGGATGCCGGTTACCAGACCATCGTGGATGGCGATATCCCGGTGCTGCCATTGGCTAACGACGCGGGGCAATTGCGCCTGATCGCCGGTGAGTTCGCCGGTACTCAGGGCCCGGCCCGCACCTTTACGCCGATTGACGTGTGGGACTTGCGCCTCAACGCCGGTAAGGCGGTCACGCTGGACCTGCACGCCGGGCGCAACACGGCCTTGGTGATCCTCAGCGGCACTGTGTTGGTCAACGGCAAAGAAGTCGCGCGCCAAGGGCAACTGGCGTTGTTCGAGCGTGACGGTGATCAGATCACCCTGGAGTCCAATGACGACGCCAAGGTGCTGCTGCTCAGCGGTGAACCCATCGACGAGCCCATCGTCGGCCACGGTCCGTTCGTGATGAACACAGAGCAGGAGATTCACCAGGCGTTCGCCGACTTCCAATCGGGCAAGTTCGGGCAGATGCACGCCTGACGGTTCACCGCAAAAAACCTGAAGGAGCGAGCTTGCTCGCGAAGAACTTCAACATACTGCGTTCAATCAGACAGAACGCGTTATCGTTGTGGTTTTTCGCGAGCAAGCTCGCTCCTACATTTTGTTCCCAGGGTTCTTATTTCATGCGATCTTCTCGGCATTCGCCCTGGAGTCGCCTGGATGCCCTCATTTATCGCTGATCACCCGATGTTGTGCGCCGTGGCGTTGATCCTTATCGACATTGCCGTGTGGCGCCTTATTTCCCCCAGCCTGGCCAATTGGAAACTGGCGGCGCGGCTGGTGATCTTTGCGGTATTCAGTGCCGTGTTGTTCAACGACGGCATGAACCCCATGCAAGCGGCGCCCTATGCCGACGACACCACCTTGCACCTCGCCGCCACGGCGTTGCAGATCGGCTGGTGGCTGTTCGCGGCGCGCACCCTTACGGTGTTGCTCGGCGCGGTGATGATGCAGCGGGTCGGCCATACCGGGCGTTTATTGCAGGACCTGCTGGGCGCGGTGATTTTCCTGATCGCGATCATCGCCGCCATGGCCTATGTGCTCGACCTGCCGGTCAAAGGCGTACTGGCCACCTCCGGCGCCGTGGCGATCATCGTCGGCCTGGCGCTGCAAAGCACCTTGAGCGATGTGTTTTCCGGGATCGTCCTCAATACCACCAAGCCTTACCAGATCGATGACTGGATCTCAATCGACGGTACTGAAGGCCGCGTCACCGACATCGACTGGCGCGCCACGCGCCTGCAAACGTCCCAGGGCAGCCTGGCGGTGATCCCCAATTCCCTGGCGGCCAAAGCCAAAATCATCAACTTTTCGCGCCCGGCAGACATGTTCGGCCTGGCGGTCAGCCTGCAAGTCAGCCCCCATGCGCGCCCGCAAACCGTGATCGAGGCCCTGGAGCGTGCCATGCAGGGCTGCCGGCCGCTGCTGGCCAAGCCCGCCCCAAGCGTGGCGTTCAAGGCCTCCACCAGCGGCGGCGTGGAATATGAAATCAGTGGGTTTGTGCCGGCCATGGGCCTCAAGCGTGAAACACGCAACCAGCTTTACGACCTGGCCTATCGGCATTTGCAGGCGGCAGGTGTGGGGCTGTTGTCCTCCACCGAAGGCAGCACGCCGCCATCCGTGTCCGGCGCCCGCGCTCTGCTTGAGCGCTCATCGATCTTCTCCACCTTGCGTCAGGAAGAAAAAGACACCTTCAGCCAGAACATGACCCTGCACACCTACCGCGCCGGTGAGATGATCCTGGCGGCGGGAGAGGTCAGCGATCACCTGTTCATCATCGAGTCTGGCGTGGTCTCGGTGCTGTTGATCAAGGACGGGCACAAGTTCGAGGCCGGGCGCATGGGGCCGGGGGAGGTGATCGGTGAGTCCGGCATCCTTTCCGACCAGGCGGCACTGGCGGATTTTTCGGCCAAGACCTACTGCACGCTGTACCGCATCGAAAATGAATACCTCAAGCCGTGCCTGGACGCTCGGCATGATATCGGCGAAGCCATGAAAGCGCTGCTGGATTTCCGTCGCCATGCCGCCCAGGCCCTGACCGAAGACGTACCCGTGGTGCCAGTCAAGAAGGGCTTCATCCAGTGGCTGAGGAAGCGTGGCCTGTAGATTGGTCACCTGTTCTTCGCCCGGATTGGCTATTTCTCCAGAACGCTGCGCTGATTACTCTGCGCACCTGTCCCAACGTTCTGGAGTCTCATCATGCAAACCCGTACCGATTTCTACACCGCTTCCCCAGACGCGATGAAAGCCATGCTCGCCCTGGAAGCGGCGGTAGGCAAACTCTCCATCGAATTGCCACTGCTGGAACTGGTGCGCCTGCGCGTCTCGCAAATCAACGGCTGCGCGTTCTGCCTCGACATGCACACCGCCGATGCGCGCAAAGGCGGCGAGACCGAGCGGCGTCTGTACACCCTGTCGGCCTGGCGCGAAACGCCATTTTTCACCCCACGTGAACGCGCCGCCCTGGCCTGGGCCGAAAGCCTGACCCTGCTCAGCCACACCCACGCCCCGGATGAAGACTTCAACGCCCTGGCCGCCGAATTCAGCCCACAGGAGCAAGTCGACCTGAGCGTGGCCATCGCCACCATCAACAGCTGGAATCGCCTGGCGGTGGGGTTTCGCAAGATGCCCAAGTAAGGCATCAGTTGGCTTTGAAATAACCACGCGGGGTGCTGCCGGTCATGCCTTTGAAAAAGGCGATCAACGCACTGTCGCTGGCAAAGCCCAGTTCAAAGGCGCAGTAGCCCAGGCTGCGCCCGGTGGCGAGCAGTTCGATCACCCGCATCAGTCGCCACTGTTGGCGCCACTGCTGATACCCCAGGCCGGTCTCCCTGAGAAAAATCCGGCCAATGGTCTTGGTGCTGGCGCCAATGTGCTGCTCCAGTTCCTGCAATGTCGGTGGCAAGCGGTCGAGTTGGGCCAGCAAGGGTGCCAGGCGCTTGTCTTGCGGCAACGGCAGGAGCAGGGGCTGCTCGACCGCATGGCGGATTTCGTCCAGGCACAGGCCAAGCAAGTGGGCATAGCGGCCGGTGTGCCAATCGGTCTCGAAGGGTGCCATAGCCATCGGTTCCAGTACGGCCCGCAGCAAGGTACTCACTTGGATCACGCGCACCTGCGCGGGTAACTGCCCGGCCAGGGCCGCGCTCACGTATACAGACCGGTAATCGACCGCGTGCTGCATCACCGCGCGATGAGGCAGGCCGCAAGGTATCCAGGCAGCGCGGGTGGGCGGCAGCAGGCACAGCTGGGTGTCCAGTGTGATGCGCGTGCAACCTTGCTGGGTGAACAGCAACTGCCCGCGCTGGTGGCGATGCATGCCGGAGTCGTGATTGCCCAGCACCGCAGCGATGCCGATCACGGGAGCGGCAAACGCGTCGGGATTGAAAGACGCAGTCGCTTCAAGCCAAGCCATGGTTTGTCCGATTTCATGGATAAAATGTCGAAGTCTGGATAATACCCCAGTTGGCGCGCCCTAGAATTCGTCCATTGTTTTTATGGATGGACCTGGTGATGAAGTCTGGAAATTTGCTGATGCTGACGATGGCCTTGCTGATGTTCCCGCAATTGGCCCAGACCCTGTACAGCCCGGCCCTGGGCGATATCGGCCGGGTGTTCGCGGTCGAGCCTGAGCGGGCGGGGCTGACACTGTCGGTGTACTTCCTGGCCTTCGCTTTTGGTGTAGTGGTATGGGGGCGCTTGAGCGATCGTTGGGGGCGGCGGCCCGTGATGCTGATCGGGCTTGGGGTTTATGCAGGCGCCTCGGCGCTGGCCTTGAATGTGACCACATTCAGCGGTTTGTTGCTGGCCCAGGCGTGTGCTGCTTTCGGTGCGGCGGTGGGGTCGGTGGTCACGCAGACCGTGTTGCGTGACCGGTTCCACGGCGCTGGACTGGCCCAGGTGTTTTCGCTGATGGGCATTGCGCTGGCGGCCAGCCCCGCCATCGGGTTATTCAGCGGTGCGAGCCTGGTGGAGTGCTTCGGCTATCGCGGCGTGCTTGGCACGTTGCTGCTGCTCGCACTGGCGTTGTGGGCCTGGTGCCTGTGGGCCTTGCCGGAAACACGCCCGGCATCGTTGCCCACGGCCGCCCTTGGCCAGACACTCGGATTGATGCTCAAGGATGCCGGAATCTGGCGCTCGGTTGGATTGGTGGCAGCCTTCAATATTGCGCTGTTCAGCTATTACAGCGTGGGGCCGTTTATCTTCGCGCACCTGGGGCGCTCCACTGCCGAGTTCGGCTACAGCGGCGTGCTGCTGGCGTTGGGGTCCGGCCTGGGGGCGTGGCTGAACAAAACCTTGCTCAAGCGTGGTATGGACAGCGATCAATTGGTGTTTGTCGCTGCTGCAGTGGCGGTGGTGGGGAGCCTGCTGGTACTGGCCCTGCAACACAGCTGGTTATTGGTATGGCCGATGTTGCTGGTGGTGCTGGCATTCGGCATGGCGATACCCAACGTGCTCGGCGGCGCGTTAGTCGACTACCGCGATCGCCTCGGCACTGCCGCCGCCTTGTTTGGCTTGCTGTATTACCTGGTGATTGGTGGCGGGCTGACCCTGGTGGCATGGACCCAGGACCTTGGCTGGAGCCTGTTGGTATGCAGCTTGGCGGCGTTGTGGCTGGCAACGCCGCGGGTCTTCAGAAGTTGACCGATGCACTCAGGCGCGCCGTCAGCGGTGCGCCCTGGAACAGGTAGTCATCGCCCATGTACTCGCCTGCGTCGCGCCAGTAACGCTTGTCGAACAGGTTGTCGACGCTCAGGCGAAACACCGTCTCGTACCCATCGACCTTGGTGGTGTAACGGCTGCCGACATTGACCACCGCGTAATCACCCACCTGTACATTACCGGTGCGATTGGCGTATTTCTTGGCGCTGTATTGCACGCCGCCCAGTACCGCCAGGCCATTGACCCACGGCAAGGCATAGTCGGCGTACAGGCTGGCGCGCAGCTTGGGCACGTTGATCGCCTGGTGGCCTTCATAGTCCGGCGTGCCGCTGCCGCTGACCCGCGCTCGAATCGCTGCCACGCTGGTTGCGATTTGCAGGCGGTCGGTGGCCCAGCCGTTGGCGGACAATTCCAGGCCGGTGTTCTTCTGCTGGCCTTGCTGCAGGTAGGTGAAACCGTCACCTTCGGGCTTGGCGTATTGGTAAGCCTGGCGCGTCTGGAACACGGCAGCGGCAAAGCTGATGCGGCGCCAGTCGTATTTAACCCCGGCTTCGATTTGACGGGAGACGGTGGGGGCGAGGGTTTCATCCTGGTTTTTTGCGAACCACGGCGCCGTGCCACCCAGTGACAGGCCCTTGCTGTAGCTGGTGTACAGCGAAACGTTGTCCACTGGTTTGTAGATCAGCGAGGCCTGGGGCAGGAACACGTATTGTTGGGTGTGGCGTGTCTGGTTGCCGGTGACGCCGTCAAAGGCTTTTTCATCCAGGCGTACTTCACGGCCACCGAGGATGGTTTGCCATTGTTCGTTGAATCGAATGCGGTCCGTGACGAACAGGCCGTACTGGCGGCTGTCGAGGTTGCGGTGGCTGTCGTTCAGCGGTTTGTCGGTAGGGGGGAAACTCGGAACTCGTTCGTCGATATTGGCGGTGCCGATAAATTCGTTGACCGACTTGCGTTTGTCGATCACCCGGCGAAAGGCGCTGGTGCCAAACGTCAGTTCGTGGCCTAGGCCGCCGGTGTCGAACAGGCCGGTCATGGCTGCCTGGATTTCGTCGTCGCGGCGAGTGTCGTCAGGGCTGCGGTAATCGTAGACGTCGTAATTGCCTTCGGGGCTGAAGTAGTTCGGTACGCTTGTTGAACTGCAACTGGCCGACCCGTAGCAGCCCCACGCAAACGAGCTGTAATCGTCAATCACCACCTTGCTGCGCGCCGCACTGATATTACCTTTCCACTGGTCGCTGAAACGGTACTCGAACTTGCCGTTGAGGTTCAGCGAATCAATCCCCACCTGCTTGCCGCCGGTCTGATGCCCCAGCAGCTTTTTCGGCGAGGCGTCATGGGGTACTTCCGTACCGCCCAACAGTTGATACCCCGGTACCGAACGTTGTTGCTTGTTCTGGTACTCGGCATCCAGTTGCAGCACGGCGTCGGGGCTGATGTTCCAGTCAAAGGCCAGGGACAGGAAATCGCGCTGGCCATTGGCGTGTTCCACATAGGAATTGAGGTCTTCATGGGCGACGTTGGCACGCAGGCCGAACTGCTGCTCGCTGCCAAACCAGCCGCCGACATCGGTGGCGATATAACCGCTGCCGCGATCATCGGTAGACACCGTTACCGAGCGCACGTCCTCCGGCCGCTTGGTCACGTAGTTGATCACGCCACTGGGCTCGGAAATGCCGCTCTGCAAACCGGCCAGGCCCTTGAGCACTTCCACCTGCTGCTTGTTTTCCAGGGCGACGTTCTGCTCGCCGGTGATGGTGCGCCCGTTGATCTTGTAGCTGCTGGCCGCATTCAGCGAGAAGCCGCGCACCACGAAGTTTTCGTAATAGCCGATGGGCGCGTAACTGTCGCCCACCGAGGCATCGTTGCGCAGCACTTCACTGAGCAAGCGTGCCTGCTGGTCCTTGATCAAGGCTGCGTTGATCACCGTGATTGAGGCCGGGGTGTCGAGCAATGGTGCTTCGTCAAAACCGCCCACAGAGGCAGTTTCGTTACGGTAGCCGGACTCATCCTGCCCCTGGACCTTTACCGTCGGCAGTTCAATCTCGGCGGCCAGGCTGCTGCCGATGCCGCCACTGAGCAGCAGACCGAGGGCAAAACGTGAAGTGACGACGGGTCGAAAACGCAGAACCATGGGCAGGGCCTTAAACGCAGGGCGGGGGGGCGCATAAGCTAGGCATAACGGCGGGATTTTACAAGTTATGCAGCAGGGGCTCTGCCACACCACGTATCAAATGTGAGAGCTGGCTTGCTGCGATAGCCATAGGTATCTACACAACTTGATAGCAACCGACGGTAACCACGATGCGAAGCGAGGCGCTCTTGA
>NZ_VXCZ01000036.1:0-12967 GCF_052850795.1 Pseudomonas sp. 910_23 | reverse complement strand
TTGCTCACATAATCAGGAGCCCACTTAATATGGCCGTTCACTGCACTACCCTCGAAGAAGTCCGCAATAACATCGACTTTCTTGACCAGCAAATCGTCACTCTGATCGCCGAACGCGGCCACTACGTTTCCCAAGCCGCACGCTTCAAAAAAGACACCGATGGTGTCAAGGCGCCACAACGGGTTGAACAGGTGATCGCCAAGGTGCGGGGGTTATCTCAGGTGGTCGGCGCCAATCCTGAGGTCACTGAGCAGGTGTACCGCGCGATGATTACGGCGTTTATCAGACAAGAAATGGCTGAATATGCTGCGCTGGACAAAGCTGAAAAACCACGAGCCTGATCCCTCCATCTTACCTACTCAGGATTTATCAGCCTTTTGCCTGCAAGCACAAATCCATAGCACCCTTGCAACCCATTGAAAAATAGACAGGAAATTTCAGACGACTTTTTAGCTTTTTTCAGACGAAATAAACCGTCTCTCACTTCATTCTCTTTGTGAGGTTTTGTGTCTAGTATCGAACGGCATCAATTTGCCACCACTTCTATACACGGATCCGAATAGGGTAAGAGGCTTATATGGAATTTCTTGAAAAACTCACCAGTTTGGCAGCAAAAGTTCGCCTGCAAGGCCCCGCCATCCAAACAGAAGAAGCTACAAAAAATGCTTTTGTAATGCCTTTTATCAACACCGTGTTGGGTTATGACGTGTTTGACCCGCAGGAGGTGACGCCCGAATTTGTCTGCGATGTAGGGACGAAAAAGGGTGAAAAAATCGACTACGCAATCATGAAAGATGGCGAAGTTCAGATACTCATTGAATGCAAAAAGATTGGCGAGTCGTTGAGCATTAATCACGCGTCGCAGCTCTTTCGGTACTTTCACGTTACAAGTGCAAGAATCTCAATTCTTACCAACGGCCAGGTCTACAGATTTTTTACTGATCTGGACGCCCCTAATAAAATGGATGAAAAGCCATTTTTAGAACTGGATCTACTGGACATTGATGAATACTCCGTACCAGAGCTGATAAAACTTACCAAGTCGGCCTTCGATGTGGACTCAATCATCAGCGCAGCGGGAGAATTGAAATACGTTAGCCAACTCAAGAAACTCATTGGCGCTCAAGTCAGTAAACCAGAAGACGACTTCGTGAAATTCTTCGCATCCCGCGTTTATGAAGGAGTGATCACGCAAAGAGTCCGTGAGCAATTTTTCGAACTAACCCGAAAAGCGTTAGCTCAATTTTTGAATGACCAAATTAATGAGCGACTTAAGTCTGCTATGAGCGGTGCAATTCAGCCGACGACGACATCATTGACTGTCGCGAATAGCGCGAATGCAGACTTGCAGGATCGAGAAGAGGCAGAAGATAAAATTCTGACGACCCTTGAGGAAATGGAGGGTTATCACATCGTCCGCGCTGTCGTTCGCTCCGTAGTCGATGCCAAACGAATCGTTCAACGAGATACCCAAAGCTATTTTGGAATATTACTGGACGACAACAATCGTAAGCCCATCTGCCGGCTCCACTTCAATCGTAGCCAAAAGTACCTCGGGATATTCGACGAGGAAAAGAATGAGACCCGGCACGCCATTTCATCCATTGACGAAATTTACGAATACGCCGATCAGCTAAAAAAGACAGTGGGTTACTACGAATAAAGCCTGCAGCGGGAGACGGGAGTTGTGGATAAAACTGTGGGAGGGGGCTGCCCCCGATAGCGGTGGGTCAGGAACAAATAGACTGACTGACACTCTGCCATCGGGGGCTTGCCCCCTCCCACATTTGGTTTTGTGCTTGGCCAAAAGTCCTGTACATCCCTCTGACACCTCTTTCACATACAGCTGACAAATCCCCTTCTAGACTCTCCTTATCAGCCGTTAACCGGCCAGGGAGTACGCCATGTGGCGGTATGCGGTAATGCTGTGTGCAATGGTGTGTTTGTCAGGCTGCCAATCCACTCACCAAGAGTTGCTGGCCAAGGGTTATCCACCCGCCTTTGCCGATGGCTTTGACGATGGTTGCAGCAGTGGTCGCCAGGCCGCTGGGGTGATTACCGGGGAGTTTCGCAAGAACGTTCCACGTTATTTGAAAGACCGGCAATACGCCGAAGGCTGGGAAGACGGGTTTCGCCAGTGCAAAGCCATGCGTGAGAACGAAGAACTGCGCGACTACCAGGAAAACCGCAACAACGACCGCGAGCGCGAGTGGCAGCAGGAAAAAGACCGCGATGCGGCCAAGGCGTATCGCTCGCAATAGGTCGTTTGCAGACATCCATCGAAACTAAAGCACGGCAAACATGGCCCAAATGCCATAGAGGGAGAACACCATGAGCCGAGCTTTTGTAAATGAAGACAACGCCGCCGCCCAGGCCGACCAGCCGGTGGAGCGTCAGGTCAGCGAACAGCCCAACCGCCTGACCGCGCAAGGGTTGGCGCAGTTGCAAGCCAAGGTGGCGCAATTGCAGCTTGAGTACAGCGCCGAGTCCGCCAAGGGTGATCAGGCCGATAAGCAGCGCCAGGCGGATCTTGAGCGGGACCTGCGTTACTTCAACCAGCGGGTGCAAAGCGCTCAGGTGGTCGCGCCGGCGACAGCCACCGACAAGGTGCAGATCGGCAGCTGGGTCACGTTCGCCAATGAGCAGGACGAGCAACAGCGCATTCAATTGGTAGGTGAGGATCAAGCCGACGCCAACGCCGGTTTGATCAACTGGGGCTCGCCTCTGGGCCGCGCCTTGTTGGGGGCCCAGGTGGGCGACGAGGTGCTGTGGAAGCGCCCCGTCGGCGATCAGTTGATCGAAGTGCTGAGCATCGAGCCCGAGGTTTAGACGATACCCTGGGCCAGCATCGCGTCAGCCACTTTAACGAAGCCTGCGATGTTGGCGCCCTTGACGTAGTTAACCCGGCCGTTTTCTTCACCGTAATGCACGCAGGCATGGTGGATCGACTGCATGATGTTGTGCAGTTTGCTGTCCACTTCCCCGGCGGTCCAGAGCAGGCGCATGGCGTTCTGCGACATTTCCAGGCCACTCACCGCCACACCGCCGGCGTTGGACGCCTTGCCGGGTGCAAACAGGATGCCCGCGTCGATGAAGATATCCACAGCCTCCAGGGTGGTCGGCATGTTGGCGCCTTCGGCCACGCAGATGCAGCCGTTGCGCAACAGCGTGCGTGCGGCTTGGGCGTCGAGTTCGTTCTGGGTGGCGCATGGCAGCGCGATATCGCACGCCAGCTCCCAAGGGGTTTGGCCTTTGCGGAATTCCAGGCCGAAACGTTCAGCCAATTCACTGATACGCCCGCGCTGTACGTTTTTCAGCTCCAGCAGGGCCGACCATTGTTCTTCGGTCAAACCACTTTCGGCGTACAGGGTGCCTTCGGAGTCCGACAGGGAAACCACCTTGCCCCCCAGGTCCATGACCTTGCGCGCCGCGTATTGCGCCACGTTGCCGGAGCCGGACACCGCCACCCGCTTGCCTTCGACCCGCTGACCTTGGCGCTTGAGCATTTCCTCGGCGAAATACACACAGCCGAAACCGGTGGCTTCCGGACGAATCAGGCTGCCGCCATAAGTCATGCCTTTGCCGGTCAGCACTGAAGTGAATTGATTGCTCAGGCGCTTGTACTGGCCGAACAGAAAGCCGATTTCTCGTGCGCCCACACCGATATCGCCGGCCGGCACGTCGACGTCCGCACCGATGTGGCGGTACAACTCGCTCATGAACGCCTGGCAGAAGCGCATCACTTCGGCATCGCTCTTGCCCTTGGGGTCGAAGTCCGAGCCGCCTTTACCGCCGCCCATGGGCAGCGAGGTCAGGGAGTTTTTGAAGGTCTGCTCGAAGGCGAGGAATTTCAGCACGCCCAGGTTGACCGAAGGGTGAAAGCGCAAGCCACCTTTGTACGGGCCGATGGCGCTGTTCATCTGGATACGGAAACCGCGATTGACCTGAACCTTGCCGTGATCATCCACCCACGATACCCGGAAGGTGATGGCGCGTTCCGGTTCGCAAATGCGTTCCAGAATGCCCGAGGTCAGGTAGTGGGGGTTGGCTTCAAGAAAGGGCCACAGGCTGCGCAGGACTTCTTCCACGGCCTGGTGGAATTCCGGCTGGTCGGGGTCGCGTTTCTTGAGGCGGGCCAGGAAGGATTCGACGGATTCGATCATGAAAAGTCTCGGCAAATTGATTGTTGTTAAACAGAGAATGAGCCGGACTTTATCAATTCATTTCGCACCGTGACAGGGCAAAATGTCGCTTCTGTGAATTTAAATGGTGCATTGGATATAAATAATCAGGATTTTTGCCCTCTAACAGGGATTTCAACGCGAGATATGCACCAATAGTTAAACCGCTATCGCAGGCAAGCCAGCTCCCACATTGGACCGTGTCGTAGCAGAGGTACTCGATCTAATGTGGGAGCTGGCTTGCCTGCGATGAAGTCGCCTCGGTCCACCTGAACAGCGCCCCAAAAAAAACGGAGCCCGAAGGCTCCGCTTTTTTCAAACCAGCCCGAATCAGGCCAGTTTTTTGTGACGCACACGGTGCGGCTGGGCAGCGGCTTCGCCCAAGCGCTTTTTACGGTCTGCTTCGTACTCGGTGTAGTTACCTTCGAAGAACACCGCCTGGGAGTCATCTTCGTACGCCAGGATGTGGGTCGCAACGCGGTCAAGGAACCACCGATCGTGAGAGATCACAATGGCGGCGCCCGGGAAGTCCAGCAGGGCTTCTTCCAGGGAACGCAGGGTTTCAACGTCGAGGTCGTTGGACGGTTCGTCGAGCAGCAACACGTTGCCGCCCTCTTTCAAGGTCAGGGCCAGGTGCAAGCGACCACGCTCACCACCGGACAGGTCCTTGACGAACTTCTGCTGATCGCCGCCCTTGAAGTTGAAACGGCCGACATAGGTGCGCGACGGGATTTCATAGTTGCCGATGCGGATCTGGTCGGAGCCGTCGGAGATCTGCTGGAACACGGTCTTGCTGCCGTCGAGGTCGTCGCGGCTCTGGTCCACACAGGCCAGTTGCACGGTGTCGCCGATCTCGATGCTGCCGGAGTCCGGCGTTTCCTTGCCCATCAACATGCGGAACAGCGTGGACTTACCCGCACCGTTACCACCAATGACGCCGACGATCGCGCCTTTTGGCATGGAGAACGACAGGTTGTCGATCAGCACGCGGTCGCCATAGCCCTTGGATACGTTCTTGAACTCGATGACCTTGTCACCCAGGCGCGGGCCGGCCGGGATGTAGATCTCGTTGGTTTCGCTGCGCTTCTGGAATTCCTGCGACTGCATTTCTTCAAAGCGTTGCAGACGGGCCTTGGATTTGGACTGGCGGGCCTTGGCGCCTTTGCGCACCCACTCCAGCTCTTCCTTCATGGCTTTTTCGTGGGCCGATTGCTGCTTGGATTCGGCGGCCAGACGGTCGGACTTGGCTTCCAGCCAACCGGAGTAGTTGCCCTCGTAAGGGATACCGGCGCCGCGGTCGAGCTCGAGGATCCAGCCGGCAACGTTGTCCAGGAAGTACCGGTCGTGCGTGATCGCAACCACGGTGCCCGGGAAATCGTGCAGGAAGTGCTCCAGCCAGGCGACGGAATCGGCGTCCAGGTGGTTGGTCGGTTCGTCGAGCAGCAACATGTCGGGAGCCGACAGCAGCAGGCGGCACAGGGCCACACGACGTTTTTCACCACCAGACAGGTGCTCGACCTTGGCGTCCCACGCCGGCAGGCGCAGCGCATCGGCGGCGACTTCCAGTTGGCGCTCCAGGTTGTGACCGTCGCCAGCCTGCAGGATGGCTTCGAGCTTGGCCTGCTCGGCGGCCAGCTTGTCGAAGTCGGCATCCGGTTCGGCGTAGGCGGCATACACCTCGTCGAGGCGCGCCTGAGCGTCCTTGATCACGCTGACGGCCTCTTCAACCACTTCGCGCACGGTCTTGGTCGGATCCAGGATCGGCTCTTGCGGCAGGTAACCGATATTCAGGTCCGGCATCGGGCGGGCTTCGCCTTCGAACTCGGTGTCGACGCCGGCCATGATTTTCAGCAGCGTGGACTTACCCGAGCCGTTGAGGCCGAGCACGCCGATCTTGGCGCCAGGGAAGAAGGACAACGAAATGTTTTTCAGGATTTCCCGCTTCGGCGGAACAACTTTTCCCAGCCGATGCATGGTGAAGACGTATTGAGCCATGGTGAACCTAGCGTCAGTGACTGATGAATTAAGCGGACGAAGCCCGTGCCAGGCCATGCGCCGCGCGGGCCTTTGACTATCATCAATGCCTGCGTGGGGAAAAAGCCTGAATGTCTGGGGCTGGAACGCCCCCGCGTAACCGGCAAAGCTACCTGAATGCGCTGGGGCAGTCCAGCCAGGCAGGACTGGCACTTTGCCACAACTCAAGGCATGCTAGCCGCCCTCCGGGCGTCCGGCTTATAGTGCACGTCGCGCGCCAGTCCAGCCAACCGCAGGATCACAGCTTGTCCAAAGTCACGCCGCCCACTCCCTTGCGCGCCGCTCATATTGCGCCGGGAGCGCCCCTGCACGGTACCTTGAAGGGCGCATTGGCGACGCTTGTGCTGATGTTGCTCGCGTTATTGTTCTGGCAACTGCTTGACCAGTTGCAGCAAAACCAGAAAAACCAGCAGCAATACACCATCGACTACAGTGCTGACTTGGCCGAGCAGATCAGCCAGAGCATGGCACTGAGCGCGCAGATCGCCCTGAACCTGCTGCCCATTGTCGAGCCGCCGCGCAATGCCGAACAGCAGCAGGCCTTGATGCGCACGTTGCAGCGCTCGTTGCCGGACCTACGCAGCTTCGCCCTGCTCACCCCCAACGGCGCACTGATCAGCGACACTGCCGAAGGCAGCCAAGACAATGCCCTGCTCGAAGACCTGGTCAAGCGCAGTCACGCCCAGTCTTACTACCTGAGCAACGACAATGACGGCACGGTCATCTATCTGTTGCTGCACCAACCCAGCGGTGGCTCCAAGGTGTACTGGGCCTTGCGCCTGGCCCCCAATTACCTGGCCAACCTCACACGGCAGGACATTCAGGGCCAGCGCCCGATGTGGGCGATCGAGAACAGCCTGAACCATCGTGTGGTCAGCCGTGACAGCGGGATGCCGGCGCAGTGGCCCAGCGCTCTGACACCGGAAGAATTGAATCGCAGTGTGCTGGTCACGCCCTTGAGCAAAAGCGACTGGCAACTGCGCGGCCTGTTTGACCGCAGCGCGGTGCTGGAACAACTGCTGCCTGCCTTTATCGGCAAGTGCCTGCTGGGCCTGGCATTTTCGCTTGTCCCGGTGATCGTGCTGCTCAACATGCGCCGCCGCCAACGCCAGGTGAATGAAGGCCGGCGACGCTATCAGGACATCTTCGAAGGCACAGGCGTGGCCTTGTGCGTGCTTGACCTGGCGGGGCTCAAGGCGTTTTGCAACAAGACCCAGGTACAAAGCCGCGAACAGTTGCACGCCTGGTTGCAGGCCAACCCCGCCGAGCGCAAGCAACTGCTCAAGGAGTTGCGCGTCACCGAGGTCAACCAGATGGCCGTGCGCCTGCTGAACGTTGCGTCCTGCGAGCAGGCATGGGAACGCCTGATCGATGATTGCCCGAGCAATGCCACGTCCATCGGCTATCAGGTGCTGGAAGCTGTACTGACCCGGCAAAAACAGCTGGAGCTGGAAATCCAGCTCAACGACGTGGCCGGCAACGAACAGTACCTGTGGCTGGTGATGCGTTTGCCGGAGCAGCAGGATGACGTCAAGGCCGTGATCCTCAGCATCAGCGACATCACCAGCCGCAAGCTGATCGAGTTGTCGCTGGTGGAGCGCGAGAGCTTCTGGTCGGATGTGGTGCGTACGGTGCCCGATCACCTGTATGTGCAGGACGTGATCAGCCAGCGCATGATTTTCAGCAACCATCATCTGGGCCACACCCTGGGCTACAACAAAACCGAACTGCAGCAAATGGGTGAGTACTTCTGGGAAATCCTGCTGCACCCCGAAGACGCCGAGCACTACCATGACTCGCGTGAGCAGCAACGCCAGGTCGGCTACACGACCCAGTTGCACTGCCAACTGCGCTTTCGCCACCGCAATAACCAATGGCGCCGCTTCGATATTCGCGAACAGGCCCTGGCCCGGGATACGTCCACGGTGGTCACTCGGATCATCGGTGTGGCCAAGGACATTACCGACCAGATCGAAGCCAGCGAATCCCTGCGCGACAGCGAACAGCGCTACCGCATGTTGGCTGAAAGCATCAGCGACGTGATCTGCTCTACCGACAGCCAACTGGCTCTGAATTACATCAGCCCATCGGTCAACACCGTACTGGGCTATGACGTGGATTGGGTGTTCAAGCATGGCTGGCAGTCGATCGTTGCCAACCCGCAACAGTTGACCGGCATTTATAGCCTGATGGAACAGGTCAGTCGCGCCCTCGGCAACCCCGAGGCGTTGAACACCTTGCGCGATGAAGTCCAGACCCAACTGTTCCTGTTCGACTGCCTGCGCGCCGACGGGCGCAAAGTACCGATCGAACTGCGCCTGGTGCTGGTGTGGGATGAACATGGCGCCTTTGAGGGCATCCTCGGCGTAGGCCGCGATATCAGCCAGCAACGCCGCGCCGAAAAAGACCTGCGCATGGCGGCCACGGTCTTCGAGCACTCCACCTCGGCGATCCTGATCACCGATCCGGCCGGCTATATCGTGCAAGCCAACGAGGCGTTCAGCCGGGTCAGCGGGTATGAAGTGGCGGACGTGCTCGACCAATTGCCGAACATGCTCACCGTCGACGAGCAGCAGGAAGCCCACCTGCGTTATGTGCTCAAGCAACTGCACCAGCACAGTACCTGGGAAGGCGAAGTGTGGCTCAAGCGCCGCAACGGCGAGCATTACCCGGCCTGGGTCGGCATTACGGCGGTGTTCGACGATGAGGGCGACCTGGCCAGCTATGTGTGCTTCTTCAGCGACATCAGCGAGCGCAAGGCCAGCGAACAGCGAATCCACCGCCTGGCCTACTACGACGCCCTGACCCACCTACCCAACCGCACACTGTTCCAGGACCGTCTGCACACGGCGTTGCAATCGGCAGAACGGCAGAAGTCGTGGGTGGTGTTGATGTTCCTCGACCTCGACCGCTTCAAGCCGATCAACGACTCCCTCGGCCACGCCGCCGGCGACCGTATGCTCAAGGAAATGGCGACGCGCCTGCTCGGTTGCGTGGCCGAAGACGACACCGTGGCGCGCATGGGCGGCGACGAATTCACCCTGCTGTTGCAACCACGGGTCAGCCGCGAGATGGCGCTGAACCGCGCGATTCATGTGGCCGAACAGATCTTGGCCAGCCTGGTGAAGCCATTCGTGCTAGAAGGCCGTGAGTTCTTCGTGACCGCCAGTATCGGCATCGCCCTCAGCCCCCAAGACGGCAACGAGCTGAGCCAACTGATGAAAAACGCGGATACGGCGATGTATCACGCCAAAGAGCGTGGCAAGAACAACTTCCAGTTCTACCAGGCCGACATGAACGCAAGCGCCCTGGAGCGTCTGGAGCTGGAGAGCGACCTGCGCCACGCCCTGGACCAGAACGAATTCGTGCTGTATTACCAACCGCAATTCAGCGGCGACGGCAAACGCCTGACCGGTGCCGAGGCCCTGCTGCGCTGGCGCCACCCGCGTCGCGGGCTGGTGCCGCCGGGGGATTTCATTCCGGTATTGGAAGAACTCGGGCTGGTGGTGGACGTGGGCGATTGGGTGATCAGCGAAGCCTGTCGCCAACTCAAGACCTGGCACCAGAACAAGGTGCGGGTGCCCAAAGTCTCGGTAAACATCTCGGCGCGGCAGTTCTCCGACGGCCAGCTGGGCACGCGCATCGCCACCATCCTCAAGGACACTGGCCTGCCGCCAGCGTGCCTGGAGCTGGAACTGACCGAAAGTATCCTGATGCGCGAAGTCAACGAAGCGCTGCAGATCCTCGCCAGCTTGAAGAACCTGGGCCTGAGCATCGCGGTGGATGACTTCGGCACCGGCTATTCATCGCTTAACTACCTCAAGCAATTCCCCATCGACGTGCTGAAGATCGACCGCACCTTCGTCGATGGCCTGCCCTCCGGTGAGCAGGACGCACAGATCGCCCGGGCGATAATTGCCATGGCCCACAGCCTGAACCTGGCGGTGATCGCCGAAGGTGTGGAAACCCACGAGCAATTGGACTTTTTGCGCGAGCATGGCTGTGATGAGGTCCAGGGTTACCTGTTCGGGCGGCCGATGCCGGCGAATCGGTTCGAGGCGCAGTTCAGCAATGATGCTCTCTTCATGTTCGACTGACCTGCTGTTGTGAAGCTTATGGCTCCATCGGGAGCAAGCCCCCTCCCACCTTTGAACTGTGAATACCTTCGAATGTGGGAGGGGGCTTGCTCCCGATGAGGCCAGCACAGTCACCACTCATCTCCAGATGAGCCCCACTTGTCCGCGACATGATGTCCTTTCATATGCCATCTAAAACCCATTGGGTTAGAATGCCCTCCTTTTCTGCCCCCGATCCTTGAGGACCGCCATGTTCAGCCGTGATTTGACTATTGCCAAGTACGACGCCGATCTCTTCGCCGCCATGGAGCAAGAAGCCGTGCGCCAGGAAGAGCACATTGAGCTGATCGCTTCGGAAAACTACACCAGCCCTGCGGTGATGGAGGCTCAAGGTTCGGTTTTGACCAACAAGTACGCCGAAGGCTACCCGGGCAAGCGCTACTACGGTGGTTGCGAGTACGTCGACGTGGTTGAGCAGTTGGCCATCGACCGTGCCAAGGAGCTGTTCGGCGCCGATTACGCCAACGTCCAGCCACACGCCGGCTCCCAGGCCAACAGCGCCGTGTACCTGGCCCTGCTGCAAGGCGGCGACACTATCCTGGGCATGAGCCTGGCCCACGGCGGTCACCTGACCCACGGCGCCAGCGTTTCTTCCTCCGGCAAGCTGTACAACGCCGTCCAGTACGGTATCGATGCCAACGGCCTGATCGACTACGACGAAGTCGAGCGCCTGGCGGTCGAGCACAAGCCAAAAATGATCGTGGCTGGGTTCTCTGCCTACTCGCAGATCCTGGATTTCCCACGCTTCCGTGAAATCGCCGACAAGGTCGGTGCCTACCTGTTCGTCGACATGGCCCACGTGGCCGGTCTGGTGGCAGCGGGCGTGTACCCGAACCCAGTGCCTTACGCTGACGTGGTGACCACCACTACCCACAAGACCCTGCGCGGTCCACGTGGCGGCCTGATCCTGGCTCGCGCCAACGCCGAGATCGAGAAGAAGCTCAACTCCGCGGTGTTCCCGGGCGCCCAGGGTGGCCCGCTGGAGCACGTGATTGCCGCCAAGGCGATCTGCTTCAAGGAGGCACTGCAGCCTGAGTTCAAGACCTACCAACAACAAGTGGTGAAGAACGCCCAGGCCATGGCCGCTGTGTTCATCGAGCGCGGTTTTGACGTGGTGTCCGGCGGTACTGAAAACCACCTGTTCCTGCTGTCGCTGATCAAACAGGACATTTCCGGTAAAGACGCTGACGCCGCCCTGGGCAAAGCCTTCATCACCGTGAACAAGAACTCCGTGCCGAACGATCCACGTTCGCCGTTCGTCACCTCCGGCCTGCGCTTCGGCACCCCGGCTGTGACCACCCGTGGCTTCAAGGAAGCAGAGTGCAAGGAACTGGCCGGCTGGATCTGCGACATCCTGGCTGACCTGAACAACGAAGCCGTGATCGACGCGGTACGTGAGAAGGTCAAGGCCATCTGCAAGAAGCTGCCGGTTTACGGCGCTTGATTGCAGTTGCTTGAATGAAAAGCCCGGCTCTTGAGCCGGGCTTTTTTATTTCAATTTGAAATGCATTCAATTGCGGGAGGGGGCTTGCTCCCGATAGCAGTGTGTCAGTCACTTATATGTTTACTGACCCACCGCAATCGGGAGCAAGCCCCCTCCCACAGTTGATCGCATTTCAAGTCAGGCTTGGTAGACCTTGGCAAAACCTTCGCGGATCTTGTCCTCCGGCAACTCATCGGCAATAAACACAATCACACTCTCCCGCGCCTCGCCCTCGGCCCATTCGGTGTCCCAGTCAAAACCATAGAGTTTCAGCACGCCCTGGAACACCATGCGTCGATCCTCCCCGGCAATATTCAGCACGCCCTTGTAGCGCAGCAGCTGCTTGCCGTGGTCTTCCAGCAGTTCGTTCATGAACTCACTGAGGCGGTCGATATCCAGCGGTTGGTCGGTGCGCAGCACCAGGCTGGAAATACGGTCGACCGATGGCGCAGCGCTGACCGGGCGCAGGCTCATGCCGGCATTGAGGTTGAAGCCGCGCACATCCAGCAACTCAGCCAAGTCGATCTTGCCGTGATTCACCACACGGATCGGCGCACGCCGGTTGATACGGGTCAGGCGCTGGCTAAGGGCGTCGAAGGTGGCGTCGTCCACCAGGTCGCGCTTGCTCACCAGCAGGCGGTCGGCAAAGCCGATCTGGGCCTGGGCGATGGTCTGGGTCAGGTGATGCTCGGCGTGGGCGGCGTCCACCAGGGTAATGATGCCGTCGAGGATGTAGCGCTCGCGCAGTTCTTCGTCGATGAAAAAAGTCTGGGCTACTGGTGCCGGGTCGGCAAGGCCGGTGCATTCGATCACCAGTCGGTCGAAGGCGATTTCGCCACTGTCCAGACGCTCAAGCAGCAGGTACAGGGCCTTGGTCAAGTCGGTGTGGATGGTGCAGCACACGCAGCCGTTGGACAGGGTCATGACTTGTACCGGCTCGTCGCCCAAGAGCTGGGTGTCGATGCCGGCGTCACTGAATTCGTTTTCGATCACGGCGATTTTCAAGCCGTGCTCGGCCTTGAGCAGATGGCGCAGCAAGGTGGTCTTGCCGGCACCGAGGAAGCCGCTGAGGATGGTGACGGGGATGGGAGAGGACAAAACTATTCTCCTGATAACTGAATAAACACAAAACA
>NZ_VXCZ01000035.1:0-16845 GCF_052850795.1 Pseudomonas sp. 910_23 | reverse complement strand
CTGTTTATGTAGAAGCTCATGAATTTCACCGGCACGTTGCCAACTCAACGGTCTGGTACACAGAATTTCTTGACGACCATAGAGCATTGGAACCACCTGATCCCATCCCGAACTCAGCAGTGAAACGATGCATCGCCGATGGTAGTGTGGGGTTTCCCCATGTGAGAGTAGGTCATCGTCAAGATTGAATTCCGAAACCCCTGTCTGCTAACGCAGACAGGGGTTTTGTCGTTTAAGGCTCTATGTCACACCCTCCCGCCTTCACCTACCGCCTGTCGGTTTCCTACGCAAAAAGAAGATGCTTCACACAAATTTCTAAGCTTTGCCGATGTTTGGCCGAAAGCCTGACGAGCCATGCGTGCACCGAAATAGAGCGACCGCAGAGTCCGCCTATCCCGTTACATGGAATGTTCCACTCGGCACGCTCACCCCCCTTTGGCAAAAAGAAGTCGATGAAATGAATCTCAAGTTCAGTCATAAAATTCTGTTGGCCGCGTCAGGCGTCGTGGTTTTAGCCTTCGCGTTATTCACCCTGTACAACGACTACCTGCAACGCAGCACGATCAGGCAAAACCTGGCCTCGTCTATCCAGCAATCCGGCGAGCTTACCGCCAGCAGTGTGCAGAACTGGCTCAGTGGTCGCATCCTGGTCCTCGAGAACCTGGCGCAGAACGTTGCCCATCAAGGCAGTGCCGTCGATCTTCCCGGGTTGGTGGATCAGCCAGCGTTTACCTCCAACTTCCAGTTCACCTACGTGGGCCAAACCAATGGGGTATTCACGCAGCGCCCTGACGCGAAGATGCCTGAGGACTATGACCCTCGTCAGCGCCCTTGGTACAAGCAGGCGGTGGTAGCGGACAAAACAATGCTTACCCCGCCTTATATGGCGGCTGTAGGCGGTCAGATCGTGACAATTGCCATGCCGGTGAAAAAGAACGGCGAACTGTTGGGTGTTGTTGGGGGTGACCTTAGCCTGCAAACCCTGGTGAAGATCATCAACTCGGTAGACTTCGGCGGCATTGGCCATGCGTTTCTGGTCAGTGGTGATGGTCAGGTCATCGTGAGTCCTGACCAGGACCAGGTGATGAAAAATCTCAAGGACATCTACCCTGGCACCAACGTACGTATCGAGAAGCTTAACCAGGACGTTGTTCTCAATGGCCAGGATCGTATTCTTTCGTTCACGCCTATCAGCGGTTTGCCCGGCGCCGACTGGTACATCGGTCTATCCATTGATAAAGAAAAAGCCTACGCCCCGCTGGGCAAGTTCCGTACCTCGGCTTTGATTGCAATGTTGATCGCCGTTGTGGCCATTGCGGTGCTCTTGAGCCTGTTGATTCAAGTGTTGCTGCGTCCGTTGACCACCATGGGCGTCGCCATGCAGGACATCGCCCAAGGCGAAGGCGATTTGACCCGACGACTTGCAGTGACCAGCAAAGACGAATTCGGCGAAGTCGGCAGTGCATTCAATCAATTCGTCGAACGCATCCACGCCTCGATTTCCGAGGTGTCTTCGGCAACGCGTCAGGTGCATGATTTGTCCCAGCGCGTAATGGCATCGTCCAATGCTTCGATCATCGGTTCCGACGAACAGAGTGCGCGTACCAACAGCGTAGCTGCGGCCATCAACGAACTGGGCGCTGCCACCCAGGAAATCGCCCGCAATGCAGCAGATGCTTCGCAGCACGCCAGCGGTGCCAGCGAACAGGCTGACGATGGCCGCAAAGTGGTTGAGCAAACCATCCTGGCGATGTCGGAGCTGTCGCAGAAGATCAGTCTGTCCTGCACTCAGATCGAAACCCTTAACGCCAGTACCGACAACATCGGGCATATTCTGGATGTGATCAAAGGCATTTCCCAGCAGACCAACTTGCTCGCCCTCAATGCGGCAATTGAAGCCGCCCGTGCTGGCGAAGCCGGGCGTGGGTTCGCCGTAGTGGCAGATGAAGTGCGCAACCTGGCACACCGTACCCAAGAGTCGGCAGAGGAGATCCACAAGATGATCACTTCGTTGCAGGTGGGCTCGCGTGAAGCAGTGACCACCATGAATGCCAGCCAGACTTCCAGCGAAGAAAGCGTTGAAGTGGCCAACCAGGCGGGTGAGCGCCTGATCAGCGTGACGCAGCGTATCGTTGAGATTGATGGAATGAACCAGTCGGTTGCAGCTGCCACCGAAGAGCAGACCGCTGTCGTTGAAACCCTCAACGTCGACATCAACCAGATCAACCTGTTGAACCAGCAGGGTGTGGCTAACCTCAACGAGACGCTCAAAGACTGCGATGCACTGTCCCAGCAGGCCAGTCGATTGAAGCAATTGGTTGATAGCTTCAAGATCTGATCCTGTTTGCATCGGAGCGAGGCCTCTCGCTCCGAATGCTGATTGGTGCAGTAGTGTCGTCGGCAATTTCTGAAGCTGTTCAGAGGAAGCTGATGGCCCTGAGGTAATCACAGCCTTTGCGTAACAGTGCCGGGCTCTTTGACGGATAGTCCATACCCATTCTTTCCAGACCCCATCGGGCATTGTCGTAACGGATCATCGACGTATCGCCGATGTCTTCGTCCAGTTCGTCCAGGTAGAAACCCAGCACACCGAACAACGCGTTATCACGGCCAACCGTTCGCAGCGCCTGCTGCCAGTCTTCAACGCTTACCCGGTCGAAGGCGTGCCCGGCCTGGCTGAATGCGTCGAGGTACTTATCCCAGCTCAAGGGCTGTGGGTTGTGCAGGTTGAATACGTTTCGCCCAAAGGCAAATTGGGCGCTGTGGAAGGCTATGAAGCCGGCCAGGAAATCCACCGGCATCAGATCGAAGTTCACCTCCAACCGGGGGACCAGCCCCAATTGCATAGACCCCTTGAGCATCAGCATCAGGCGGTTCTTCTGCGGTTGGCAGACGCCGTTCTGGCTGTTGAAACTGATATTTCCCGGCCGATGAATATTGACCCAGACCCCTTGTTCGACGGCCCTTCCCAACAATCGCTCAGCTACCCATTTCGAGAGGTTGTAGCCATTTTTCACATACAGTGGCTGCGCGCGCCCGGCGGGCGATTCAAGGACGTGCCCATCGGCGTCCACGCTGCTGCAGGCCGACAGCGTCGAGATGAAATTAAGGACCTTCTTACAGTGGGTCTCGCAGAGGCGCAGGCACTCAAACACCGGCTCGACGTTGTCCCTGGCGAGTGACGCATAGTCCAGTACATGATTGACCTGTGCGGCGTTATGCACCAGCACACCATAATGACGGGCAAGATAGTCATACACATTGCCGGCCAAGCCCAGGCGGGGTTCGCGCATGTCAGCGGCATACACCCGCACTCGGCTCAGGTCCAAATGTTCCAGGCGGTATTCCCGCAGTGCCTGGGTGAATCGCCCCGCCGCTGAATGCCCGGGCAGTTCCCGCACCAGACATGCTACTTCCAGCGCCCCGCCGGCCAGTAGCGCTTGGACGATATGTACCCCGACAAAACTGTTCGCCCCGGTGACGATCGCTTTGCGTGGGTCACCCATGTGGGTATCAGGCAGCACCTCGATCCCCAGCATTCTTGCTGCATCTTTTTCCATCCGGTGGGTAGGGGTGTCAGGCAGCGCCCCGCCGTCCATCAGTGCGGCCAACGTGCGGATGGTCGGTGTCTCGAAAAAGGGGCTCAGGCAGAAGCTACGGCCAAACTGCTCACGCAGGCGCAACAATAGGCTCGACAACAGGATGGAGTGGCCGCCGAGGTTGAAGAAACTGTCATCGATCGAAAGTTCGCCTGCGGATAAGGCCAACAACTCTGCCCATAAGTCCACCAACTGTGCCTGCAGAGGTGTTTGTACAGGGCTGCAAGTCGCCCCGGCGAGCGTGGATATTGGCAGGGCCAATAATGCCTTCCGATCGACCTTGCCGTTACTCGTACCGGGCAGACAGGCCAACTCGCTCCAGGCGACCGGCTGCATATGTACAGGCAACCACTGCCGGGCATGTTCCTTCAGGCTCTGCAGCGTAGCGCCGGGTTCGGGCTGGGCGGCAAAACCTATGACTCTGTGCGTCGGATCGATCACCACTGCCACTTGGCGAAACAATCGACTGTTGCGCAGGCATTGCTCAATCTCCTGAGGCTCGACTCTAAAGCCACGGATCTTGACTTGATCATCCCGACGCCCGCCGAGCTCGATGCCATCTTGCGTCCATTTCGCCAAATCGCCGCTGCGGTAAGCCTTGAGAACCTGTCCATTCGGCAGCCTCAGCGCAACGAATGGACTGTCGGGTTGCGGCGGTGCATTCCAATAGCCGAGGCTGACGCCTGGACCGGCAATGTACAAATCGCCCGTGACCTGTTCATCCACCGGTTGCAGGTTTTCATCGAGGATTAACACCTGACTGTTGGCGATGGGGTAGCCGATATTGCGATGGCTATCACCTTGTTGGAATACCCGGTGTGTTGCCAACACCGTGGTCTCGGTGGGCCCATAAAAGTTATGCAACTGACATTGCCCCGCCAGTTGTTCGATCACATAGGGCTCGCAGAAATCGCCGCCGGTAAGCAAGTGAGTAAGGCCCAGTGGCTTATCCAGCGGCAGAATGCTGAGCAGCGCCGGTGGCAGAAATCCATGACTGACGCGTTGCTGGCGAATCAGCTCTACCAGTTGGTGAGGGTCGTGACGTTGATCTGCGCTGGGGACAATCAATTCAGCGCCGGCGATCAAGGCCGGGAAAATATCGATCAATGACGAGTCGAAGCCCAGTGGCGAAAACTGCAGGACGCGACTGTGTTGATCCAACCCCACACAGGTTGTGAGCCACGCGCTGAAATGCGCCAGATTGTAGTGGCTCAGGAGTACACACTTGGGCTGGCCGGTGGTCCCCGACGTAAACAAGGCCATGCAAGGCTCGTCGGCAAGGGGGTGATGGTGCATCAGCGGTTGTGTCGCGTCGACGTCGTGCACAGCGATTTGGCTGACATCAAGGGACGCGAAGCCATCTCGCAAAGGATGCTGACCGTTATCCAGCAGCACACAGGCCTGGAGGCTTTCCAACATGCTGTGCTGACGTTGCACCGGATGATCCGGAGCCAACGGCAAATACACACAGCCGCAACCCAATACCGCAAGAATACTTGCATACAGCTCGGTGGATTTTTCCAGGCACACACCGATCACCGGTGGTGCCTGCACGCCTTCGAGCAAAGGAAGCAGGCGTTGCTGGATCGCTATGGCATGGCGATGAAGTTGCTGATAAGTCAGCATGTCCCCCGCGATATTCAACGCTGTTCGATTCGCGAAGGTCTCAAGACTGGCCTGCAGCGCTTCAATCATGGGCATCTGGGCTGCCCGCAGTAAAGCCGGGTCTGTCGTGCGGTTGAACCGGTGCATGAATGCCACTGCTTCCAGCCCTTGCAGGCCCTGTTCGGGCCAGTCGTTAGCGGTAGCGGCTATAGAGAAGTAACCTGGATCCCTTGAAAAACCACAGACCAACCAAGCTGCCCACTCCACCAATGCGTTCGTTGCCTGCTGGTGTAATCGCTGGCCGTTGCCGCTGGGTTCCTCGGCGACGCCCTGCACAGCCAACAGGCGGCGCTCGCGGTCATAGCAGCGCAACTGCAGCGAGGGCAGCCCGTGCTCGGATAACGGGCCGATACCCACGCGCAGGCTTATCCATGGCACGTCGGTTGGCAATGGCGGCAGTGGCTGCCCCCCATCTTCAATTATCAGGTCGACGGACCCTGCTCCTGCGATATGCCCGTATTGCTCCAGCACTTTCTTGAGCTCGTCCAGGGCTTTGCTGGAGGCACTCCACGCGATCTTTAAACGCCGCATGCCAACCTCCCTGGTACCGGCAGGTAGGCGCTCAGTGCCTGGGCGACGCTGGGCGTTTGCAGTACACCGCTTTGGCGCAGCAACCCCATGATATTGGCCACCAGTGGATGTTGGTGGGTGATGGGAAAATCCAGCGCATGGATTTCATGACGTAGGGCAAGACGAGTATCGGCACTGATGTCCAGGTGTTCGATCAGTTGCAGGTCGAAGGCTTGTTGTAGATCGTTGGTCAGGTAGCGCGCCATGAAAACAGGCAGCGCTTGAGCGATGCTGTCGCGATCTTGCGGGGTTGCCGACTGCCAGTAAATACGCACCAACTGAGCCCAGAACCGCGCATGACGGCCCTCATCGAACAGGTGATCGGCCATCAGGCCGCGCACAGACGATTTGACGCTGGCGTCTTTTGAGAAAGCTGCCACATCATGGGTAACGGTGTTTTCAGCAATAGCCACGGCGATTAATTCAACGGCATCGTGCAAGTGCGCCGGCACCTTTGCCTGCGCTGTCGGTAGCGCGCAGCTCAATTCAATTTGCCCGGGTAGATTGAGCGGTTCGATCCCGGTCATTTCCACGGCTTGCTGAAGAAAATCCAGCGCGACCAACGCGTGGTAATCCTCGTCCACAACGACAGTCATCGCGTCGTAGCGGCAAGCGGGTGGGAAGGGCAGGGAGAAGCGGTTTTTCGCGATGCTGCGAGCGGTCTTGTCGACGATTTCGGTTTCGAAGATCACCACATCATTGACGAATTTATAGAAGCTTTGCGTCAGCACGAAGTCGCGCCACTGCGGGCAGTGTTCAAGGAAAGTTGCACTCAGTACCAGCGGTTGGCGGCACAGGGGAAAGATGAGTTTGCCGTCGTTTTCCAGTAGGCGCCGGGGGCGTGTGCGGATGGTAGCGCGCCGCTCCCAATCATCGGCAAAGGATTGGTAATTGACGGCGTTCATGGGCGAACCTCTTGCAGCGTAGCCAGCACACTGTCCCAGAACATAATACGGCGCTCCACGGCGCCAAGGGCGGTGCTATCGGCTTGTTTCTGGCGAAGCGGATCTGTGCCGATCAAACGCTGGAGCAACTGTTCTGCCGCTGGCCCATGGTCGTGGCTGTCCACTTCGATATGGCGGTTGAGGTAGTGGAAGAAGGTAGGTGTTTCACGCTCAATGAACGCGTTGCTGTGCATCAAGCCTTCAAACATCGAGGGAATGACACTCTCGCGTCCATGCAGGAAGGCCGCCGCCACACAGTGGGTGGGCGCACTGAGCGCGATTTGCAATGTGCTGTCGACAAATGACACCACGCTACGGGGCGCATCGATCATCTGCAAAGCCGCGCTGACTTCCACGCCCTGATGCTGCAGATCAATGAGGCGTGTGATGGCGGCGGTGTTGGCGCCTACCTCTGTCATGGCGTCCAGGTAAAGCTCGAAATGACTGCAATGGCCGCGTGTTGGATGCTCATCCGATTCCTCGCCCAGCACAATTTCATTGATCAAGCGGGCAGCGTGGGGGTCTGCGGGAGGGAGCCAAGGGATCTGAGTGCACGTCAGGTCTTGTTGCAGGCGCTTGGTCAGAGTCATGAAGTCCCAAACGGCGAACACATGGTGCTCCATAAAGTGTCGTAACTTGGCGAGTGAGGTTATTTCTATAAATAACGGATGGCAGAAAAGTTTTTGTTTTCTTTGTTCGATAAAATGTTGATGCATGGTTGACGCCTATAAGTTGTTGCGAGTGCTCTAAAAGCAGTGTTGGAATTTTTTTAGTTGTGTTGGAGATGTAACGTTTCGTCAAGGCCGCGCAGGTAGCGCAACCTTGATAGAGTTGTGCCCAGCGGATGAAGGGGTGCGGTTGGTCGGGCGAAGATAATAAGCTGATTAAACGTTAGGGGAGGATTATAAAAGTATTAGATGTTTTGTCCGCAAGCTGTTGCAGGAGTAACGAGTTGTTGAAGTGTGGGAGAGTTCCTCGGCGTTAGTAGTTTTGTAAATTTTACTGCCTGTCATTATGGTAACTTTCCTGATGGAAAGTTACCCCGCATAGTGTAATGGTCAGCGAATAACGAAGGCCCTATTGCGCGAATTTTTTGTCGGCGCTTTCGAGACCCTTGAGGTAGTTAGCGATCACTTCCATACCCCGCATCAAGTGATTACGCAGCGTCAGAATGCTCTCGTCGATCTTCTTCTGCGCCACCAGGCTCAACAGTTCACGGTGATCCTCCTGAGACGTTTCGCCCAATCCCATCGCTTCAAGATTGAAGCGCAGAAAGCGTTCCTCTTCATTCAGCCCGTGCTCCACCAGATCGAGCAGTCGCTGATTGGGTGCCTTGCCGTACAAGACCATGTGAAACAGGCGATTGAGGCGGCCAATCTCTCTGTAGTCTTTCTCACATTCCAGCGCATTGATACAGGCCTCGGCCTCGGCAAGATCGGCGTCACTGAGCAACGGGATCGACAAGCGCAGGGCTTCAGATTCGAGCAACATGCGCAGTGCATAGGTCTCAGCCGAATTGTCCTCGATCAACGGCGCCACCACGGCCCCCTTGTGGGTCACCACATGCAGCAGGGATTGCGCCTCCAGTTGGCGCAAGGCTTCGCGCACGGGCATACGGCTGACGCCGAACAGACTCGCCAGTTCCTGCTGGCGCATCGCGGTGCCACAGGGTAATCGCCCATCGAGGATGGCGTTGCGCAACGTTTCTTCAATGACGGCGCGAGCAAGATGGGCGGGAATAGGCCCGCTTATTTTGATGCTGCTTAAAGGGTTCGGCTTCTGCGTCACGGTTACGCTATCCTCCTTTCTTGAATAATAGTGTGGTCAATTGGATCCAATGCACACTAAAGACGGCCCAAGCGCTTGTCAAACAGCCAAAGTTTCCGTTTGTAAGGGCTTACACAGCATACTTTGTGTCTCCCACAAGGGGCGGTTATAAACTCGGTCCTCCTATGAATGATTGCACTGTGCCATTGTTTTTTGTAGGGCCAGGCTTCACCATTCCTCGAAATTCCGTCTCTTTCATGGACAGAGCGCCTTGGCGGTAAGTTTTATTCCCTATCGAGTTCTTTGCTGGCTGTTATCAGCAATTCTGTTGGCCGGCTTGATGCTTGGCGGGCTGCGTGCCGATTGGGATTTCTCTCAGATCAGCCGCAAGGCTACCGCCGTGTACGGGCCGCTCGGCGAAGGGCAGCAGCGTATCGACGCCTGGCAGCGGCTATTGGCGAGCCAAAAACAGGTCAGCGAGCCGGAGCAGCTCAAGGTCGTGAATTTGTTCTTCAACAAGCAAATGACCTACGTGGAAGACATCGACCTCTGGCACGCTGTCGATTATTGGGAGACGCCCGTCGAGGCCCTTTGGAAGGGGGCCGGTGACTGTGAAGACTACGCGATCGCAAAGTATTTCAGTTTGCGTCATCTGGGTGTGTCCAGCGACAAATTACGCATTACCTACGTCAAGGCTTTACGGCAGAATCGCGCGCACATGGTTCTGACCTATTATTCGACGCCTGACGCAATCCCGCTGGTGCTCGACAGCCTGATGGACGAAATCCTGCCGGCTACCCGCCGCACCGATTTGGTCCCGGTGTATTCATTCAACGCCGAGGGCTTGTACTTGCCCGGCGCCAAGGGCAACAAGAAAGTCGGTGATACCAAACGCTTGTCGCGCTGGCAGGATGTGTTGAGAAAAATGCGTGCGGAAGGCTTCCCAGCCGAGCCTGCCAACTAGGAGTAACTGATCGGATGTCTCTGTTCAAACAACTATTGATCGCAATCTGTCTGTTCCTGGTGGTCGCCTTCAGCGGCAGTTTCATGGTCAGCCTGGAAAGCTCGCGCACCCAATACGTCAACCAGCTGCGTTCCCATGCCCAGGATGCCGCGACGGCATTGGCGCTGTCGTTGACCCCCAATATCGACGACCCGGCCATGGTGGAGCTGCTGGTCAGCTCGATCTTCGACAGCGGCTACTACGCCAGCATCCGTGTGGTGGACCTGGCGACGGATAAAACCATCGTCGAGCGCAGCGGCATTCCTGATAACAACGGCGTGCCCAACTGGTTCGTAAAGTTGATCGGCCTGGAGCCGGCAGGTGGCGATGCGCTGGTTAGCCGTGGCTGGGAGCAGGCGGCGCGAGTCGAAGTGGTCAGCCATCCAATGTTCGCCCTGGCCAAGCTCTGGCAAAGCGCCTTGGGCAGCCTGGGCTGGCTACTGCTGTGCGGTGCGGTCAGTGTGGTGCTCGGTGGGCTGTTGCTGCGCCGGCAATTGAAGCCGTTGGATTACATGGTCAAACAGTCCCACGCGATTGCCCGCCGAGAATTCCTCAGCCTGCCCGACCTGCCTCGCACGCCGGAACTGCGGCGAGTTGTGCAAGCCATGAACCAGATGGTGGAAAAGCTCAAGGCGTTGTTCCAGGAACAGGCCGAACGCAGCGAAAAACTGCGCACCGAGTCCTATCAGGACAACCTCACCGGCCTCGCTAACCGGCGTTATTTCGAAATGCAGCTCAACGCCCGTGTCAGTAACCCGGAAGACACCAACTCCGGTTACTTGCTGCTGCTGCGGGTCAAGGACCTTGCCGGCCTCAACCAACGCCTGGGCGGCCAGCGCACCGACCAATTGCTGCAAGCGGTCGGCCAACAGCTGCTGCGTCAGTGCGAGCCGTACCCGGAAACCCATAACCTCGTTACCCGTATCCGCGGCGGCGAGTTCGCTGTGCTGGCACCGGGATTGATGCGTGAAGAAGCGCTGCAATTGGCGCAGAACCTGGAAAGCACCTTGCTCAGCTTGCAGGCGACCGGCGCCAGCGATGTGATGCCGGTGGCCTATATCGGCCTGGCACCGTTCAGCCATGGCGATGCGCCCCAAGCACTGCTGACCCTCGCCGATCAGGCGCTGGCCCAGGCCGAAGCGCAGGGCGATACCAGTTGGGTGTGCCTGGACAGCAGCGCCGCCGCCAGCGTCGGTGACGATCACCATGCCTGGCACACGTTGTTGGACCGGGCCCTGACCCAGCAGCACTTCCAGCTGTACTTCCAGCCGGTCGTCGCCAGCCAGGACCCACAATTGGTCTTGCATTACAAAGTACTGTCGCGCCTGCAGGACGAGGAAGGCCACACGATACCGGCCGGGCGCTTTCTGCCGTGGCTCGAGCGCTTCGGCTGGTCGGCCCGCCTGGACCGTTTGATGCTGGAACAAGTCCTCAAGCAGATGGCCAGCCACAACCATAACCTGGCGCTGAACCTCTCGGCCGCAACGTTCCAGGATACCCAGGCCCTGAATCGGATTTATGACCTGCTGCGCCAGCACAGCAACCTGGGCTCACGCCTCACCCTGGAGATTGGTGAAGAGCAACTCCCCGAGCAGCCGGTGCTGGAACAGATGACCCACCGCCTGCGCGAGCTGGGTTTTTCCCTCAGCCTGCAGCGTTTTGGTGGGCGGTTCAGCATGATCGGCAACCTGGCACGCCTGGGCCTGGCCTACCTGAAGATCGATGGCAGCTACATTCGCGACATCGACCAGGAAAGTGACAAGCGTCTGTTTATCGAAGCCATCCAGCGCGCAGCCCACAGCATCGATCTGCCGTTGATTGCCGAACGTGTGGAGACCGAGGGCGAGCTGAAGGTCATTCGCGAGATGGGGATTTTTGGTGTGCAGGGCCAGCTGTTTGGCGAGCCTGCGCCCTGGAAATCACACTGACATCAGGACATTCAAATGTGGGAGGGGCTTGCCCCCTCCCACATTTGAATAAAGGTTCGGCGTCCGGGCTCAGATCAGCCCTTTCTCGTCATCATCAATCAACTGGCTCAACCCACCCAAGGCTTCCCGCGCGTGGTTACGGTCCATCAACTTGGCCTGTGCCGCCGGCGGCAGGTCGGTCACGCTGATGACGCCTTTGCGGGTCAGCACCTGGATCAAGTCATCCAGCACCCGGATCATCTCCAGGTCGCTCTGCTTGAGTTGGGCCAGGCTGGTTTCCACCACTTCGTTGGCGTACCAGGCCTGGATCTCATGGTGATCGGCCGGCAGGGTTTCGGTGGATTCGGTAAAGGAGGCCGCCTCTACGCGAATCAGCGCGCCCAGTGCATCACGTTGCACGTAAAACATAAGAACCCCTCGAATATGAGCCACATGCGTTCAACAGCATAGGTCAACGCTGCGTGTATGAGCGTGAGTATGCGACGCACCGCTCGCCAGGGCCAGCGGCCCATAAGGCAAAAAAATCGGCCGCCCGGGAAGGCGGCCGATCCATTGCATCTTAGCTATGGTCGATCTTGATGGTAGGGTCGGCGCCAGTGATCAGCGAGTTGATGCTGACATGGGACCAATCATTGCCTTCCAGCTTGATGGTCACATCGGCATTGGCCAGGCCACCGGCGGCGTTGAGCTTGCCTTCGCTGCTGACTTGCAGGGTCGACACGCCATCTACCGTGGTGATCTTCAGGTAGTTGTCGATGGTGCTGTCAGTCTCACCTTTCAACAAATCACGCAGATCAATGCGGTCGCCTTCCGAGGCCTTGAAGTCCTTGATCACATCGTTGCCGATGTCCCCCGCCTTCCACACAAAGGTGTCGGCACCTGAACCACCAATCAAGATGTCGTTGCCCTGGCCGCCGATCAGCGTGTCGTTGCCCGTGCCGCCCAGCAGGATGTCATTGCCTTTGCCGCCGTCCAGCAGGTCATTGCCGCCCTGGCCGAACAGGATGTCATCGCCAGCGCCGCCCAGCAGCGTGTCGTTGGCGTCCTTGGCGCCGGAGACGTCGAAGTCCACGTAGTGCTCGGTAACGTACTGGTGAACGTTAGAGGCGGTCACCGAAGAGACGGTCACGCCGGTCTTCTGCGCCACAAATGCCTGCAGTGCGTTGTAGCCTTCACCGTTGATCCCGCTGAAGCTCACCAGGTCGCCGAAGAGGATGTCGTTGCCGTCGCCACCGTTGACGGTGTCTGCGCCAGGCAACGTCGCCTCGGTGTGGCCGAGGATCGCATTGGCCAGGTCCTTCGGATCAATGTTGGCTTGCGGCTTGCCATCGCTGTCGTACGGAGCCAGCTGGTTCAAGCTGACCCCGCTGTTGAGGCCGATGGCTTCTACGCCACCTGTGGACAGGCCTTTGAGCAGTGCGAACGCGCTGTTGGAGTTGGTGGTGGTGTAGTAATCGGTATCGTACCCGAGGCCGCCTTGTACCGATATTTCATAGGTGCCATCCCCTTGGGCGTGGATGACTCCCTTGTTGTACGACCAGCCGTAGGACCAGAGGGTTACCTTGCCGGCAGAGTTGATATCAAGGTAATTATTCGAATCGATGTTGATCCGGGTGGCTGTACCTATGGTGTAGTTGTTCATGGTGACGACATCATCGAGCCTGACGTTGCCGTACAAGTACGGGTTAGTCTGCTCGGCCGCCTGGTAAAACGTCGGCTGACCATCGGTGATGAAGTACGTTGTGTTGATTGCGTCTGTGTTGCCAGTCGCCTGGGCACTTTTGAAGAAGTTGGAAGCGGCCTTGAACACGTCTTCGTAGTTGGTCCCGCCGGTAGATACCATGGAATCCAGGACTTTCTGCAGCGAATCCAACGCACCTGGGTCTTTCAGGTTGACTGTCACCGTGCGATTGACCTGGTCACTGAAGTCCGCCAGGAAGATGTTCACGGTGCCAGAGGTACTGGAGCCGATACTGCTTTTCAGCGAGTTGAACGTGGTGGTCAGCGAGGCTTTCGCCGCTGCTATCGAGCTCGCGCCCATACTGCCCGACGTATCGATCATGAACGCGATGTTGTAGTTCTTCCCCTGCACCACGTTCAAGCCGGCGACGTCGGCCACGACGATGTCGTTGCCATCGCTGCCATTGATGGTGTCGCTGCCCGAAGTGCCGGTTACCGGGTTGTAGGTTGCCGGGTGCACCGTGACTGGCAATTGCGCGGTGGTAGTCGCCGAACCACCAATGCTTTCGGTGGAGGTCGAGGTGACCGTCAGGTTGAACTGGCCGCTGTAGTAGGTCGGCGGCTTGATGCTCAGCGTGTTCAGGTCCCAGCCGGTGACGTTGACTTCGCCCACGGTCTTGCTCGCGGTAAAGGTGTGGCCCGACGCATCGGTGAGTACCGAACCTGCCGGAATGCCACTGACCTTCACGCTCAAGGTTTCCGAGCCGTCGGTATCGGTCAGCGCGGTGGTGACCTTGGACAGTTTGACCGTCCCGTTTTCCTGGCCTTCGTTGAGCTTGTAGCCCACATAGTAACCGTCACCGTTGCTGCCATGCAGGTCGGACACGGTGACGCCGGCGTTGGTCAGGTCGGTAAGGCCGGTGTACAACGGCACGGTGCTGGTGCTCAGGTTTTGCACCGCCCCGCCGTTGATCGACAGGTTGACGTCAAAGCTGCCAGGCCCGGCTTGGTTGGCTTGGTAGATCTCAAGGCTGTAGTACCCGCTGGCCGTTGGTGTGAACGAGCCGCTGAACCTGCCGCTGTTGGTGCCCCATGTTCCGCTGGCAACGTCTTTACCGCCAACGTTGACCACAACACTGTCATCGGCGATGCCGCTGAAGGTGTAGCTCTTGCCTGCTTCCATATAGATCAGGCCGGAGATCTTCGAACCGGAGCCGGCGTTGACGTTGTCGACGGACTCGACATTGGTCACGACAGAGGTGTTGTTCGGCGTGCCCGCGTTATCGATGGCTTTTTTCAGCACGTCCGGTGCAGCGCCGTTGCCGTTGTTGCCGAGGCCGGCAATGCTGTTCCAGCCCTGTTTGACCAGGCCGGTGGAGGCAACGTTGTTGTCTGCCACGCTCAGGGTCGGCGCGTCGGCTACCGGCGTGATATCGACTTTCACCGTGGCGCTGGTGCCCAGGTCCTTGCCATCGGTTGGCTGGAACTTGAACTGTGCGTAGTCCGCTTGCTTGTTGCCCACACCGGTGCCGCCGTAACCATCGGCGCCGGATTCGTTGGCGTTAGGCATAAAGCGCAACTGGCCGCCGTCGATCTGGGCTTTGGTGAAGGTCTGGCCGTTGGCCACGTTGGTCCAGGTGCTGCCATCCGCTGCCAGGAACTGCAATTTGCCGGCGACTGGCAGCTCGGTGATTTTCACCCCCAGGCTGGCTTGCGGCGAGTCCACATCGGTCACGCCGAAGTTGGCCCAGGTCAGGGCCAGCGCGGTGTCTTCAGTGCCGGTTACGGCACCGCCAGTCGCCACCGGCGCATCATTGACCGCCACCACGTTGACGGTGGTGGTGGCAACGTTGGAGTAGTTGCCGCCATCGGTCACGCTCACGGTAATGGTGCGTGGCGTGGTGCTTGGGTCGTGGCTGTTGTTGTTGAACGTGATGTTCTTGATCTGCTGCATGTAGTCGGCCAGCGACGCCGTGCCGGTCAGGGTCAAGGTGATTTTACCGGTCACAGGGTCGGTGGTCGGGGTCACGTTGATGCCTGTCACGCCGCTGAAGTTCAGCGAGTCGCCTGGCTGGCTGTTGGTCAATACCACGGTGGCGCCGGTCAGTTGGGTGCTGTCCGGGTCGGTGATCTTGATGTCAGTGTCAGCAATTGACACACCGGTGCCGCCTTCGGTGAAGGTGGTCTTGAAGTCCGCACCGCTGGCGCCGCTGGAGTTGTTGGCATCCAGGTCGATGACCGGCGGCGCATCATTGTCGATGATGTTGGTGGTAACACTGCCATTGCCGACCACCAGGTTTTCGAAGTTGCCGCCAGTGGTCTTGTCGATGGTGATGACGATATTTTCCGTCGGCTCGGTGATCTTGTCGTCGAGCGTGCGGATATCAAACGGTACGCTGGTGGCACCGGCCGGGATCTTCACGGTGTACACGCCATTGAAGTCTGAACCGTCGGTAGCGGTGCCGCTGTACTTGAGCGTCACGGTCACGTCGGTTTGCGGCGGGTTGCTCAGGGACAGCGTGTAGTGCGCCGTACCGCCTTCAGTCACCGACGCATCGCCGGTAATGCTGATGGTGGTGTTGCTGACCACATCGGTCACTTTGGTGACCACGGTGCTGCCGTCGACGATCAAGTGTTCGTACTTGTCGCCACCGCTGACCACACCCGTGATTTTGGTGGTGACGTCATTGGCGCCGACATACGCATCGTTAGGTGCGGTGGCGGTGGTGAAGCTGGTGGACTTGCCATTGCCGATGGTAATGGTCGAGCCGTTATCCAGCTTGACGACCAGGTCTGAGCCAACGTTGTTCACCGCCACGCCGTTCTTGTCGACCAGGGACGCGGTGTACACGATCTGCCCGCCTTCGCTGACAGAACCAGTGGCTTTGAGCACCACAGTCACGTCGTCGATGGTGTCGTTGATGGTAGTCGTGGTGCCGCCCGGCGTGATGCTCACACCTTCGAAGTTGCCGCCGGTAGTGCCGGTGATGTTGACGGTCTGGGTGCTCTTGTCGATGAACACATCATCAGTCGGCGCAGGGACGGTCACCGTGCCCACGGTCGCGCCTTGCTTGATGGTGATGCTCGAACCGTTATCGAGCTGGACCACCATGTCGCTGCCGGCCTTGTTGTTCAAGGTAGCGGTGTAAGTGATCTGGCCGCCTTCGTTGACAGCCGTCGGGGCGGTCAGGGTGACGGTGGTCAGGTCGGTGGTGCCCGGCGTGTCGGTGACGGTGGTATTCACTGCGGTAGTGCCAGGGACCAGGTTTTCGAAATGCTCGCCGCCGGTCACGCCTTTGATCGCGGTTGTGACGGTCTGGTCGCCTTTGTAGACATCGTTAGGCGCGATGGTGGTGATGGAGCCGCTCGACTGATTCACGCCGATGGTGATGGTTTTGCCGTTATCCAGGGTGACAGTCAGCGGATTGGTGATGTTAGTCACCGGCGCGCCGTTCTTATCCACAAGGCTGGCGGTGTAGACGATGTTGCCGCCTTCTCCAACAGTGGTGGTGGCGGACAGGACCACATCAACTTTGTCGATGGTGTCGTTGATGGTGGTGGTTGCGCCGTTGCCTGCGACTTCGAGTTTTTCGAAGTTGCCGCCAGAAGCGTCGGTAATCTTGACGGTCTGAGTGCTCTTATCAATGAACACGTCATCGGTCGGTGCAGGCACGGTCACGGTGCCAACA
>NZ_VXCZ01000034.1:0-18891 GCF_052850795.1 Pseudomonas sp. 910_23 | reverse complement strand
TACCTAAATAACAGATATGTACTCGGTCTGATCCAAGATCCTGGTCGGCCCCAAGGCCGCCATCGGGAGCAAGCCCCCTCCCACAGGGTCCGGCGGCGTACAGAAGTTGTATAGATACCCATGGCTAACGGGGGCAAGCCCCCTCACACATTTTTTACCGTGTTCCCCTGAGTATCAGGCGATTTCGGCAACCACCGCGGCCAGTGCTTTGGCCGGATCCGCCGCCTGGCTGATCGGACGGCCGATCACCAGATAGTCCGAACCGGCATCCAGGGCCTGGCGCGGGGTCAGGATACGGCGCTGGTCATCCTGCGCGCTGCCCGCCGGGCGAATACCCGGCGTCACCAGTTGCAACGACGGGTGGGCGTTCTTCAGGGCCTGGGCTTCCAGGGCCGAGCATACCAAGCCATCGAGGCCGGCTTTCTGCGCCAGAGCCGCCAGGCGCAATACCTGCGTCTGAGGCTCGATATCCAGGCCAATACCGGCCAGGTCTTCGCGTTCCATGCTGGTCAGCACGGTCACGCCGATCAGCAGCGGTTTGGGGCCGCTGCGCTGTTCCAGCACTTCGCGGCACGCGCTCATCATGCGCAAGCCGCCGGAGCAGTGCACATTGACCATCCACACGCCCATTTCGGCCGCAGCCTTCACGGCCATTGCCGTGGTGTTGGGGATGTCATGGAATTTCAGGTCCAGGAACACTTCGAAGCCTTTGTCCCGCAGGGTGCCGACGATTTCCGCCGCGCAACTGGTGAACAGTTCCTTGCCGACCTTGACCCGGCATAGCGTGGGGTCCAACTGGTCAGCCAGCTTCAGTGCGGCGTCACGAGTGGGGTAATCCAGGGCGACGATGATAGGAGTCTGGCAGACGGACATTGGAATGGGCTCTCAGGCAAGTCGAAATCGGCGCGGATTGTAGCGCAAGCAGCGCCGTTGCGGGATCCGATGATCGGTAAATACTGATCAAGTGCCCGATACACGCGATTTCGAGCACTTGTTTCAAAGTCGATACATTCACGACACGCCCTCAACACGCCGCCCGGCTAGCCTCGCACACTATCGCACGCCCAGCATTTCCAGCCACGGCGCTGGGCGCCTATGCTGACAGCACTACTCAGGCAGATGATCGCACTATGCAGACCCCTTCCGTCCCCGTAAACGAAGAGCCTAAAGGCACGACGATCGCCGAAGACAAGCGCTGGACCACCCGTGCGCTGATCGTCGACGACGACGTGCCGATCCGCGAACTGCTGATCGACTACCTGGCGCGCTTCAATATCCTGGCCTCGGGCGTCACCGACGGCACCGCCATGCGCCAAGCCATGCAAGCCGAAACCTTCGATGTGGTAGTACTAGACCTGATGCTGCCGGGCGAGGACGGGTTGTCGCTGTGCCGCTGGCTGCGTGCCGAGTCGGACATTCCGATCCTGATGCTCACGGCCCGCTGCGAACCCACCGACCGCATCATCGGCCTGGAACTGGGCGCTGATGACTATATGTCCAAACCATTCGAGCCCCGGGAGCTGGTGGCCCGTATCCAGACCATCCTGCGCCGGGTGCGCGATGACCGCACCGAGCAACGGGCCAACATCCGCTTCGACACCTGGCGCCTCAACAGCGTACTGCGCCAGTTGGTGGCCGATGACGGCCTGGTGGTGCCGCTGTCCAACGCCGAGTTTCGCTTGCTGTGGGTGTTCATCGAACGCCCGCGCCGCGTATTGAGCCGCGAGCAACTGCTGGATGCGGCCCGTGGTCGCTCCATCGAAGCCTTTGATCGCAGCATCGACTTGCTGGTATCACGCCTGCGCCAGAAACTGGGAGATGACCCCAAGGCCCCGCAGTTGATCAAGACCGTACGCGGCGAAGGCTACCTGTTCGACGCCCGGGATATCGGTTGATGCGCGCCACCTTCAATACGCTGTTCGGGCGACTGTTCGGCCTATTGCTGGTGGCCATTGTGCTGGCCCACGTGCTGGCGCTCTTCTGGTTTCACCACTACGGCCGGCCACCGCCTCCGCTTCCCCAGGCGTTCGTCGAACAACCGGACGGCACCCTCAAACCGCTGCGCAAGGAACCTCGCCCTTGGTTTGGTGGCCCGCTGGTACCGCTGACGTTTCAATTCATCTCGTTGATCATTGCCGCCTGGTACGGCGCCAAGCTGCTGAGCCGGCCGATCCAGCGCCTGAGTGCCGCAGCCGAGCGCTTGAGCGTCGACCTCGACAGCCCGCCGCTGGTGGAATCCGGCCCGCGCGAGGCAAGGCAAGCGGCCTCGACCTTCAACCTGATGCAAAAGCGCATCCGCGAACAAGTCAGCCAGCGGGCACGTATGCTCGGTGCGGTCTCTCACGACCTGCGCACCCCGTTATCACGCCTCAAACTGCGCCTGGAACAGATCGAAGACACCAAACTGCAAGGCCAGATGCGTCAGGACCTGAACGACATGATCGATATGCTCGACGCCACCCTGAGCTACCTGCACGAACAACGCACCAGCGAAACGCGGCATTGGCTTGACGTTCAGGCACTGGTGGAGTCCCTCAGCGAGAACGCCCAGGACCAGGGCTGCGACGTGCAATTTTCAGGCACCTGCGCGCCCTTGCAAGTGCAGCCCATGGCCCTGCGCTCATGCCTCAACAACCTGATCGACAACGCGCTGCGCTATGCCGGCATGGCGCGAGTAGAACTGGCCGACAGCCGTGGCGCACTGGTGATCAGAGTGATCGATAACGGCCCGGGCATCGCCGCCGATAAACGCGAGGCGGTGTTCGAACCGTTCTTCCGGCTGGAGGGGTCACGCAACCGCAATTCCGGAGGGGTCGGTTTGGGGATGACCATTGCCAGAGAGGCCGTCGAGCGGCTTGGCGGGCACTTGAGCCTGGAGGACACGCCGGGGGGTGGGTTGACTGCGGTGATGTGGTTGCCGAGGGGCTGAGGCTTCTCCCTTCTACACAACTGTGCAGCTTGCCGCCCCCACGGTAACCACGATGCGAAGCGAGCCGCTCTTGATCTTGATCTGCTTTTGATCTTAGGCGCCCCGTTAAACCACGCTGGCCGGAATCCGACATGGATTTGGGGGGTAAACCGGCAGGGATGCCGGTTTAGCCGCCCCGCGCCATGGATGGCGCGTGGCGGCGCCCCCCCAAATCCATGGCGGATTACGGGCACACCGAGCCTAGGCGAGGTGCCGAGTGGTGGGGCAAGAGCGTTTGGGTTACTTTTGCGCTTTTCAAAAGTGACCCGCTGTAAAAGCGGAACCAATATCAGCCGTTACCCAAATAACGGATATGTACTCAGTCGGATCCAACATCCTGGCCGGCCCTGAGGCCGCCATCGGGAGCAAGCCCCCTCCCACAGGTGCCGCGTCACATCACATCCTGATGCCTAGCCCCTCAATTACACGGCTTGTCGTCACGACGCACTTGCGCCTGGGTAGCGCTCCAGTCCGTCAACAGGCTGTACGCCACCGCCAGCAGCGTCGGCCCGATAAACAGCCCGATAAAGCCAAAGGCGATCAACCCCCCAAACACCCCCAGCAGCACAATCACCAACGGCAGGTTACCGCCACGACTGATCAGATACGGCTTGAGCACGTTGTCCACACCGCTGATCACAAACGTACCCCATACCCCCAGGAACACCGCATAGGTGTAGTCCCCCTTCCACGCCAGCCAGGCCGTGGCCGGAATCCACACCAGCGGTGGGCCCATGGGGATCAGGCTGAGCAGGAAGGTAACAATACCCAGCACCAGCGCACCCGGCACGCCGGCGATCAGGAAGCCGATCAGCGCCAGCAAGGCCTGGGCCGCCGCAGTGCCGATCACACCATTGACCACCCGCTGCACCGTACCGGCCACCAGCTCGATGTAATAGCCGGCACGTTCACCGATCAGCCGTTCCAGCAGACGGTGCACAAACATCGCCAGGCGCGGCCCATCACGGTAGAAAAAGAACACGAAGACCAGGCTCAGGGTCAGCTCAAGAATACCGCCGCCAATTTGCGCACTGCGTGCCAGCAACCAGTTGCCGACCTGGCCGAGGTACGGCTTGATGCTGACCATCAGCGCCGCGCCTTGTTGGTC
Source organism: Pseudomonas sp. 910_23 (assembly GCF_052850795.1). Taxonomy (NCBI): domain Bacteria; kingdom Pseudomonadati; phylum Pseudomonadota; class Gammaproteobacteria; order Pseudomonadales; family Pseudomonadaceae; genus Pseudomonas; species Pseudomonas sp. 910_23. The sequence goes on along the minus strand of NZ_VXCZ01000034.1, from coordinate 14,815 downwards.
AATGCTGTCCCACATCGCCACCAGGCGCTCGCCGACGAACGGGATCGAGCCCAACCAGGTCGGCGCCTCGGGCAAGCCGTCAACCTGAATGTCTTTGATCAGCGCCACCGCATCGCGCACATGGTCGGCCAGGTTGAAACCCAGCCACACCAGCGGCACCGCCACCAGCAGCATCCAGCCCAAGGTCAGGATGCCAGCAGCCAGGGACTCCCGTCCGCCCAGCCAGCGAGTGAGCAAACGCATCAGCGGCCAACTGGCAAACGCCAGCACCGCACCCCAGAACAGCGCCGACCAGAACGGCGCCATGACCCAGAAGCTGGCGCCAAACAGCACCAGCAGCAGGATTTGCACCAGCAGGCGATCGTTATTGAGCATCGGGTATCTCGAGAATAAGGCTGTAGGAAGAGAGCTTAGGCGAACGGCACGGGTCCGTTCGCCTTGTAACGGTCAGCGTATCAGATGCAGGTGCAAACCCTTAGCGTCACCGCTGCCGGTTTCCAGGCGTGCGGCGCGTACGCCCTTGTCGACCAGGGCCTGGCGCCAGGCCTCGGCTTTCGGGCCGGTCAGGCTCACGCGCAAGGTGGTATCAAGGTTCAACCCACGGGAAATCAAGGTCAGCCAGGTGTCATCAGGCTCGGCGGCCAATGCAGGGAGATCCAGCTCGCCCGTGCTTTTGAGCTCTCGCAGCAGGGTGGCCGAGGTGGGTAGCAGATCGCCCAAGGGCGCGCTGGCATCGAGTTGCTCCACATGCAGGTAAGCGCGTCGGTTGCCGCGAGTAATGCCGTACAGCGCGACCAGCGAGTTGTTCTGCGGGGCGGCCAGGCGCAGCAGCAGGTATTCCTGCTGGCCGTCGGCCCCTACCAGCTTGGCGTTGCCGAACACTTCATTGGCCCACAGGCTGCTCTCGCCGCAATCGCGGGCCTGGCACCAGAACAACAGCTGCGCGCCCTTGGCCTGCAAAGCTTCGCGCGTTGCAGTAAAGGCGGCGCTGGAGCTGTGCTCCGCGGGCAATTCATAGGTGATTGCAGTGGCCTGGCCGCGCGCGGTGGCCTGGCCTTCGTAACGCAACTGGCCGCTGATCTTGCGGATCGCACCCATGGGGTATATGCGTTCCTTCTCTTCAGCGGGGCGATAGTCGACTATTTGCGCGTCAACCTGGCGGGACACGGCAGGTAAATCCTGGCTGCCGGGTATATCGGCGGCAAACACCAGGGGGCTGAAACAGCAAAGGCCAAGGGCACGGATACATCCTTTACCCAGGCTCATCGGATCGATAGGCCCTGGCCAATGGAGGTCACAGCGATGTTGAGTGTGTTCATGGTTGACTCCCTTTCAATCCGCCCAGCCTCGGCAGTTGACCCCGCCAAGTCAAGGCGTGGAGAAGAACCGATTGAAACAGTCTGCAACAAGAGCGGCGCCGGACTCATCATTCAGGTGCAAATGATGGCCACCTGGCAGCGTAGTAACGCTGAAGGGTAGCTGAGAAAGCAATTCGGCATGTTTCGCCAACATGCCGTCAGCCGCCACCACCAACTGCGCCGGGCAACTGACGCGACGCACAAAAGCCATGGCCTGCTCATCGGTCAGACGCATCGGCGATGCCAGGGTCAGGCGACTGTCGCTGCGCCAGGTGTAACCGTCCGGTACCGGCATCAAACCGCGCTGGGCCAGCAGTTGCGCCGCTTCACGACTGACCGCCACCACGCCCTTCATTCGCGCTTCAACCGCTTTTTCGAGGGTGTTGTAGACTGGCTTGCGCTTTTCTTGCAGGTTCAGTTGCGCCTGCAAGGCCATGCCCAGACGCTCGGCTGCATTCTCGCCGCTGGCGGTCGGCGGGATCACACCGTCGATCAAACCCAGGTGCGTCACTCGCTCCGGCAGCGCCCCGGCCAACACCAGCGAGACGATGGCGCCCAGGGAGTGGCCAAGTAATGCAAAACGTTTCAACCCCAGTTGTTCGGCCACCTGCAGCACGTCGTAGACATAATCCCACAAGGCGTAACCGGCGCCTGCCGGGCGATGGGCCGAATGCCCGTGCCCAGCCATATCCAGAGCGATGATGCGCAACCCGTGCAGCTTCGGCGCCAGGCGCGCAAAACTGTTGGCGTTGTCCAGCCAGCCATGCAGGGCAATCACTGGCAGGCCATCCTCGGGCCCGAACAGGTGCGCGGCCAATTCGATATGCCCCAGGCTCAGGCGAACCTCTTCGACCGGTGTACTCATGCGCAACTGCGCTCGCGGGCTTGCCAGCGGGCGAACAGGTTCTTGATCAAGGCAGCCGTGTCCTGGGGGCGTTCGAGGGGGAACATATGACCGCCTGGCATAGTGAGCATTTCGCCCATGGGCAAGCGGCCGACGCCGCTGGCATGGTGACGCATGACCACTCGGCTCTGGCGACCACGCACCACGGCCAGTGGCACTTTCAGCTGGCGTACCTGGCCCGGGCTGGTGTGCGGCACGCCGCGGTAGATGCTGATTTCGGTGGCCGGGTCGAAGCGCAGGCGCAGGCGGTCGCCGACTTGCTGCAAGCCATGCTGCAAATACGCGTCAAAGCATTCGGGGTCGAAGCCACGAAACAGGGTTTTGCCGGCGAAGTAGCTGCGCGCGGTGTCCAGGTCGGTGAATTCTTCACGCCGGCCAAGGGTACGTCCGGCCGGTGTCAGTCGATCGATAAAACCAAAGCGCTTGGCGGCGCGGATCACCCAGCGGTCGGCACGGGTGAGCACCGGCGAATCCAACATCACCACGCCACGGTACAACTGCGGGCAACGCATGGCCGCGTACAAATGCAGCACGCCACCGAGGGAATGGCCGACGCCCCACACGGGTTCCGGCTGTTGCTCAAGGTGGTGGATCAACTCGTCCACCAGATTCTGCCAGTTATCATCCACCGGGAACCTGGGGTCGTGACCGTGCTGGGGCAGATGCGCCACCTTATATTCCGGGGCCAGCGCGGCAAACAGCTTGCCGTAGGTGGCCGAAGGGAAGCCATTGGCGTGGGTAAAAAACACGTGCTGCGACATACAGGTTCCATCGATAAAAACAGAGGTTGATTGTCACCATACCGGCCGCCTACAGCAATGACTGTAACTGCCAGGAATGATGACACTCACGCCACGCCTATCGTGCCGGCGGGTTTTCGCCCAGCGGCACCACGGCCATGGTCAGGCGCGAGACGCAACTGGCCTTGCCATCATCGCTGCTCAGGCGGATATCCCATACCTGTGTGGTGCGCCCGATATGAATGGCTTTGGCCACCGCCGTCACCCGCCCGCTGCGCACGCCACGCAGGTGGTTGGCATTGACCTCAAGGCCCACGCAATAAAACTTGCTGGCGTCGATGCACAGGTAAGCAGCCATGGAGCCGACGCTCTCGGCCAACACCACCGAGGCGCCACCATGCAGCAGGCCGTAGGGCTGATGGGTGCGGTGATCGACCACCATGCTGGCAGTGAGGGAGTGCTCGTCGAAGCTTTCGAAACGAATATCGAGCAACTCACCGATGGTGTTTTTCTGGATCGCGTTGAGTTGTTCGATATTCGGTTGGGTGCGCCACAGGCTCATAGGGTTGTCCTTGTTGGTTTTATTACGATCCTAATCCTGCCACAGAACGGTTTCAGAGCGCTCGCTCCAAGTGTGCAAATGTGGCCCGTACGTCGACTCGATCACGTTGCGCTTGATCTTCAAGGTCGGCGTGAGAAAGCCGTTTTCCACCGCCCAGTTGTCTTTCACCACCACCAATTGGCGCAAGCGCTCATGTTTATCCAGCCCGGCGTTGACCTGTGCCAGCCAGTGGTCAAGGTGGGTTTCAAGCGTTTGGCGGGCTTGGCCCTGTGCCGACAACACGCATAGCCCGATCGGTGCGCCAAGCCCCTCGCCGACTACACACACCTGTTCGATGCGTGCATGTTCGGCCAGGCGATTTTCAATCGGCGCCGGGGCCACGTATTTGCCTTTGCTGGTCTTGAAAATCTCCTTGAGGCGCCCGGTCAAGCGCAGACGACCGTCTGCGTCCTGCTCACCCTTGTCGCCGGTACGCAGGAAGCCATCTTCGGTAAGGGTCTCAGCGGTTTTTTGCGGGTCCTTGAAGTAGCCCAGCATGGTCGCGCCGCTGCGTACCTGCACTTCGCCTGATGGGTCGATGCGCACTTCTACGCCTGGGCAGGGCAGGCCAATCCAACCCAGCGTCTGTGCACCGGGGCGGCATACATGGGAATAGCCGCAGTTTTCGCTCATGCCGTACACCTCCAGCACGTCCAGGCCAAGGCGCTGATACCAACCCAGCAACGCCTCGGGCACGGGTGCCGCACCGGACAGGGCAATACGCAGTGCATCCAGCCCCAGTCCCGCGAGCACTTTATGACCGACGCGCTTGCCGATAAAAGGCAGGCGTAACAGGGTGTCGAGGCGTTTTTCCGGGATCTTGGCATAGACACCCAACTGGAACCTGGTCCAGATACGTGGCACGCCAAACAAGGCCGTCGGCCGTGCCCTGCGCAAATCTTGCAGGAAGGTATCCAGGTTTTGCGCAAAAAATACGGTTTGCCCGGTGTAGATCGCCGCCATTTCCACAAACATGCGTTCGGCGACGTGGCACAGCGGCAGGTAGGACAGCAACCGATCGCCCTCCCCCAGGCCGAACAACTCGGTGCCGCGGGTGGCAGCGAAGCCCAGTGCCCCGAACGTTTGCATCACACCCTTCGGCAAACCGGTCGTCCCGGAGGTGTAGACGATGGTGGCCAGTGTCGAGCCAAGGGGTTCGGGGTGGTCCTGGATCGGTGAGCAGGCTTGCAGGTCCGCCCAGCTGAAATCGAACGTCCCCGCCGGGCACAGCGGCAGGCTAATGGTTGGCACACCCGCTGGCACACCCGGCGCCATTGCCGGCCAGTCATCGAGCTTGCCGATCAACGCCAACGCCGCCTCGGAATGGGTCAGCACATGGGCGACAGAGTCAGCGGTGAGGTTGGGATAAAGCGGCACCGAAACGTGCCCGGCCATCCAGATCGCCAGATCGGCGATGATCCAATGTGCGCAGTTTTTCGAGATCAGGGCGATGTGCGAACCTTGGGGCAAGTCACGTGCACGCAACCAGTGGGCAGCGCACCGGGCCTGGTGGCCGACATCGCCCCAGGTGAGGGTCTGCACCTCGCCACCGTCAATGGGCTGCACCAGAAAAACCTTACGCGGGTGCCGCGCTTCACGCTCGAAGAAGACCTGCAACGGCAAACGAAAAGCGACAGGCATGGGACGCGCTCCTTTGTGATCCGAGATACAGCCAACCAAGCACTTGCTTGGCTGACTGTATAGCACACACAAAGCCAACCATTTCTCAGGGAACACAGAACAGTCAACCGTAACCACGATGCGAAGCGAGCCGCTCTTGCTCTTGATCTGCTTTTGATCTCAGGCGCCCCGTCAAACCACGCTGGCCGGAATTCGACAGGGATTTGGGGGGTAAACCGGCAGGGATGCCGGTTTAGCCGCCCCGCGCCATGGATGGCGCGTGGCGGCGGCCCCCCAAATCCATGGCGGATTACGGGCACACCGAGCCTAAGCGAGGTGCCGAGTGGTGGGGCAAGAGCGCTTTGGTTACTTTCGCGCTTTTCGAAAGTGACCCGCTGTAAGAGCGGAACCAATATCAGCCGTTACCGCAGCAATGGATATGTACTCGATTTGATCCAACATCCTGGCCGGCCCTCAGGCCGCCATCAGGGGCAAGCCCCCTCCCACATTTGGACCCCAGCACATCAGATATCGATTCGGCGAATTACAGGTCGTCACGGGAGCAAGCTCCCTCGCCACAGGCCCAGCCTCGCCCCTTATGCCTCGGGATTCTTCACCCCCACCAGACTCATCAAACCCGCCAGCGGAAAATCCCCCTCAAGCTCCGCCAGGCTGGCCGTATACATCGGCTGTGGCTGGCGCTGATGCCCATGCTGCAAAAAACTGATCAAACTGCCCACCAAAGGCTGATGGCTGACCAGCAACACGTTGTCATCAGTATCAAGCTCCCTCAGCACCTGCTGAACATCACCATCAGGCGTCAGCCACGGCACCGTGCGCACATCCGGCTCGAACCCCAAAACTCCGCGCACCAATTGAGCCGTCTGCTGCGCCCGCACATAAGGGCTGGCGATGATGGCACTGAGAGGCTGCCCGATCAGGTGCGCAGCGCTGAGCAATACTTCGGCACGGCCATGCTCGGTAAGATTGCGTTCAGCGTCCGTGCGGGCGTGCACCTGGGCCTCCCCGTGGCGCAAAACCCACAACTTCATAGCTTTGGCTCTTCATCACGCACCGGGTGCGGTGCTGGCGGCACGCTGTGGGCGGCTTCGCCTTCGGGTGCACGCGGGGCTGGCCAATCGGCAAACGGCCAAGGCTTTTGGTCGGTGTGGAAGCTACCGAAGCGGCCGATCTGCGCCAGGAACTGGCTGAGGCTATCGCCAAAATTCATCAGGCCCAGGTTCGGCGCACCGTAGACAAGCCGGTAAATCAATTGCACCACCACCAACGCGCCGAGCAGCAATTGCGCCACCTGCCACACCAGCGCAAACGCCAGCATCCACAGAATGCGCAAGGCAATCGACTCATATTTGGGGGCTGCTTTCGGATCGTTCATGGCGCGTTCCTCAGTTGAAACCACTGGTAGAAATAAAGTCGACATCGGTCTTGGGCTCGGCCCGCATCAGCAACTCGATGACCTGCTCCAAGGTGCGCCCTTCGAACAGGATCGCGTGCAAACCGGCGACCAGCGGCATATACACCCCCACTTCCTGGGCCTTGGCCTTCAATACCTTGAGGGTGTTGACCCCTTCGGCCACTTCACCCAGACGCGTCACAGCGTCTTCCAGGCTCAGCCCTTGGCCCAGGGCAAAACCTACCTGATAGTTGCGGCTTTTGGGCGATGAGCAGGTGACGATCAAGTCACCCACGCCCGCAAGGCCCAGGAACGTCATCGGGTTGGCACCCTGGTTCACCGCAAAGCGGGTCATCTCGGCCAGCGCACGGGTGATCAGCATACTCTTGGTGTTTTCACCCATGCCCAAGGCGACGGCCATGCCGGCAATGATCGCGTAGACGTTTTTCAGCGCCCCGCCCAACTCGACACCAAAGCGATCGGCGCTGGCGTAGACCCGGAAGGTGCGGCCATGCAGCACGGCCTGTACCTGCTCACACAAGGCGTCGTCTTCACTGGCAACCACCGTGGCGGTCAAGGCGTGTTCGGCCACCTCCCGCGCCAGGTTCGGGCCGGACAGCACGCCAATGCGGGCCAGTGGGGCAATCTCGGTGAGGATTTCACTCATCAGTTTGAAGGTCTGGGCCTCAATGCCTTTGGTCAGGCTGACCAGCAACTTGCCTGCCAAGCGCTCGGCGTGCGGCGCCAGCACTGAGCGCAACGCACTGGAGGGCAGCGCGACGAAGCACAGGTCGCACGCAGTGAGCGTTTCCAGCAGGTCGGTAACCGGTTCGACAGCTGGATGAATCTTGATGCCTTTAAGGTAACGGGGGTTTTCCCGGTGCACGCGAATGGCTTCAGCCTGCTCGGGGTCGCGCATCCACTGACGCACGGCGTGGCCGTTCTCGGCCAGCAGGTTAGCCACGGCGGTGCCAAAACTTCCGCCTCCCAGGACCGCAATAGGGCGCTGTTGAGTCATATGCAATCCGTTAATCCATACCAATGGCGATTGCGGCATTATACGGGCCGCCCGGCTTGCGGCCAGCCCCCGTATCAATTCGCGCACTTGTCGGAAAATGCCACGTTTGTACGAAGTAATTGCAAGTCCGACGACTGGCAAATAGCCCCACCTCAGTTAACATGGGCGGCTATCCGTCATTAACAAGGCCGTGCCGTGTACCTGGGCCCTCCTCCTCGCTCATCTCTATGGTTGATGCTGTTGTGCAGCGTACCTGCCCTGGCTGACGATCTGTTTCTCGACAGCCAGCCGCTGCCGCAGGTGTTGACCGCCACGCGCCTCAAGCAATCGGCCGCCGCCGTGCCCGGCAGCATGACGGTGATCGACAGTGAGCTGATCAAGGCCAGCGGCGCCCGGGACATCGCCGAACTGCTGCGCCTGGTGCCCGGGATGATGGTCGGCTATACCACCGGCAACCAGGCGTCGGTCAACTACCACGGCACCAGCGCCAGTGATGCGCGGCGGATGCAGGTGCTGATCGACGGGCGTTCGGTGTACCGCGCCGGCCTGGCCACGGTGGACTGGAGCGATATCCCGGTGGCCATGGAAGATATCGAACGCATTGAGGTATTTCGCGGCCCCAATACCGTCAGCTATGGCGCCAATGCACTAATGGCGGTGGTCAATATCCTCACCCGTTCCCCCGCCAACAGCCAGGGCTCGCGGGTGAAGGTCACCCGCGGCGAACGGGGGATCAACGACTTCTATGCCAGCCAGGGCGTGGGCTGGGAAACCGGCGATTTGCGCTTATCCCTGTCCGGGCAACAGGACGACGGTTTTGACAGCGACGCGGTCGGCGCCGACCGCCGTGACGGTCGCCGTCTCAACCGTTTCAGCCTGGCAGTGAGCCAGACGCTGAACGCGCAACAAAGTATCGACTGGCAACTCAATGCCAAGGAAGGCACCAATCAGCGCCCTTATACCTACACCCCGGTGTTTGACGGGATCAGCGAAGGCGGCAGCAATTCCGATGTTGTCGCCAAGGACTACGCTGGCTCTTTGCGCTGGAATTTCGACTTCAATCCCGATCACAGTCTGTATATCCAGGGTTCAGCCCAGCAATGGGACCGCCGACAGGTCTGGAAAGCCTGTGATGCCAAGGTCTCGTTCAGCCCGCAGCTGACCCAGTTGTGGCAACTGAACCCCAACTATGCCGAACTGTTGGCGCGGCACATGGACACCTACAGCCAAGGCTCTCCACCCCCGGGAAGCGCCGCCGAGCAGGCATTGGCCAACCAGGTGCTGGATCAATGGAAGAACCACGGCGGCAAGGACACCGTCTGCGGCGATATCGACCAAAGCACCCGCGAAAGCCGCTACGACGTGGAGATCCAGGACACCTTGAGCCTATCCGACAGCTTGCGCCTGGTCAGCGGCATCAACTATCGCTATGACCGCGCCGACTCGGACACCTACTTCAATGGAACCCTGGACGACACCACCTGGCGCCTGTTCGGGCACCTGGAATGGCGGGCCAGCGAACACTGGCTGCTGCAGGGTGGCGCCATGTACGAAGACAGTCACCTGAGCGGCGACTCACTGACGCCGCGTGTGGCGGTCAATTACCTGATCAACCCGCGTCACGGGTTGCGGGCGGTTTACTCCGAGGCGATCCGCTCGCCGGACATGTTCGAGAACAACGTCAATTGGAGCTACCGCGTCAACAACCTCAGCTCCCCGGCCTACGGACAAAACTCCGGGCAATATTTTGTCGTGACGCGCGGCCCTGGCGACCTCGACAAAGAGTTGATGCGCTCCCGGGAACTGGGCTACAACGGGTTCTTTGCCGACCTGGGGCTGAATGTCGACGTGAAGCTGTTCTATGACGAAATCACCGACATGATCAGCTCGCCGCTGCGCAACAACCAATACATCGCCAGCAACGCCAACAGCTCGCGCTTTACCGGTGCCGAATCACAGTTCGACTGGCGCATGAGCAACACCGACCGCCTGCGCCTGACCTACGCTTATGTCGACGCTACTTCCAGCAACCCACGGGACAAGGCGCAAACCGCGCGCAACAGCGGCTCGGCCGGTTGGCTGCGCGAGTGGGGCCAGGGGTGGTCCAGCGCCCTGTTCTACTATGGCGACGACGCTCTTAACCAGTATCGCTTCCAACGGGTCGACCTGCGGGTAGCCAAACGCATTGCCGTGGGCAAAACCAATGTGGAGCTGGCCGGCATGTTGCAGCAACGCCTTGATGACCAGCCCACCACCTGGGCCGACAATAATTACGACCATCGTCACGTTCTCTACTTCAGCGCCGAGCTGGACTTCTGACATGGCCGATCAGTCACGGATGACCCTCTTGCTGCTTTCACGATTGTGGCGCCGTGGCGTGCTGCTCGCGTGCCTGCTGCTGGCGGTGCCGGCGTGGAGTGCCGATATCCTGCTGACGGCTGCCGAAGACGGCGCCGGGGTGCAAGCCTTCACCCAGGCCCTTGCCCAGCAGCGCCCCGACGACCGGGTCAGCTTCACCCCGCTCAAGGACTTGCCGACACCGAGCCAGTTGCCCGCCGGCACTCGCTTGATCCTCCTGGACCTGCCCAGCCTCGATTGGCGCCTGCTGGATACCCAGGGACCGCCGACCCTGGTGCTGCGCATCAGCCGTCTGCAGGCGCGGCAACGCCTGGGCAATACGCACCCGGCCAAAATCAGCCTGCTATGGAGCGACCCGCCGCTGGAGCGTCAGTTGCGCCTGATCGCCGACACCCTGCCGCAGGCACGACGCATCGGTGTGCTTTACGGTGCCGACAGTGAATTCCTGCTGCGCGAGCTGATCCGGTTTGCCACCCCCCTGGGCCTGGAAATCGTGCCTCAGCTCTGGGACAACACCAGTGACAGCCGCCCGCTGCAAACCCTGTTCAAGAACAGCGATGTGCTGCTCGGCCTTGACGACCCGCAACTGTACAACCCCAAAACGGTAAAGAACCTGTTGCTGAGCAGCTACGCCCAGCAACTGCCCCTGATAGGGCCCAATGCCGGGTTTGTCCGGGCCGGCAGCCTGGCCAGCACCTACAGCGATCAGCCCGACTGGCTTGCCGTGCTCGACCGCCTGCTGGATCACCCGCCGGCCAATTGGCCGCACACGTTGTACCCGCAACACTTCAAAGTCGTGGGCAACCCGCAAGTCGCGCGCTCACTGGGCATCGAACAGGTTGATGAAACCGCCGTCGCCGCCCGCTTGGCCGAAGGAGAGAAACGCCCATGACCTTGCGTCGCCGTTGGGATATCAACACCCGCACCCAGCTCATTACCCTGGGCCCCGCGTTATTGTTGACCCTGCTGTTGATCAGCTTCTTTACCTTCGTACGGATCCAGGATTTGCGCCAGGAGCTGGACCACACCGGCCAATTGATCGCCAACCAACTGGCGCCCGCGACTGAGTATGGAGTGATTTCCGGCAACAACGATGTGCTTGAAGCGCTGCTGCGTGCGACCTTGGCCACGCCTCACGTGCGCTTCCTGGAAATTCAGAACAGCGCCGAAAACATTCTGGTGTATGTCGAGCAGCCGTCGGAAAGACATGACCGCTCGCTGTCCGTGAAAGTGTTCCAGGCGCCAATCCGCCTGCAACACATCCAGCTCAACAATGACTTTTTTCAGGACAACCTCAACGAACCCAAGGCACCCCGAGCCGACTACCTGGGGCGGGTGATTGTCGGCATGTCCAATGACGCGTTCAGCCAGCGCCAGCAGGAAATCCTGTTCAAGGCCGGGATCCTGGCGCTGTTCGCCTTGCTGTTTACCTTCCTGCTGGCACGACGCCTGGCGGCAAGCCTGTCGCAACCAATAAGCGCGATGGGCCATGCGGTCAAGGCTATCCAGCAAGGCGATTACAAAACCCCGCTACCGATTGTCGATGACTCGGAGCTGGGTGACCTTTCGCGGCATATCAACAACCTGGCCGAAGGCCTGAACCAGGCCAGTCGCGAGCAGCAACAAGCCATGGCCCAGTTGATCCAGACCCGCGAGGAGGCCGAGCGCGCGAACAATGCCAAATCGGATTTCCTGGCGATGATGAGCCATGAACTGCGCACGCCCATGAACGGCGTGCTGGGCATGTTGCAACTACTGGAAACCACCGACATGACTGCCGAACAGACCGAGTACGCGGCGCTGGCCTCCGAGTCCACCGAGCACCTGCTCAAGGTGATCAACGACATCCTCGACTTCTCACGCATTGAGCGCGCCGCCCTGGAACTGGAACATATCGCGTTCAACCTTGCCGACCTGATCAACAGTTGCGCCCAAGCCTTCCAGCACAGTGCCCAGCAACGCGGGCTGAGCCTGGAGCTGCCGATTCCTGCGGGCATGGAGGCCCTACGGGTGCGAGGCGATCCGACGCGGATCCGGCAGATCCTGGTAAACCTGATCGGTAATGCGTTGAAATTTACCGAACGCGGCAGCGTGACCGTCGAGCCCCATTGGCAAACCCTGGACCACGAACTGGTGTGGTTCACCTGCACCGTGCGCGACAGCGGTATCGGTATTTGCGCCGAACGCCTGGAGCTGATGTTCGATGCGTTCCAGCAGGCCGACAGCTCCATTTCCAGACGCTACGGCGGGACTGGCCTGGGCTTGCCCATCGCCCGCACCCTGGCCGAACGCATGGGTGGCACCTTGCGGGCCCAAAGCGAAGAAGGCCGGGGCTCGGTGTTTACCCTGGAAATCCCGCTGGCCATCGATCAGCAACAAGTACAGGCCATTACGCCCGACGCCCTCGGCAAGGCCAGTGCCGGCGACGGACGCCACGTATTGCTGGTGGAAGACAACCCGGTCAACCGTACCGTGGTCGAAGCAATGCTGCGCAGCCTGGGCTTTGAAGTCAGCCTGGCCACCGACGGCGCCGAGGCGATCCGCAGCGCCGAGAGCCTGATCTTCACTGCTATCCTGATGGATTGCCGGCTGCCATTGATCGACGGCTACGAAGCCACTCGCCAGATTCGCCAACTGCCTGGCTGCGCCGATCTGCCGATCATCGCCCTGACGGCCAATGCCTTGCAGGGCGACCGCGAAGCCTGTCTGGCAGCCGGAATGAACGATTACCTGGCCAAGCCGTTCAAACGCACGGATTTGCAGCAAATCCTGCAACGCTGGGTGCAATAGCGCCGCGCCATCAACCAACTGCGACTGGCGTGAAAGACGAAAGTGCGGCAGTCTTAGGCACCCGAACGGGCCGATAAACAGGTCCGGTTTAAAATTTCAGTGAACAAGTGTACATTGAGTGCCTTGCCGCTGTGACTTTCACTACAACGCAATAGTCTATGTGTAGGCTGCCGCTATGAGGCATGAACGCTTCATTCGGTTCGGGAAGATTTGCCCAACCCAGCCGCATGGGATTATTGAGGAGCTCGCATGACCAAACAAAACGCCTTTACTCGGGAAGACCTGCTGCGCTGCAGTCGCGGTGAGCTGTTCGGCCCAGGTAACGCGCAACTGCCCGCCCCGAACATGCTGATGGTGGATCGCATCACCCATATCAGCGAAGAAGGTGGCAAGTACGGCAAAGGTGAATTGGTCGCCGAGCTGGATATCACCCCGGACCTCTGGTTCTTCGCCTGCCATTTCGAAGGCGACCCTGTGATGCCAGGCTGCCTGGGCCTCGACGCCATGTGGCAACTGGTCGGCTTCTACCTGGGCTGGCAAGGCCTGCCGGGCCGCGGTCGCGCCCTGGGTTCGGGCGAAGTGAAGTTCTTTGGCCAAGTCCTGCCGACCGCCAGGAAAGTCACCTACAACATTCAAATCAAGCGCGTCCTCAAGGGCAAGCTGAACCTGGCCATCGCCGACGGTTCGGTGACTGTCGACGGTCGCGAGATCTATACTGCCGAAGGCCTTCGGGTCGGCGTATTCACTTCCACTGACAACTTTTAAGGGTTATCCGCATGCGCCGCGTCGTTATCACTGGTCTGGGCATCGTTTCTTGCCTGGGCAATGACAAAGAGACCGTCACCGCTAACCTGCGTGCAAGTCGCCCTGGCATCCGCTTCAACCCGGAATATGCCGAAATGGGTCTGCGTAGCCAGGTTTCCGGCTCCATCGACCTGCCCCTCGAAGAACTGATCGATCGCAAGATCTATCGCTTCGTCGGCCACGCTGCCGCCTACGCCTACCTGGCCATGAAAGACGCGATCGCCGATTCGGGCCTGAGCGAAGACCAGGTTTCGAACGTACGCACCGGCCTGATTGCCGGCTCCGGCGGCGCATCGACCCTCAACCAGATGGAAGCGCTGGATATCCTGCGCGAAAAAGGCGTGAAGCGCGTTGGCCCGTACCGTGTAACGCGGACCATGGGCAGCACCGTTTCCGCCTGCCTGGCGACGCCGTTCGCCATCAAGGGCGTGAACTACTCGATCTCCTCCGCGTGCGCCACCAGCGCCCACTGCATCGGGACTGCCGTTGAGCAGATCCAGCTGGGCAAGCAGGACATCGTATTCGCCGGCGGCGGTGAAGAAGAACATTGGAGCCAGTCGTTCCTGTTCGACGCCATGGGCGCACTGTCCACCCAGTACAACGAAACCCCAGAGAAAGCCTCTCGCGCCTACGACGCCAAGCGTGACGGTTTCGTCATCGCCGGCGGTGGCGGCATGGTCGTGGTTGAAGAGCTGGAACACGCTCTGGCCCGCGGCGCCAAGATCTACGCGGAAATCGTCGGCTACGGCGCGACGTCCGACGGCTACGACATGGTTGCCCCAAGCGGCGAAGGCGCGATCCGCTGCATGCAGATGGCCATGTCCACCGTTGATACCCCAATCGACTACCTGAACACCCACGGCACCTCGACTCCGGTCGGCGACGCCAAGGAAATGGAAGGCGTGCGCGCGGTATTCGGCGACAAGGCTCCGGCCATCAGCTCTACCAAGAGCCTGTCGGGTCACTCCCTGGGCGCCGCCGGCGTTCACGAAGCGATCTACTGCCTGCTGATGATGGAAGGCAACTTCATGGCCGGCTCGGCCAACATCGACGAGCTGGACCCAGCCGTTGCTGATATGCCGATCCTGACCAAGACCCGTGAAGATGCAAAAATCGACACCGTGATGAGCAACAGCTTCGGCTTCGGTGGCACCAATGCCACCCTGGTGCTGAAACGCTGGCAGGGCAAGTAAGCCTCGCAGGTTGAT
>NZ_VXCZ01000033.1:0-30009 GCF_052850795.1 Pseudomonas sp. 910_23 | reverse complement strand
CCTTTTGGTTACTTTTGGGGCTCTTTTCCAAAAGTGACCCGCTGTAAAAGCGGAACCAATAGTGGCCGTTACCTAAATAACGGATATGTACTCGGTCTAATCCAACATCCTGGTCGGCCCTGAGGCCGCCATCGGGAGCAAGTCGAATCGTCGCACCGCCCCTCCCACATTTTTCACCGAGTCTGATCCAACAAATGATCAAGGCATCAAGCTCCTCAAAGCTGATAACTGAAACTCAGCGTATACCGTGGCCTGCGGTTAAAACTGTCCAGGGCGATATCCGACATCGGCTTGGCCGCCTCCAGGGCGATGTTGTAGTACTTGTTATCGCCAAAGCGTAACCCCACTGCCGCCGAAGACATGTCGCTGGCCTTGACCGGCAGGTCGTTGAACCAGGTCTTGGCGCGGTCGAGCACCACGTAGGGTTGCAAAACCTTCACCCAGTTGCCAGCACGGTTGAAGCTGTAGTTGACCTCGTACGCCACCCCCCAGCCCTTGTCGCCCGAGCCTTGATCATCAGGATAGCCACGCCCGAAGTTTTGCCCGCCGAAGGTGGCACGTTCGCTGTCAGGCAGCGTGTTGTTGCTCCAGTACAACGCACCTGAGAGCACGCCTTGCCAGTTGTCGAAGAACTTGTCGCTTTGCACGCCGGAGAGGCGCAGGCGGAAGAAATCGAGGTCGGGTTTTGCCACGTCCAGGTCACTGCGCGCCTTGGCGCCCAAACCGTCGATGCCTTGGTACAGGCCGCCGCTGATGATGCGTAACCGGCGTGCGTCGGCCTTGCGCCAATCACCCTCGAAGGCGAGGGCGCGCAGGTTGGATTCGATGTCGAAACTCAGCGGGTAGCCCACCAGCTTGTAACGGGTGGTCTGGTCCACCACGTACAGGCGTGTGCCCAGGCTCAATGACTCGGTGGGAGAGGCGATAAACGGGTGGCTCAGGCCGATGGAATAGCGATCGATCGACTGGTGCGGCTTGAGCTCGAAGCCGCCGTCCAGTTGCACGCTGCTGTTGGGGTCGGCGCGGTAACGTTCGGCTGCGAGTGCCAGTTGGGTGCCCTCGGCATTGATGAACTGGTTGTAGTCCACACGGTAGTAATGCTCTTTGTCCTCGCCGGGTGGGAACAGGCCGCTGACGGTCAGTTGTTCGCCCATGAACGTTTGCGAATTGCTGGTGGCGCTGAGCAAGGCTTGCGTACCGCCACGGCTTTTCTGCACCAGGCTCATGCTGGTGGTGAAAGGTTTGCGGCTGGCCTGGATCTGCATGTGCGTGGCGCCATCGGTGGTGCCGGGCGGTGGCACCTGGGCTTGTACGGTCAGGCCGGGAATGCGGCTCATCAGCGTGGTGTAGCGCTCGAAGGTCTTGCGCGTCAGCGGGCGTTCGGCCAACAGCTTTTTCGCCAGTTTGTCGACGTAGGCCGACACCGAGCCGATATCGCCGGTTTGCTGGTAGTCCTTGATGTAACCCTCCACCAAAACAACGCGGACCAGGCCGTTTTCGAAATTCTGCTGTGGCAGGAACGCGTAGGACAGCAGGTAGCCGTCCTCCTGGTAGCGGCGGGTGATGCCACGGGTTGCTTCGATCAATTGCGCGAGGTTGGTCTCGCGGCCAATCAGCGGTGCGTAGACTTGGGCCGTCTCGGTCAGCGGGTAAATGGTGCCGCCTTCGATCTGCAGCTTGCGAATGGTGACCTTGGTGTCCATCAACAGGGGCTGGCCGGCAGTCGGCGGTGTTTCAGGCACTTGGGTTTGTGGTGTGGCCGGTCGATAGGCATCGGCGGGTAGGTTGGGTACCGGCAAGGTGCGCACGGTGTCATTGCTGTTCAAAAAGCTGGGAAGGGGCTCGGCCTGGGCGTAAGCGCTGAGGGTTAGCATTAACAACGGCGTTAATACGCGCATAGGACACTCCATGGTCAACTGCAGCAGCGCTTCGGGCCCGCCGGGTTCTGGGACTCGGTTCGGGAGGGTGGCGGCTCATCACACAAGGCGTCGCCCATAAAAAAGACGAGAGACTTATTTAGGGTCTCTCGTCTCAACCAAGCGTAGGCGCTGTAGGGGAGGCCGTCTAATCGGCCAGGTGCATTTCTATTTGCCGGTCAGGCCGTTCAACAAACCGCCCAGACCGCCAGTGGCTGTAGTGCCGCCGGTGGTTGTGGCAGTGCCTGTGGTCGTGGTGGTGGCGCCGATGTTCAAGCCACCGAGTAGGCCACCGCTGGTGCCGGTAGTGCCGCCGGTGACCAAGCCACCCACCGAACCTACAGTGTTGCCGACAGCCGTTACGGTGGTGCCCACTGCGTTGGTGACCGGGTTGGCATTGGCGGCAGTCAGGTTGGTGCCTACGCTGCTGACTGCCCCTCCCACTTGCGTCACCAGGCCGTTGACCGGAGCGCCAACGCCAGTGGTAGTACCGATGTTTTGCGTCAGCGCGGTGACGCCGGATGTGACCGGGTTAAGCGCGGCGCCGACATTGGTTGCCACTGCCGCGACTGGTGCCGTGGCGCCTGTGTTGGCGACACCTGTACCACCCAGCACAGTCCCTACCGAAGCGATGGTGTTGCCCAGCGCGCCACCGGTTACACCCGCTGCACTGACCGTGCCATTGGTGTTGCCGACATTCAGGCCGGTACCGACGTTGCTGACCAGGCCGCCGACCAGTTCTGGAATGCCGGGAGCTGCGGTGCCACCGGTTGGGGCGACATAGCCGCCAGACTTGTCGAGCGTGCCGCCAACGCCAGTCAGCACGCTGCCGACCACGGTAGTGACAGGGTTGCCGGTACCGCCAGTACTGGCGACTTGAGTCCCCAGGCTGGTGACCGTCGAGCCGACTTTATCCAGCAGGCCATTGACTGGAGTGCCCAGGCCGGTTGCCGTGCCCAGGTTGCCGGTGGTGTTTTCCACCAGCGATACCACAGGCACCACTACTTTGCCGCCGAGGGTGTTGGTCAACGAGCCCAATGGGCCGGTGGTGCTGGCGGTACTGAGGGTATCGCCGAGCATGGTTACCGTAGTGCCGACTTTATCCACTACGCCGCCGACTGCAGTGCCTACGCCACCTGTCAGGCCGCCGACGACGGGTACACCGCCGAGGGTCGTCGACAGTGATTGGCCGGTGGTCGAGATGCCGCCGCCCAGGTCGGCGACGCCATTCCCGACACCTGCCACAGTAACGCCCAGGGAGTTGGTATTGGTGCCCAGTGAGCCCAACCCGTTGGTCACACCTGTGCCGATGCTGGTGACGGCAGTGCCGGCCGAGGTCACCAGGCCGCCAGCGGTAACACCGACGATGGGCACACCGTTCAAGGTAGAGCCAAGATCACCCACTGCTGCGCCTACATTGCCCACAGTGGTGCCGAGCGTACCGGCGATCTGCCCAGTAACCAGCGGGGTAGTTGTTGAACCTGTGCCGCCGCCGGTGCCGCCACCGGTGCCGCCACCGGTTCCGCCGCCCGTGCCGCCACCAGTACCGCCACCGGTACCACCGCCCGTGCCGCCGTCACCGCCACCGGTACCACCGCCCGTACCACCGCCCGTGCCGCCGCCCGTGCCGCCGTCACCGCCACCGGTACCACCGCCCGTGCCGCCGTCACCGCCACCGGTACCACCGCCTGTGCCGCCGTCACCGCCACCGGTACCACCGCCTGTGCCGCCGTCACCGCCCCCGGTACCACCGCCCGCGCCGCCGTCACCACCACCGGTACCACCGCCTGTGCCGCCGTCACCACCACCAGTACCAGCACCTGCGCCAGCATCTGGCGATGACGCTGCCACGCTGGATTTATGCCCGCCGCCACCGCTGCTGCAGCCGCCGAGGCTCATTGCCAGAATCAGGGCCAACGCGGTACTTGCTTTCCACAACACGACTTGAGTTTTCATGATTGAGTTCCTTGCACCTGGTACAACCTGGGTTGTTTCAAACCTTCGCAACTTCTTGGGGCAGCAATAGGTTTGTCCGTGGTTCTATCTCAGGCCATGGCACTCTTTCGCACAACGCTCAACTTGGTATTAATAATTTATATACTCCAGGCATTGGTCGACTTAGCGACTAATACAAAGGGTATAGAGTAAGAGTGTTTAATAATATTTATATGATTTAAATCAGCAGTTTGAATAAATAAGCGGACCTCGTAAGGTCCGCTATAACTTTGGGTGTATATATACAATTAATCGGTTTTTTCAGGCGAGCGGCTGCCACTTTCCGAACATATGCTCAATGCCGCCCGGCCCTTTAAGTTCCAACTCGCCACTGGAACCGGCTGCGCTGCTCATCAATATCACTTCACCGGGCAGGCGCACGGGTTTCCTGAACGCGACATTGATTTCAATATTGGCGGCCGGCAGGTGTTCTCCCAGCGCCGCGAGCGTGCGGGCCTTGTTCCACAGCCCATGGGCGATGGCTTGGGGAAAACCGAACAGCTTGGCCGTAGGCGCACTGAGATGGATGGGGTTGTAATCGCCGGACACGCGGGCATAGCGGCGACCGATATCGGTGGGCGCCTTCCAGCGTGTCAGTTCGTTGAGCGGCCTTGGGACGTGCACGCTGTTATTCAGCGATTCGCCTTCAAGCTTTACGCCACGACAGAGCATCTGGCTTTCGGCTTCCCATAGCAGTCCAAGGGCATCTTCGACCACGGTCGCAATGTCAAAGGTCGCGCCCTTGGCGTGGGGCTGTAGGTTGTGCGCGTACACACCGATGCTCAGCTCTCCCACGCCGCCCAGAGGCCGGTGAATGCGGATGCGATTGCTCAGGTGGACCAGCCCCAACAGCGGAAACGGAAACGCCTTGTCGGTCAGCAGTTGCAGTTGCAGACCGAACGCCAGGATGTGCGGGTAAGTCGCTGGCAGCATCGGGCTGTCGGTGAACCCGCAGACCTTGCGGTACGCCGCGACGGCCTTGGGATCGACGCTGACCCGACAGCGCCAGCCGCGTTCGGGCAACGTGCTGCCGGTGATCTTGCGCTTGAGTGCCGCACGCCAGTACAGCGGGAGTAGCGACGGTGTGCTGTCCAAGGTTTGCCATTGCATGCTTATGCTCCCAGAAGACTTTGCCCACACACACGCAGCGCCTGGCCGCTGACGGCACCGGAGCCCGGCTGGCCGAGCCAGGCCACGGCTTCGGCCACGTCCTGTGGCATGCCACCCTGGCCAAGCGAACTCATGCGTCGCCCGGCCTCACGCAGGGCAAACGGGATGTGTGCGGTCATCTGGGTTTCGATAAAGCCCGGCGCCACGGCGTTGATGCTGATCCCGCGTTGCTTCAAAAGGGGCGCCCATGCCTGGGCCAGGCCGATCAAACCGGCCTTGCTCGCGGCATAGTTGGTTTGCCCACGATTGCCGGCGATGCCACTGATGGACGCCAGCAGCACGACCCGTGCGTTGTCGTGCAGAGTGCCGCTGTCGAGCAGGGCCTTGGTCAGCACTTGCGGAGCATTGAGATTCACCGCCAGCACTGCGTCCCAGTATTCGGGCGTCATGTTGGCCAGGGTTTTGTCACGGGTGATGCCGGCGTTGTGCACCAGGATATCGAGCCCGTCGGGCAAGTGCTCGACCAACTGGCTGGCGGCGTCTTCGGCGCAGATATCCAGCACCACCGTACGCGCATTCAGGCGTGCGGCCAGGGCTTCGAGGTCGGCCTTGGCTTGGGGCACATCGAGCAAAATCACCTCGGCACCGTCGCGGGCCAGGGTTTCGGCGATGGACGCACCGATGCCCCGGGCGGCGCCAGTGACCAGCGCCTTGCGCCCCGCCAGCGGGCGCGTCCAGTCTTCGACCGGGGTGTCGCAGGCTGACAGGCGAATGACCTGGCCAGAAATGTAAGCGCTTTTGGGCGAGAGGAAAAACCGCAGCGCGCCCTCTAATTGGTCCTCGGCCCCGTCACCCACATACAGCAACTGCAACACGCCACCGCTGCGCAGTTCCTTGGCCAGCGAGCGGCTGAAGCCTTCCAGGGCGCGCTGGGCGCTGGCGGCAAACGGGTCGCTGAGGCTTTCCGGCGCACGGCCGAGGATCACCAGGTGCGCGCTATGGTCTAGGTTTTTCAGCAATGGCTGGAAGAACTCACGCAGTTGCTTGAGTTGGTCGGTGTGCTTCAAGTCACTGGCGTCGAACACCACCGCCTTGAGCTTGGGGCCGTGCCCGGGAATCCACACGGATGCCGTCGAGGCTTCTGCGCCGTAGCTGTAGATGGCGTCGGTGAGCCGATTGGCAAACGCCAGCACCTTGCTCGTCAATGCGCCGCCGCCCAGCAACAGTGCGCCTTCGACCGGGCGCAGGCGTCCGGCTTGCCAGCGTTCCAGGCGTACCGGTGACGGCAGGCCAATGGCGGCGACCAGGCGATGGCCGAGGCTTGAGTTGGCGAAGTCGATATAACGGTCAGACATGGAACGCTCTCCGAAGGCTGGGGTTCAAAGGGTTGACCATCCCAGGGTAGCAGTCGTTCGACTAGGCTCAGTGATCAAGCCCATAACCGACAGAGGGAGCTTTTCATGACTCAATTGCGCCGAGTGGCGATCATTGGCGGTAACCGCATTCCTTTCGCCCGCTCCAATGGCCCTTACGCCACGGCGAGTAACCAGGCGATGCTCACCGCCGCCCTGGAGGGCCTGATCGAGCGCTACAACCTGCATGGCCTGCGCATGGGCGAGGTGGCCGCCGGCGCGGTGCTCAAGCATTCCCGCGATTTCAACCTGACGCGCGAATGCGTGCTCGGCTCGCGGTTGTCGCCGCAGACCCCCGCGTACGACATCCAGCAAGCCTGTGGCACCGGCCTGGAAGCGGCGTTGCTGGTGGCCAACAAAATCGCGCTGGGCCAGATCGAGTGCGGCATTGCCGGCGGGGTGGACACCACGTCCGATGCACCGATTGGCGTGAATGAAGGGCTACGCAAGCTGCTACTCAAAGCCAACCGCAGCAAATCCATGGCAGACAAATTAAAAATTCTGTTACAACTTCGTCCCCAGCACCTCAAGCCGGAACTGCCGCGCAATGGCGAACCGCGCACTGGGCTGTCCATGGGCCAACACTGCGAACTGATGGCCCAGACCTGGCAGATCCCGCGTGCCGACCAAGACCAGCTGGCGTTGGAGAGTCATCAAAAGATGGCCGCGTCTTACGCCGAAGGCTGGCACAACGATTTGCTCACGCCGTTTCTCGGCCTCACCCGTGACAACAACCTGCGCCCCGACCTGACCCTGGAAAAACTCGCCGCCCTCAAGCCGGCCTTCGAGCGTAGCGAAAAGGGCACGCTGACCGCCGGCAACTCTACGCCGCTGACCGATGGTGCCTCCCTGGTGCTGCTGGGCAGTGAAGCGTGGGCCAAGGAGCGGGGGCTGCCGATCCTTGCGTACCTGCGTGATGGCGAAGCGGCGGCGGTGGATTTCGTCAACGGTGCCGAGGGCCTGTTGATGGCGCCGGTGTATGCGGTGCCGCGCTTGCTGGCCCGCAATGGCCTGACCTTGCAGGATTTTGATTACTACGAGATCCACGAAGCCTTTGCTGCCCAGGTGTTGTGCACGCTCAAGGCGTGGGAAGACGCCGATTACTGCAAGACGCGCCTGGGCCTGGATGCTCCGTTGGGGGCTATCGATCGCAGCCGGCTCAACGTCAAGGGCAGTTCTTTGGCGGCAGGCCATCCATTTGCCGCCACCGGCGGGCGCATCGTTGCCAACCTCGCCAAGTTGCTGGATGCGGCGGGCAAAGGGCGGGGGTTGATTTCGATCTGTGCTGCTGGCGGCCAAGGGGTGACAGCGATTATCGAACGCTGATTGCCAAAAAAATTGGCCCATTGCATGCATTCTGAAGGGGTCAGAGGTCGGTAGCCTCTCCCACCGGCGAGCTGATTGCCGTATAACGAGTGCCACACGCGTGTTTGGTAATACAGGACCCACAATAAAAGCTGATGAAGACTCCTAAACGCATTGAACCCCTGATCGAAGACGGTCTGGTCGACGAAGTGCTGCGCCCACTCATGAGTGGTAAAGAAGCAGCTGTTTATGTGGTGCGCTGCGGCAACGAATTGCGTTGCGCGAAGGTTTACAAGGAGGCGAACAAACGAAGTTTTCGTCAGGCGGCCGAATACCAGGAAGGCCGAAAGGTCCGTAACAGCCGCCAGGCCCGGGCCATGGCCAAGGGCTCCAAGTTCGGCAAGAAAGAAACCGAAGATGCCTGGCAGAACGCCGAAGTGGCGGCGCTGTTCCGCCTCGCCGGTGCGGGCGTTCGCGTGCCCAAGCCGTACGACTTCCTTGAGGGCGTGCTGTTGATGGAGCTAGTGGCCGACGAGTACGGTGATGCAGCGCCGCGCCTGAATGACGTGGTGCTGGAGCCGGACCAGGCGCGCGAGTACCACGCCTTTCTGATCTCGCAGATCGTGCTGATGTTGTGCACCGGCCTGGTGCATGGTGACCTTTCCGAGTTCAACGTACTGCTTACGCCGACGGGCCCGGTGATCATCGACCTGCCCCAGGCAGTGGATGCGGCGGGCAACAACCACGCCTTCAACATGCTGGAGCGGGACGTGGGCAACATGGCTTCCTACTTTGGACGCTTTGCCCCGGAGCTGAAGAAGACCAAGTACGCCAAGGAAATGTGGGCGCTGTACGAAGCCGGCACCTTGCACCCGGCCAGTGTGTTGACCGGTGAGTTCGACGAACCGGAAGAGCTGGCGGACGTAGGCGGTGTGATTCGCGAAATCGAAGCGGCGCGGCTGGATGAAGAGCGTCGCCAGGCGATTCGCGCGGCAGACGATGCGCCACCGAGCAAAGTGCCGGACGAGCCACCGCCGCCGCCTTGGATGCAGTGATCTCAGGATAGATGAGGTTCAAAATGTGGGAGGGGGCTTGCTCCCGATGGCGGTGTGTCAGCGACAGATGTGTTTACTGACACTCCCTCATCGGGAGCAAGCCCCCTCCCACATTTGGGTTTGTGTTTATCCAGTTAGAGCATCAGGCACAGCAGTTCCCCGCCGCCAACTCCTTGAGTATCGGGCAATCGGGCCGATGATCGCCCTGGCAGTGCTCCATCAGGTCCTGCAGGGTGTCGCGCAGTTGCCCCAACTCGCGAATCTTGTGGTTGAGCTCGTCTATGTGCTGGCGCGCCAGGGCTTTTACGTCGGCGCTGGCCCGCTGCCGGTCTTCCCACAAGGTCAGCAGCTTGCCGACCTCTTCCAACGAAAACCCCAGGTCCCGCGAGCGCTTGATAAACGTCAGGGTGTGCAGGTCGTCGTGGCCATACACACGGTAGCCGCTATCGGTGCGATGGGCCGTTTTCAGCAGGCCGATGGATTCATAGTAGCGAATCATCTTTGCACTCAGCCCGCTGGTGCGGGCGGCTTGGCCGATGTTCATGGGCGTTGATCCTCCAGGTCCTTGGGTTTCCAGGTTTTCAACAGCAGTGCATTGCTCACCACGCTGACGCTGGACAAGGCCATGGCAGCCCCAGCCAGTACCGGGTTGAGCAGGCCGAAGGCGGCCAGGGGAATGCCGATCAAGTTATACACAAAGGCCCAGAACAGATTCTGTCGAATTTTTGCATAAGTCTTGCGGCTGATCTCCAGCGCGGCCGGCACCAGGCGCGGGTCGCCGCGCATCAGGGTGATACCGGCGGCGTGCATGGCCACGTCGGTGCCGCCGCCCATGGCAATGCCGATATCGGCAGCGGCCAGCGCCGGGGCATCATTGATACCGTCGCCCACCATGGCCACCACCCCGGTTTTTTTCAGCTCGGCAACGGCGGCAGCTTTGTAGGCCGGCAGCACTTCGGCGTGCACGTCATCGATCCCCAATGCCTGCGCAACGACCCGTGCACTGCCGTGGTTATCGCCGGTAATCAGGTGGCTGCTGATGTGCTGCGCCTTGAGTTGTTGCACCGCCTCAAGTGCGCCGGGCTTGAGGGTGTCGCCAAACGCAAACAGGCCCAGCACACGCGGTTGCGCACCTTGCTCGATCAGCCAGGACAAGGTGCGGCCTTCGGCTTCCCATTCCTTGGCGCGCTGAGCCAAATCGCCTGCGTCCAGACCGGTTTCCTCCAGCAGGCGTCGATTGCCAAGCGCCAGTGGGCGACCGTCCAGCGTACCGGCAATGCCGCGTCCGGTCAGGGATTGGCTGGCGCTCACATCGGCCACGTCCAGACCTTTCTCTTGGCAGGCATCCAGCACGGCCTTGGCCAGCGGGTGTTCACTGCCGCGTTGCAAGGCGCCGGCCTGTTGCAATAAGAGGGATTCATCGCCGTCCACCGCCGCCAGATGCGCAATTTTTGGCGCGCCGGAGGTCAGGGTGCCGGTCTTGTCGAACACTACGGCGCTCACGGCATGGGCGCGTTCCAGGGCTTCGGCATCCTTGATCAGAATACCGTGGCGTGCTGCGACGCCGGTGCCGGCCATGATCGCGGTCGGCGTGGCCAGGCCCAGGGCACAAGGGCAGGCGATCACCAGCACGGCGACCGCATTGATGATCGCGGTTTCCAGCGATGCGCCATACAACCACCAGCCCACTACGGTGATCAGTGCCAATACCAACACGGCCGGTACGAACACCTGGCTGACTTTATCCACCAGTTTCTGGATCGGTGCCTTGGCGGCCTGGGCGTCTTCGACCAGGCGGATGATGCGCGCCAGCACGCTCTCCGCGCCCAGGGCCAGGGTGCGCACCAGCAAACGGCCTTCACCGTTGATGGCACCACCGGTGACCGGGTCGCCGGGCTGTTTCGGCACCGGCAGGCTTTCGCCGCTGATCAGCGCTTCATCGGCATGGCTTTGGCCTTCCACCACCTCGCCGTCCACCGGGAAGCGTTCGCCGGGTTTGACCAGCACCAGGTCACCGTGCTTCAAGGCATTGATCGCGACGTCTTCTTCGCGGCCATCCAGCACGCGGATCGCCCGTTCCGGACGCAAGGCTTCAAGGGCGCGGATGGCGCTGGCGGTCTGGCGCTTGGCGCGGCTTTCCAGGTATTTGCCCAGCAACACCAGAGCGATGACCACCGCTGAGGCTTCGAAGTACAGGTGCGGCGTCACGCCTGGGGCGGCGGTGAGCCATTCATAGATACTCAGGCCGTAGCCGGCGCTGGTGCCGATCGCCACCAGCAGGTCCATGTTGCCGGCGCCGGCGCGTACGGCTTTCCACGCGGCGACGTAAAAGCGCGCACCCAGAATAAATTGCACCGGTGTAGCCAGGGCGAACTGTATCCAGGCCGGGAGCATCCAGTGCAGGCCGAAGGGTTCTACCAGCATCGGCAGCACCAAGGGCAGCGCCAGCACAATCCCCGCCACCAGCGCCCAGCGTTCGCGGCGCAGGCGCCCGGCCTGGTCGGCTTCGGTGGCGGTTTCGCTTTGTGGCAGGGTGGCGGTGTAGCCGGCCTTGTCGACTGCGGCGATCAACACGCTGGCATCCATCGGGCCGAGCACTTCGATATGGGCGCGTTCGTTGGCCAGGTTGACGCTCACGCGTTGCACCCCCGGCACCTTGCCCAGCGCGCGTTCGACGCGGCCGGCACAGCTGGCGCAGGTCATGCCGCCGATGGGCAAGTCAAATGTGGTGGATCCATTCATGGGGCAGTCCTCCAGAAGAAGTTGCCACTAGGATCAACCTTAACCTGTGGGGAAGGTCAAGCGTCTTCAGTATTCCAATGCGGCAGGTTTGAGGTACATGCCGTCCTGGCCCTGGGCAATACGCAATTTGCGGACATCACCGGCTTTCAACGTAATGTTCTGCGCCGCCGGCGCCAGCATCCCTGGCTGGCAGCCCGGGGACTGGCCTGGCAATAGCTTGAGGCGCAGCGACACGTTACCTGCGGGCAGATTGAACGAGGTGGCTTGTTCCTGGAACAGGCGTCCGGCCAGTTGGTCCTGAAGATACAGGCCAATTTCGCAATTGGTGGGTACTTCCAGGCGTTCGCGGGAAATGATCAGCACCGCATAATCTTCAGCGGCGAGAGCTTGGGGCGCAGCGGCAGACAAGCTCATCAGGCCGGCAAGGGCAAAAAACGACCAGCGCATGGCGAATGCTCCATGGTTCACAGCGAGGAAAGTTGAAGCTTGGCCGACGTCGCTTGCGAATACCAGCCCGGCCGATTTTTTTGAAACTTGACCTTGCCATCATGGCAAGCTTGAGACTGGGTTCAACCTCATCAAAGGAGTCATGTCATGCAAATATTCAATGTTGAAGGAATGACCTGCGGCCATTGCGTTCGATCAGTGACCCAGGCGGTACAGAGCCAGGACCCGGCAGCGAGTGTCGAAGTAGATTTGGGCACTAAAGAAGTGCGCGTGGCAAGCAGTCTGCCCTCGGATAAGGTCATCCAACTGATCACCGAGGAGGGCTACACCGCCAAACTGGCGTGATTTTTTCTGATCGTTAGCGACCTAACGTAATGTTCACGGCACCCAAGCGCGGCTAGACTGTCGAGCTGCCGACTCACTTGGGTGTCTGATGAACCTTCGCATAATCCTGATTCTGGGCGCCTTGAGCGCCTTCGCGCCGTTGGCGATCGACTTCTACCTGCCGGGCTTTCCGGCCATGGCCACGGCCTTTGCCACTGACGAAAAACATATCCAGTTAACCTTGGCGGTGTATTTCGCCGGCCTGGCTATCGGTCAATTGATCTACGGCCCGCTGGCTGACCGTTTCGGTCGGCGCGTGCCGCTGCTCAGCGGCGTCACCTTGTTTACCCTCGCATCCTTCGCCTGTGCCTACGCGCCGTCGCTGGAGTGGCTGATCGGCGCGCGTTTCGTGCAGGCCCTTGGCGGTTGTGCAGGCATGGTGATTTCCCGGGCGGTGGTCAGTGACAAGTGCGACGCGGTGGGCTCGGCCAAGGTGTATTCGCAACTGATGCTGGTCACCGGCCTGGCGCCGATCCTTGCGCCATTGGCGGGTGGGCTGATGGTCGGGGTGTGGGGCTGGCAATCGATTTTCCTGGCACTGTCGTTGTTCAGCGTGATGGCGGCTATTGCCGTGGCAGTCGGCTTGCCGGAAACCTTCCCGGCCGATCAGCCGCGCCAGCCATTGTCTGGTTCGTTGCGCCGCTACGGCTCGCTGTTGTCGGACCGCGTGTACCTGGGCTATGCCTTGACCGGCGGCATCTCGATTGCCGGGATGTTTGCCTACATCGCCGGCTCCCCCTTCGTATTTATCAAACTCTACGGCGTGCCTGCCGAGCATTACGGCTGGTTGTTCGGTTCCAACGCAGCCGGCTTTATCCTGGTGGCGCAGTTGAATGCGCGGTTGCTGGCCAAGCGTGGCCCGGCGTTTTTGCTGTCGCGTACGGTGTGGGTCTACGTGGCGGCGGCGTTGACGCTGCTGGGGATTGCCGCGCTGCGCACTGAGGCGCTGTGGCCGTTGCTGGTGCCGCTGTTTATCTGCATCGCCAGCCTGGGCTGCATTTTGCCGAACACCTCGGCCTGTGCCATGAGCGGGCAAGGCGCACGGGCGGGCAGTGCCTCGGCGTTGCTCGGGTGTATCCAGTTCGGCGTGGCGGCGGGTGCGGCGTCGCTGGTCGGCGTGTTGCATGATGGTACGGCGATGCCGATGGCCGTGGTCATCAGCTTGTGCGGCGTGCTGGCGGTAACGATTGCAATGTCGACCCAGCGCCTGCAACGGGCAAGGGCCACGCAGGCGCAGGTCTGATAGACGGGTCAGCCAGCGGCAGAGCGCTGCTGGCCGAGGGGGAAACGGTGGGGGGCCTGGATTCGCGCTTGCAGGGTGTCAACGAAGGCGCGGGCCTCGGCTTCACTGCGAAAGGTGATGGCTTCGCCGTCGAGACGAACCTGCCATTGGCTGCCTGGGGATTTTGCTGACGCTTTTATCAGGATCTTCATTGCTGACTTCCTCGCGTAAAAGACTCGTGGCAAAGGCGGCCAATATAAACCCGAATCCCCTTAAAAATATGACAAGGGTCAACTCTCAGACTAATGGTGTCGTCCATTACTTACATGAATAACGGACGACACTGACAGTCGTTTTTTCAGAACCCTTCCAGCACGATCTTGCCCTTGGCCTTGCCGCTTTCCAGCAGCGCGTGGGCACGGCGCACATTGGCTGCATTGATCACACCGAAATGCTCGCCCACCGTGGTTTTCAGGGTGCCGGCGTCGATCAGATCGGCCACGCGGTTAAGCAGGTTGTGCTGCTCGATCATGTCGGGGGTCTCGAACATCGAGCGGGTGTACATGAACTCCCAGTGCAGCGACAGGCTCTTGCGCTTGAGCTTGCTTACATCCAGCGCCTTGGGGTCGTCGATCAACGCCAGCTTGCCTTGGGGTTGCAGCGCTTCCACCAGTTGATCCAGGTGATGCTCGGTTTGGGTCAGGCTGGCGACGTGGGTCACTTGCCCAAGGCCTGCCTGTTTCAGTGCTTCGCTCAGCGGCTGGCTGTGGTCGATCACTACGTGGGCGCCCAAGGCTTTGGCCCATTCCTGAGTCTCGGGGCGCGAGGCGGTACCGATGACTTTCAGCGCCGTGAGTTGGTTGGCCAGTTGGGTCAGGATCGACCCCACGCCGCCGGCAGCGCCGACGATCAGCAGGCTCTGGCCGTGATCTTCCTGGCCTTCGGGTATTTGCAAACGTTCAAACAGCAGCTCCCACGCGGTGATGGCGGTCAACGGCAGCGCGGCCGCTTCGGCAAACCCCAGGCTTTTGGGCATATGGCCGACGATGCGTTCATCGACCGTATGCAGTTCGCTGTTGCCTCCTGGGCGCACCAGGGAGCCGGCGTAGAACACCTTGTCACCGGCTTTGAACAGCGTCACATCGCTGCCGACCGCCTTGACCACACCGGCCACGTCCCAGCCCAACACCTTGGCGTCGCCATTTTCCGGGGCGACGTTGTGGCGCACCTTGGTGTCCACCGGGTTGACCGAGATGGCTTTGACTTCCACCAGCAGGTCGCGCGGGCCGGCCACGGGCTCCGGCAGCTCTATATCTTGCAGGGATTTTGGATCATTGATCGGCAATGACGTGTAGTAGGCAATGGCTTTCATGAGGGCTCCGGTAAAAGGTCTGAGTGATATAGCTAAGAACGGGATGGGCAGATGATTGGCTATTTCCTACGCAGATAAAAGCGGCTAAAACAGCAGTCTGTTTCAACCAAATTTTGATAATGGGCGGAATTCCATGCTGCGTTTTGATGATTTGCAGTTGTTTGTACGTGCCGCGGACCTGGGCAGCCTGTCGGCGGCGGCACGGGTGATGGACCTGTCACCGGCAGTGGCCAGCGCCGCGCTCAAGCGTATCGAACAGCAGCTGGGCACGCGTTTGCTGGCGCGCTCCACCCGCAGCCTGCGCCTGACTGCCGAAGGCGAGGGCTTCCTGGAATATGCGCGTGCGTCATTAAGCGCGCTGGACGATGGCCGGCGCTTATTGGCCAGTGGCCAGGATCATGTGAGCGGCGTGCTGCAATTGTCGGCGCCGTCGGATTTTGGTCGCAACCAGCTGTTGCCGTGGCTGGATGAGTTCCAGCAGCAACACCCGCAACTGAACGTGCGCCTGTTGCTGGGCGATCGCATTGCCGACCTGTTCCGCCAGCCAGTGGACATAGCCCTGCGCTATGGTGAACCCGAAGATTCCAGCCTGGTGGCTCTGCCCATCGCCCCGGACAATATTCGTGTGCTGTGCGCCGCGCCGAGCTACCTCGCCCGGCATGGCGAACCCCAGCATCTGGAGCAACTGGCCCAGCACAATTGCCTGCTGTACATGCTCGGCAGCCGGGTGCATGACCATTGGGGGTTTTATGATGGCAAGCGCCACGTGAGCCTGACAGTCAGTGGTGACCGGTTCAGTGATGACGCCGATGTGGTGCGGCGCTGGGCGGTGGCGGGCATGGGCATCGCTTACAAATCCTGGTTGGATATCAGCACCGACGTGCTGGCCGGGCGCTTGCGTTTGATCCTGCCGCAGCTGCAGGGCGAGCGCACACCGCTCAACTTGCTATGTGCCCATCGTGCGCAATTGAGCAAACCCATCAATCTGCTGCGGGAGATGCTCGTGTCCCGCTGTGCGACCTTGGCGGCGCAACGACCGGGGCGAACGGCGACTGGGCAATAGCCTGCGTAATGATCGGAAATTTCACTCATACCCTGTCCTGATCCGAGCTGTCGGAGGCCGCGGAACCTGCTGCGTGCGCACCTATACTTTGGCGTCAACCGCAGCAGAAAAAT
The DNA here is from genome assembly GCF_052850795.1 of Pseudomonas sp. 910_23. Classification (NCBI taxonomy): domain Bacteria; kingdom Pseudomonadati; phylum Pseudomonadota; class Gammaproteobacteria; order Pseudomonadales; family Pseudomonadaceae; genus Pseudomonas; species Pseudomonas sp. 910_23. Next base: position 13,873 of record NZ_VXCZ01000033.1, on the reverse strand, counting down.
GGTCTTACAGGGAGTGAATACATGGAAGCAGCACCTTGCATCAGTCAGATCGCCAGCTTGCTTGCCGAGCCCAAACGCACGGCCATGCTCTGGGCCCTGATGGACGGTTCGGCGAAGTCTTCAGAAGAGCTGGCAACGCTGGCCGGGTTGTCGCCGGCGTCGGCCAATGCCCATTTGGCGCGGCTGACCGGCAGCGGTCTGCTGCGGACCGAGGCCCGACGTGGCAAGCGCTTGTTTCGCGTGGCGGCTGCGGATGTGAGTGCCGCCATTGATGCGCTGGCCAGCACCACCATGGCCAGCGCGGCGCGCAGCACACCGCAAGCCTTGCCGCCGGCACTGATGGCACCGCAGTTGTTGCGCCGTGCCCGCTGGTGTCACGGCCATCTCGGCGGCGAGTTGGCGGCGCAGTTGTATCAACGGATGCTTGAGGCCGGATGGTTCGAGCGCCATGAGCAGCGTACCGAGGTTACGGTCAAGGGCGCGCAGCATTTGGCGGACCTGGGGATTTTTATCCAGGCCCTGGCAGCGCCGCTGGTGTGCGACTGTTTCGACTGGAGCCAGCAGCAACCGCATCTGGGCGGAGCATTGGGGGCGGGGTTGATGCAGCTGTTTCTGCAGGCCAACTGGATCAGCGTGATCAACGAGTCGCGTGCCTTGTCAGTCAACGATGCAGGGCTCAGGGAGATCAGCCGGCTGGCGGCACGTTAAGCGCGTCGTTCAGAGCTGCAATCAGGTCGCATCCAGCAATAGCCAGGACAAACGATGCCGCACACTCGCCAAGGGGATTTTTCATACGGGGGGATGCGGCATGGTCAGGCAGGGTTATAGCGCAGCGCAGCGGCTGGAACGGTTGCCCATCAGCGGTTACCACCGAGTCATCTTCATCATCATTGCCTTGGCGTTTTTCTTCGACTCCATGGACTTGGCAATGATGACCTTTCTGTTGGGCTCGATCAAAACCGAGTTTGGCTTGAGCACGGCCCAGGCCGGGTTGCTGGCCAGTTCGAGTTTTTTCGGCATGGTTGTGGGTGCTTCTCTTTCTGGAATGCTCGCGGATCGCTTTGGGCGCAAACCGGTGTTTCAGTGGAGCATCGTGTTGTGGGGCGTTGCCAGTTACCTGTGCTCCACGGCGCAGACGGTGGAGGCGTTGACGTTGTTTCGGATCCTGTTGGGCATTGGCATGGGCATGGAGTTTCCTATTGCTCAGTCGATGCTGTCGGAGTTGATTCCCGCCAAACGGCGCGGGCGTTACATTGCGTTGATGGATGGTTTCTGGCCGTTGGGCTTTGTAGCCGCCGGGGTGCTGTCGTACTTCCTGCTGCCGGTGATTGGTTGGCGCGACATCTTCCTGGTGTTGGCGGTACCGGCGGTGTTTGTGTTGGCCATCCGCTTCTTTATTCCGGAGTCGCCGCGTTGGCTGGAACAGGCCGGGCGCCACGAAGCGGCGGACAAGGTATTGCTGGGTATCGAGCAGAAGGTACGCGACTCCCTGGGCCGCGCCGATTTGCCGGAGCCGATGGCCCTGCCATGGGTAGAGAGTACGCCAGGTACATTCTTTTCCGCGTTCCAGCAGCTGTGGTCGGCGCAGTACCGCCAACGCACGATGATGATCTGGAGCGTGTGGTTCTTTGCCTTGCTCGGGTTCTACGGGCTGACGTCGTGGTTGAGCGCGCTATTGCAGCAATCGGGTTTCGCCGTGACCCAGTCGGTGTATTACACGGTGATCATTTCCCTGGGCGGGATCCCCGGCTTTTTGATGGCGGCCTGGCTGGTCGAGCGCTGGGGGCGTAAACCGGTGTGCGTCGTGACGCTGCTGGGTGGCGGGGTGATGGCGTTTCTGTATGGGCAAAGTGCTGTGTTTGGCGGCAATGTGGCCCTGCTGATCACCTCCGGGTTGTTGATGCAGTTTTTCCTGTTTGGCATGTGGGCGGTGCTGTACACCTACACGCCGGAGCTATATCCCACTTCGGCGCGAGCTACAGGTTCCGGATTTGCGTCAGCAATTGGCCGCGTAGGCTCGTTGCTGGGGCCGTTGGTGACCGGGTTGGTATTTCCGATAACCGGGCAGGGCGGGGTATTTGCCTTGGGGGCGTTGTGCTTTGCCGTGGCGGCGCTGGTGGTGTGGGTGTTCGGGATGGAGACCAAGGGCAAGACGCTGGAAGAGCTCACCCAAATCTAAAGGTCAGCGCAAAACCTATGTGGGAGGGGGCTTGCTCCCGATGAGGGAGTGTCAGTAAACACATCTGTGACTGACCCACCGCCATCGGGGGCAAGCCCCCTCCCACATTTAGCCTGCATTCGTTCAATGATGGCCGGTTATGGCTTTACGAGCCGCGCATCCAGGCTGTTCTGCGCCAGGCGTTTGGCCTGGTCCTGGGTCATGCCCAGGGAGGTATGCAGCGCGTGGAAGTTCTCGGTGACATAACCGCCGAAGTAGGCCGGGTCGTCCGAGTTCACGGTGACTTTCACGCCACGTTCGAGCATGTCGAGGATGTTGTGCTGGGCCATGTCGTCGAACACGCAGAGTTTGGTGTTGGACAGCGGGCATACCGTCAGCGGGATCTGTTCGTCGATGATGCGCTGCATCAAGCGTTCATCTTCAATGGCACGCACGCCGTGGTCGATACGCTGGATTTTCAGCAGGTCGAGCGCTTCCCAGATGTACTCGGGCGGGCCTTCTTCGCCGGCGTGGGCGACGGTGAGGAAGCCTTCGTGGCGGGCACGGTCGAACACGCGCTGGAACTTGCTCGGCGGGTGACCCATTTCCGAGCTGTCCAGGCCCACGGCCACGAACGCGTCACGGAACGGCAGGGCCTGGTCGAGAGTTTTCTCGGCTTCGGCTTCGCTCAGGTGGCGCAGGAAGCTGAGGATCAAGCCGCTGGTGATGCCCAGTTGCTGCTCGCCATCTTTAAGCGCAGCGGCGATGCCGTTCAGCACGACTTCGAACGGGATGCCACGGTCGGTGTGGGTTTGTGGATCGAAGAACGGTTCGGTGTGGATCACGTTTTGGGCTTTGCAGCGCAGCAGGTAGGCCCAGGTCAGGTCGTAGAAATCCTGGGACGTGCGTAGCACATCGGCACCTTTGTAATACAGGTCGAGAAACTCTTGCAGGTTGTTGAAGGCGTAGGCCTTGCGCAGGGTGTCGACGTCGTTCCACGGCAGCGCAATCTTGTTGCGCTCGGCCAGGGCGAACAGCAACTCAGGCTCCAGCGAACCCTCCAGGTGCAGGTGTAGTTCAGCCTTGGGCAGGGCGTTGAGCCAATCGTACATAGTTAAAATCTCATCAGGTGCAATGGCGGCATTCTACAGGCCATGGCTGAAATAATCGGCAAAACCTGACCAGCAGGAGAGTATTTGTGTCACTCACGCAAGGGTGAGCTGAACTAAGGTGTAACGAAACGTTAGCGGCTTGGCGCAGTCTGTACCCCATCAATGACTGATTCGCTGCACGAAAAGGCCCGTAATGCTCACACACTTCAAGCAAGAAAAATTCATGCTGCTGGCGCTGATTGCCGCCATTGCGGCTTATCCGCTGGAGCACTGGATGCTCCACAGTGGGCAACTGGTGGCCCTGCTGGCCGGTGCTGCGCTGATCGCGTTTATCGTAATGGCCTCAATGCGCGTAGCCCACCACGCCGAGCAGTTGGCAGAAAAGGTTGGCGACCCCTACGGCACCATGATCCTGACCCTCGCGGCCGTATTGGTGGAAGTGGTGATCCTGGCGATCATGATGAGCAACGAGCCATCGCCCACCCTGGTGCGCGATACCATTTACTCGGCGGTGATGCTGGATATCAACGGTATTCTCGGCCTGGCCGCCTTGATGGGGGGCATCAAGCATGGCGAACAGTCCTACAACGATGACTCGGCGCGCACCTACAGCGTGATGATCCTCACCGCCATGGGCGTGTCGATGGTGGTACCGGAATTTATCCCCGAGGCCGATTGGAAAATTTACTCGGCCTTCACCATTGGCGCGATGGTGGTGCTCTACACCTTGTTCCTGAGGATGCAGGTAGGCCCACACAGTTATTTCTTCAGCTACAGCTACCCGGAAAAACGCCGCAAGAAATCAACCGAAGAAGAACACACACCGCCCGTTAACCTCGCGTTCTCGATAGGCACGTTGGTGTTTGGCGTGATTGTGATTGGCGCGTTGGCCGAGGTGATGTCCAAAACCCTGGATCTGGGCCTGGAAGGCACGGGCGCGCCGCCGGTGATCACGGCGATTGTGGTGGCGGCTATCTCGGCCGCGCCGGAAATTCTGACGGCATTGCGCGCTGCATTGGCCAACCGTATGCAGTCGGTGGTGAATATCGCGTTGGGTGCTTCGTTGTCTACGGTGATCCTGACGGTGCCGGTGATGGAAGCCATGGCGCTCTATAGCGGCCAGCCGTTCCAGATGGCGATGACGCCGGTGCAGACGGTGATGGTGTTTATCACGCTGATTGTCAGCGCGATCAACCTCAACGATGGCGAGACGAATGCCATTGAAGGGATGACTCATTTTGTGTTGTTTGCGACTTTTATCATGTTGTCGCTGCTGGGGCTGTAACTGTTTTTGATGACGCCGTAGACCCAATGTGGGAGCGAGCAGGCCCCCTCCCACATTTTGATCGGCGTCTGGCTCAGGTGCCGGCGATGAGTTGGCGCGCCGCCTGGGTGTGATCGGCGATCAAGCCTTTCAGGTCCAGGCCTTCGACTTGGCCGTCGATCACCCGCCACTTGCCGCCGATCATCACTCGATCCGCCCGATCTGCACCGCACAACAGCAGCGCTGAAATTGGATCGTGGCTACCGGAGAAGCGCAGTTCATCGAGTTTGAACAATGCCAGGTCAGCCTGCTTGCCTACGGCCAATTCACCGATGTCCGTTCGGCCCAGCAACTGTGCCGAACCTTTGGTTGCCCAGCCCAGCACGCCTTCTGGGGTGATCTTTTCTGCGCCATAACGCAGGCGCTGAATGTACAGGGCCTGACGCGCTTCAAGGATCATGTTCGAGGCATCGTTGGACGCCGAGCCGTCCACGCCCAGCCCGATGGGCGCGCCGGCGGCAAGCAGGTCCAGGGTCGGGCAGATACCGGAAGCCAGGCGCATGTTGGAGCTTGGGCAATGGCAGATCCCCGTACCGGCGGCGCCCAGGCGTGCGATTTCATCCGGGTTGAAGTGAATGCCATGGGCCAGCCAGGTGCGTGGGCCGAGCCAGCCGACGCTGTCGAGATAATCCACGGTACGCAGGCCGAAGCGTTGCAGGCAGAAGTCTTCTTCGTCGAGGGTTTCCGCCAAGTGGGTATGCAGGCGCACATCCAGGCGGTTGGCCAATTCGGCGCTGGCTTGCATGATCTCGGGGGTGACGGAAAACGGCGAGCACGGAGCCAGGGCAATCTGAATCTGCGCGCCGTCACCCCGCTCGTGATATTCGCGGATCAGGCGCTGGCTGTCGTCAAGAATGACCTGGCCTTGTTGCACGGTCTGCTGCGGTGGCAGGCCGCCATCGGCTTCGCCCAGGCTCATGGAGCCGCGGGTGAGCATGGCGCGCATCCCCAGTTCGCGCACGCTGGCTACCTGCACATCAATGGCGTTTTCCAAACCATCGGGGAACAGGTAGTGGTGGTCGGCCGCCGTGGTGCAGCCCGACAGCAGCAATTCAGCCAGGGCGACTTTGCTGGCCAGGGCGAGTTTTTCCGGGGTAAGCCGCGCCCATACCGGGTACAGCGTTTTCAGCCAGGGAAACAGCGGCTGGTTGACCACCGGGCCCCAGGCGCGGGTGAGGGTTTGATAGAAATGATGGTGAGTGTTGATCAGCCCGGGCAGGACTACATGTTCGCGAGCATCGAACACCTGCGTGCAGGGTTGTGCCGGTTCTTGGCCCTGGGCCAGTAATTCGGTGATCACACCGTCTTGCAGCACCAGGCCGCCACGGGCGTCGAGGCCATTGGCAGTGAAAATCGCGAGGGGGTTTTTTAACCAGATACGGGTCGCAGGCATTGGCCGGCTCCTCTGAATGATGGGTTCAGGTTTGCCAGCTCAGTGTTGCCCTGTCTGCTGATCCAGGGTCGCCGGGGAGGGCGAGGGGGCTAGATTACGTGTAGTTCATTACGGGGTCTAGCTGTAGGAGTAGGTACAGAGTGGGAGGGGGGCTTGCTCCCGATAGCGGTGGACCAGTCCACACAGCATTGACTGACACTCAGCCATCGGGAGCAAGCCCCCTTCCACAGGTTGATCGGTGTATTTACCAGGCGATGGTGTCGCCCTTGTAGTCCACGAAGTGATGGCCGCCCTTGCCGGTGTAGGCATTTACTTGATCCACCAGGCCGCGCACGCTGGTGTCGACGTCGATATGTGCGTTCTCTCCGCCCATGTCGGTTTTCACCCAGCCCGGATGCAGCGACAGAACCGTCGGCTTGTGGTCGCCCAACTGGGTGATAAAGCTGTTGGTCATTGAGTTGAGGGCAGCCTTGCTGGCCTTGTACAGCGCCAGGTCCGAACCGTCGGGAATGGTCACGCTGCCCAGCACCGAACTCATGAACGCCAGCACGCCGGTGTCTTTGCGGATCTGCCCGACAAAGCGCTGGGCCAGGTTGATCGGCGCCACGGCGTTGGTGAAAAACAGCTGGCCGACCTCTGCGAGGGTGGCGTGGCCTGGCTCCTGGTTCGCCGGGCCCTTGACGCCAGCGTTGACGAACAGCAGGTCGAAGGTGCGGTCTTTCAAGCGTTGGGCCAGGGCGATCACGGCTTGCTGATCGTCCATATCCAATTTCTCGATCTGCACCGGGCCCACAGCTTTGAGGGCATCGGCCTTGTGCGGATCACGCACGGTGGCGGTGACGTCCCAGCCATCCTGGAGCAGTTGCTTGACCAGGCCAAGGCCCAGCCCGCGCGAGGCGCCGATGATCAGTGCGGTTTTTGGCGTAGACATGAAGGCTTCCTTTGAAGTCGCGGTTCAGGGAGTTCAGCGCCTAACAGTAGCAGTTTCAGCGTTGCAGCAGGATGCGCCCACGGCTCAGGTCGGCGAGCTGGGTTTGCAGGGTGTCGATGTGTGCCCCTGCCAGTGCAAGGTGTAGCTCCACGCCGTTGGCGGTGAAGGTTTCTTCCAGCACTAAACCGCCGAGTTCGGCGACGCGCAGCTTCACCAGGTTCAGCTCGGAGAACCCACAGGCGCAGCTCAGGGGCACACGGCTGATCAGTTCGATACGCTCGGCATTTTGCAGGCATTTGTTTGCGCCACCACCGTAGGCACGGGCGAGTCCGCCCGTACCCAATTGAATGCCGCCGTACCAGCGGATCACCAGCACCGCGACCTGATCGAACCCCTGGGCCTCGATAGCCGCGAGGATCGGTCGCCCGGCGGTGCCACCGGGTTCGCCGTCGTCGTTGCTGCGGTATTGATCGCCCAGCTTCCAGGCCCAGCAGTTGTGCGTGGCGTTCAGGTCGCTGTGCTGCTCGAAAAACGCCTGGGCGTCCTGCGGGCTGGCGATCGGCACCGCCAAGGTGATAAAGCGGCTTTTGCGTATTTCTTCACGAAACTCACAAAAGCCTGTCAGCGTAAAAGACATAACTCGCTTCGTTTTTATAGGGCCGGCTTGATGCCGCAGCCTTTGAGAATGATATGGATCAGGTTGGTGCCGGCGTCTTCCATGTCCTGCTTGGTCAACTTGGTGCGACCGGTGACTCGGCAGATCTGGGTGGCGAAGTCGGCGTAGTGCTGGGTGCTACCCCACAGCAGGAAGATCAAGTGCACGGGATCGACGGGGTCCATTTTGCCGGCGTCGATCCACGCCTGGAACACCGCGGCTCGGCCACTGAACCAGGCGCGATAGTCCTGACCGAAATATTCGGTGAGGCATTCGCCGCCGCTGATGATCTCCATGGCGAAGATCCGCGAGGCTTGTGGTTGGCGCCGCGAGAACTCCATCTTGGTGCGGATGTAGCGCGCAAGCGCCACGGCCGGGTCATCCTCGGCGGTCAGCGCGTTGAAGGTGCTGTCCCATAATTCGAGGATATTGCTGAGCACCGCGATATACAGGCCCAGCTTGTTGGTGAAGTAGTAGTGCAAGTTGGCCTTGGGCAGCCCGGCACTGGCAGCGATGGTGTTCATGCTGGTGCCTTTGTAGCCATGGCGGGCGAATTCATCTTCAGCAGCCTGGAGAATAGCTTGTTCGTTCTTTTGCCGAATGCGGCTGGCGGGTTTACCGGCGTGGTTGCTGTGGGCAGGAACTTCGAGGCTCATGGAGGTTTCCGTGCTGATCGATAAAGGCGACGTGTGCACAGATAACCCACCCTCAAGCCTCAGACAAGTCCCGATGCAATAAAACCGTCAAAGCGGCTCCAGGCTTTCGCTTTGCGCTGTTGGGTTTGTAGCGCATGTACTCGCCTTGGCTTCGGGCAGCAACAGGCACAATACGATGGCGGTGAGGCCGCCGCTGGTGATGGCCGAGTCGAACAGGTTCTGTACCAGTGTCGGCATCAGGTGCAGCAAGTTGGGTTGAGCGGCGATACCCAGGCCGACGCCAAACGAGGTGGCAATGATCAACATGCTGCGTCGATCCAGCGGCGCCTGGGCGAGGATACGCACGCCGGCGGCGGCCACGCTGCCGAACATCACCAGGGTCGCGCCGCCCAGCACCGGCTTGGGGATTTGCTGCAGTACGGCGCCGATCAATGGAAACAGGCCCAGACAGAACAGCAGCACACCGATATACAAACCGACGTAACGGCTGGCCACGCCGGTGAGCTGGATCACGCCATTGTTCTGGGCAAAGGTGGTGTTGGGGAACGCGCTGAAGGTGGCGGCAATCATGCAGCTCACGCCATCGCCCAGCACGCCGCCCTTGAGCCGGCTTATATAAGATGCACCGCTGATGGGTTGGCGGGCGATCATGCAATTGGCCGTGAGGTCGCCGACGGTTTCGATGCTGCTGATCAGATAAATCAGCGCAATCGGCAGGAAAGCGCTCCAGTCAAAGTTGAAACCAAATCGGAACGGCATCGGCAGGCTGATCAAGGGCAAGTCGGGCAGGGCTTGGGGCACCAGTTTACCGCTGAACCACGCCGCGAGGCTCCCCAGGGCCAGGCCGATGATAATGGCGCTCAAGCGTACCCACGGGGTATTGGAGCGGTTAAGCAGGATGATTGTCAGTACCACGAACAGGCCGAGTGCCAGGTTCGCAGGGGCGCCGAAGTCTGGCGCATTAAAACCGCCGCCGAGGTCGGTAATCCCCACTTTGATCAGGCTTATGCCGATCAACGTGATGACGATCCCCGTTACAAGGGGGGTGATGACACGACGCAGTTGGCCGATGAAGCGGCTCAACACGATCTGTACCGCCGCGCCGAAGAAGCACACGCCGAAGATCATCGCCAGAATGTCTTCCGGGCTGCCGCCGCGTTGCTTGACTAGAAAGCCTGCCGCCAACACCGCGCCGAGAAACGCAAAGCTAGTGCCTTGCAGGCAGATCATGCCGGCGCCGATACCATACGGCCTGCGTGCCTGGATGAACGTGCCTACGCCGGACACCATCAGCGCCATGCTGATCAGATAGGGCAGGTGGGCGGTGAGGCCGAGCGTGGAGCCGATGATCAGCGGCGGAGTAATGATGCCGACGAACGCCGCCAGCACATGTTGTAGTGCTGCCAATAGAGCGGGCAGTGGTTTGGGGCGGTCGTTGAGGCCGTAGATCAGGTCGCTGGGGCTGGCAGATTCTGGTGGCATGGCGGGTAGACTCGAGGCGGACGGTTCAAGGTCCTTGTGCCTTGCAAAAAGCTGTCCATGTGCTCAGCTTTTTGCGTGAGGCCCGAGTTAGAGCGTCGCGGCCAGGCTTTCAAGGAAACTTTCCAGCACCAAATGAGGGCGCCGGCCTTTGCGCGTGACCGATGCCAGGCTCAAATCGTAAAAACGTGTAGCCGGTTTCAGCGCGCGCAGTCGGCCTTGTTGCACCCACAGGCTGGCGTAGTGATCGGGCAAGTAGCCGATATAGCGGCCAGTGAGGATCAGGAACGCCATGCCTTCACGGTCCGAAGCGCTGGCCGTGCAGTTGAGCGCCTGGTAGTGGGCCTGGATCTCTGCGGGGAGGCGAAAGGTAGGGGCGATGGCGTCCTGGCTGTCGATGCGCTCGTCATCGAGTTGTTTGTTGTCGGCATAAAACAGCGGGTGCCCGACCGCGCAATAAAGCAGTGAGCGCTCGCTGTACAGCGGTTGGTATTCCAGACCCGACAGGGCGCTGGCCTGGGGCACCACGCCGACATGCAGGCGGCCATCAAGTACACCTTGTTCTACTTCATTGGGGGCGATCATGCGGATCTGGATCTGCACGTCCGGGCCGCGTTCCTTCAACTGCGCCAGTGCGTGGGTGATGCGCATATGCGGCAGGGTGACGAGGTTGTCGGTGAGGCCGATGATCAACTCGCCGCGCAAATGCTGGTGCAGGCCGTTGACCTCGGTGCGAAAGCTTTCCAGGGCGCTCAACAATTGCAGGGCTGACTGATAAACCTCGCGGCCTTCCTCCGTCAGGGAAAAACCGGCGCGGCCGCGTTGGCAAAGTCTGAGGCCGAGCCGCTGCTCCAGGTCGCTCATCTGCTGGCTGATGGCCGAGCGGCCGATGCCGAGCACGGTCTCTGCCGCCGAGAAGCCGCCGCATTCCACCACGCTGCGAAAGATGCGCAGCAAGCGAATGTCGAAGTCGCTGACTTGGGCCAAAGGGTCGGGACGACGGCTGCTCATAGTTTAGTGAGGTCCTGACTGAAGGTTAGAAGAGTTGGATTTCACCGACTTTATCCCCGTGGCAATTTAGCTGCAACTAAGCTTTCTCAATCCCGACGCTGCCTTTTGCCTTGCGAGGTTTTGCTGATGAACATGCCCGAAAACGCCCCATCGACCCTGGCCAGCCAACTCAAGCTGGATGCGCACTGGATGCCCTACACCGCCAACCGCAACTTCCAGCGCGACCCGCGCCTGATCGTGGCCGCTGAAGGCAGTTGGTTGACCGATGACAAGGGGCGCAAGGTTTATGATTCGTTGTCGGGCCTGTGGACCTGTGGCGCCGGGCATACGCGCAAGGAAATCCAGGAGGCGGTCGCCAAGCAATTGGGCACCTTGGACTACTCCCCAGGCTTCCAATACGGTCATCCGTTGTCCTTTCAGTTGGCGGAAAAGATCACCGACCTGACCCCAGGCAACCTGAATCATGTGTTCTTCACCGATTCGGGCTCTGAATGTGCCGATACGGCGGTGAAGATGGTGCGGGCCTACTGGCGCCTCAAAGGTCAGGCCACCAAGACCAAGATGATTGGTCGCGCCCGTGGTTACCACGGTGTGAACATCGCTGGTACCAGCCTGGGCGGTGTGAACGGTAACCGTAAGCTGTTTGGCCAGGCGATGATGGATGTCGACCACCTGCCTCACACCTTGCTGACCAGCAACGCCTTCTCCCGGGGCATGCCGGAGCAGGGCGGTATTGCCTTGGCCGATGAGTTGCTCAAACTGATCGAACTGCATGACGCGTCGAACATCGCAGCCGTGTTTGTCGAGCCGATGGCCGGTTCCGCTGGCGTATTGGTGCCACCGCAGGGTTATCTCAAGCGCCTGCGCGAAATTTGCGACCAGCACAATATCCTTTTGGTGTTCGACGAAGTGATCACAGGCTTTGGCCGCACCGGCTCAATGTTCGGTGCCGACAGCTTCGGCGTGACCCCGGACCTGATGTGCATCGCCAAGCAAGTCACCAACGGCGCTATTCCGATGGGCGCGGTGATTGCCAGCAGCGAGATCTACCAGACCTTCATGAATCAGGCGACGCCGGAATACGCCGTGGAATTCCCCCACGGCTACACCTACTCGGCGCACCCGGTGGCTTGCGCGGCGGGCTTGGCGGCATTGGACCTGTTGCAGAAAGAAAACCTGGTGCAGAGCGTAGCCGAAGTCGCACCGCACTTTGAGAATGCGCTGCACGGTTTGAAGGGCAGCAAGAATGTGATCGACATTCGCAACTACGGCCTGGCCGGTGCTATCCAGATTGCCCCGCGTGATGGGGATGCCATCGTGCGTCCATTCGAGGCCGGCATGGCATTGTGGAAGGCCGGTTTCTATGTGCGTTTTGGCGGCGACACCCTGCAGTTCGGGCCAACCTTCAACAGCAAGCCGCAGGACCTGGACCGTCTGTTTGACGCGGTCGGCGAAGTGCTGAACAAGATCGATTGATTTCTCCTTCTATATAGAACAATTTTTCAGGAGCCCTGCATGAGCCTTATCCAGCATTTGATCAACGGTGAGCTGGTCAACGACAGCGGTCGTAGTGCCGACGTCTATAACCCGTCTACCGGCCAGGTGATTCACCAGGTGCCGTTGGCCAGCCGTGAAACCATTCAACAGGCGATTGACTCAGCCAAGGCGGCGTTTCCGGCCTGGCGCAATACGCCTCCGGCCAAGCGTGCCCAGGTGATGTTCCGTTTCAAGCAGTTGCTGGAGCAAAACGAAGCACGTATCTCGCAGTTGATCAGTGAGGAGCATGGCAAGACTCTGGAAGACGCGGCGGGTGAACTCAAGCGTGGGATCGAGAACGTGGAGTACGCGTGCTCGGCACCGGAGATTCTCAAGGGCGAATACAGCCGCAACGTGGGGCCGAACATTGATGCCTGGTCGGACTTCCAGCCGCTAGGCGTGGTGGCGGGTATCACCCCGTTCAACTTCCCGGCGATGGTGCCGTTGTGGATGTACCCGCTGGCGATTGTGTGCGGTAACTGTTTCATCCTCAAACCTTCGGAGCGTGATCCGAGTTCTACGTTGTTGATCGCGCAACTGTTGCAGGAGGCTGGGCTGCCTAAAGGCGTACTGAGTGTGGTGCACGGCGACAAAGGCGCGGTGGACGCATTGATTCAAGCGCCGGAAGTTAAAGCCTTGAGCTTTGTAGGCTCGACGCCGATTGCCGAGTACATCTATAGCGAAGCGACCAAGCGCGGCAAGCGTGTGCAAGCGTTGGGCGGGGCGAAGAACCATGCGGTGCTGATGCCGGATGCAGACCTGGACAACGCCGTGAGTGCCTTGATGGGCGCGGCTTATGGCTCTTGCGGCGAGCGTTGCATGGCGATTTCGGTGGCGGTGTGCGTGGGCGACCAGGTGGCGGACGCGTTGATCGCTAAGCTGGTGCCGCAGGTCAAGGCGTTGAAGATCGGCGCGGGCACCTCCTGTGGCCTGGATATGGGCCCGTTGGTGACGGGGCAGGCACGAGATAAGGTCAGTGGCTATATAGAAGAGGGTGTTTCGGCGGGTGCAGAGCTGGTCGTTGATGGTCGCGGCTTGAGCATTGCCGGGCATGAACAAGGATTTTTCCTTGGCGGCAGTCTGTTCGACCGCGTTACCCCCGAGATGCGGATCTATAAAGAAGAGATCTTTGGGCCAGTGTTGTGCGTGGTCCGGGTGGATAGCCTGGAAGCGGCGATGCAACTGATCAACGATCATGAATACGGCAACGGTACCTGCATCTTCACGCGTGACGGTGAAGCAGCGCGGCTGTTCTGTGATGAGATTGAGGTCGGCATGGTAGGGGTTAACGTACCGTTGCCGGTGCCGGTTGCATATCACAGCTTCGGTGGCTGGAAGCGCTCTCTGTTTGGCGACTTGCACGCCTATGGGCCGGACGGGGTGCGTTTCTATACCCGTCGCAAGGCGATCACTCAGCGTTGGCCGCAACGGGCCAGTCATGAAGCGTCGCAGTTCGCCTTCCCTAGTCTGTAAGACTCGATAAGCGAAAGCCGGCCCCCTTGGGGCCGGCTTTCGCGTTTCTAAGGCATTTTCGACCGATATGACAGAAATGTGAAAAAGAAGGTTGACGGCAGATTCTGGAAGCCTATAATTCGCCCCACTTCCGGCGCAGTCGAAG
>NZ_VXCZ01000032.1:0-37948 GCF_052850795.1 Pseudomonas sp. 910_23 | reverse complement strand
GGTCAATCAAGCTTCAGTCTTGGCTGCCGCTTTTTCCGCTGCGTCTTTGATCAGCGCTTGCAGCGAACCATCGGCTGCCATTTCAGTGATGATATCGCTGCCACCAACCAGCTCACCGGCTACCCACAGTTGCGGGAAAGTCGGCCAGTTAGCGTATTTAGGCAGGTTGGCGCGAATTTCCGGATTCTGCAGGATATCCACGTAGGCGAACTTCTCTCCACACGCCATGATGGCCTGGGAGGCTTTTGCGGAAAAACCGCACTGAGGAGCGTTAGGCGCGCCCTTCATGTAGAGCAGAATGGTGTTGTTGGCAATCTGGTCTTTGATCGTTTCGATGATATCCATGGAACACCTCGGCTGGAACTTTGCGACTCACAGGTCGGCACGGTGGCGCATTGTAACGCAAAATCCCAGCGCAGTGCTCGGGCACCTCACGCAGCCGCCACTTGCACCGGCACCCCATTGAGCGCCGCATTACCCGATAACTCATCCAGTTGCCGCTCGTCGGTCAAGTCATTCGCACTCGCACCCGGCTGGCCGCTTGCGATGCTCATCTGCACGCCCGGACGATCATGACCCCAACCGTGGGGCAGGCTGACCACACCCGGCATCATGTCCGTGCTGGCCACGACTTCCACTTCGATCATGCCGATGCGCGAACTCACTCGCACTCGCTGACCATCGCTCAACTGCCGACTGGCCAGATCGTCGGGGTGCATCAACAGTTGATGGCGCGGCTTGCCCTTCACCAGCCGGTGATAGTTATGCATCCACGAATTATTGCTGCGCACATGACGGCGACCAATCAGCAGCAGTTCGTCCACCGCAGGCACCGGTTGCGCGGCAAAACGCGACAGGTCCGCCAGGATCACCGGCGGTGCCGCCTGCACCTTGCCATCGGCGGTTTTCAGCCGCGCGCCCAGGTTTGGCTGGAGCGGGCCCAGGTCTACGCCGTGGGGGTGATCGGCCAGCATCGCCACCGACAGCTTATGTACAGACGCATCACCATAAGTGCCGGCGCGCAGCCCGAAATCGATCATTTGCGCGGGCGGCATTGTCGGTTTGAGTGACACGCCGGTCTGCGCCGCAAAGGCTTTGGCCAAGCCGACGAAAATTTCCCAATCGTGCAGCGCGCCTGCGGGTTTGGGCAGGATCGCGCGGTTGAAGCGCGTGACGTTGCGCACCGCGAACATGTTGAAGGTGGTGTCGTAGTGGTCATTTTCCAATGCCGATGTGGACGGCAGGATCAGGTCGGCATAACGCGTGGTTTCGTTGATGTAGAGATCGACACTGACCATGAACTCCAATCCATCCAGCGCCTGCTCCAGTTGACGGCCATTGGGCGTCGACAGGACCGGGTTGCCGGCAACCGTCACCAGGGCGCGGATTTGCCCTTCACCTTCGGTGAACATTTCTTCGGCCAAGGCTGACACCGGCAGTTCCCCGCCGTACTCGGGACGCCCGGACACGCGGCTTTGCCAGCGATTGAAATGCCCGCCGCCAGTCGACGCCACCAGGTCCACCGCTGGTGTGGTGCACAACGCACCTCCCACCCGATCCAGGTTGCCGGTCACCAGGTTGATCAACTGCACCAGCCAATGACACAACGTGCCGAACGCCTGGGTCGAGACGCCCATGCGTCCGTAGCACACCGCTTTATCGGCGGCCGCAAAATCTCGCGCCAATTGACGGATCTGCTCGGCAGGCACTGCACATTGGCGGCTCATGGCCTCGGCGCTAAAGTTGGCGATCTCCCGGCGTACGTCGTCCAGGCCTTCAACCGGCAAATGGCTGGCGCGGGTCAGCCCTTCAGCAAACAGGGTGTTGAGCACCCCGAACAACAACGCCGCATCACCGCCGGGGCGTACGAACAAATGCTGATCGGCAATCGCCGCCGTCTCGCTGCGTCGAGGGTCGACCACCACCACTTTACCGCCCCGTGCCTGGATGGCTTTGAGGCGTTTCTCCACATCGGGCACGGTCATGATGCTGCCATTGGACGCCAGCGGGTTGCCACCCAGAATGAGCATGAAGTCGGTGTGGTCGATGTCCGGGATCGGCAGCAGCAAGCCATGGCCGTACATCAGGTGACTGGTCAGATGGTGGGGCAACTGGTCGACGGAGGTTGCAGAGAACCGGTTGCGCGTCTTCAAAAGGCCAAGAAAATAATTGCTGTGCGTCATCAGCCCATAGTTGTGCACGCTGGGGTTGCCTTGGTAAACCGCCACCGCGTTCTGGCCATGCCGGGCCTGGATACCCGCAAGGCGTTCGGCTACAAGCGCGAAGGCACTTTCCCATGAGATCGGCTGCCATTCGTTGCCAACCCGCAGCATGGGCTGGTGCAAGCGGTCCGGGTCATTCTGGATATCCTGCAGCGCTACCGCCTTGGGGCAGATGTGTCCGCGGCTGAAGCTGTCCAGGGGGTCGCCCTTGATCGAGGTGATCGCCAGGCGACCGTCTTCGGCTTGAGTCGTTTCCAGGGTCAGGCCGCAGATGGCTTCGCACAGGTGGCAGGCACGGTGATGGAGAGTCTTGGTCATGGCCAGTCTCTTTATAAGGGCTTTGGCCAACTATGGCCCGCGACCGCCCAGGGCGCCAGCAACCTTCGCGCTGTGAATCGACGGGCATAGGCAAAGGCATGGCTAACCATGAGCAAATGTTTCAGAAGCCTCCCGCGCACCGACTAAAACCGACACAACCTGGCCTGGGCCCGCCCCCGCGCATTGCAAAAGGTCTCGGCGCCAGTGTACAAATGGCCCGCTGCTGTCAGGAAATCGTCTTCAAACGCGCGTCAGCGCCCTGCTTGAACACTCTTAAAAACCGTAGCCCTATTGGTAAGACGCGACATTTAATGTCAATATCGCGCCTTCCCCTATTTCGTCGCCCCGTGCGGCTTTCGCCGCAGGTCTCGCCCGTTGTCACAATAAACAAGGCTTTGAGTATCTGCGGTCTGTTGCAAAAAGGTAGTTAATGATGAGCGCAAGGCACTTTCTCTCCCTGATGGATTGCACGCCCGAAGAGCTGGTCAGCGTGATCCGTCGAGGCATTGAGCTTAAAGACCTGCGTAACCGCGGCGTACTGTTTGAGCCCTTGAAAAACCGTGTACTGGGGATGATCTTCGAGAAGTCCTCGACTCGTACACGCCTGTCTTTCGAAGCCGGCATGATCCAGCTGGGTGGCCAGGCGATCTTCCTGTCCCCGCGTGATACCCAACTGGGCCGTGGCGAGCCGATCAGCGATTGCGCCATCGTTATGTCGCGGATGCTCGATGCCGTAATGATCCGTACCTTCGCCCACAGCACCCTGACCGAATTTGCCGCCAACTCGCGCGTGCCGGTGATCAACGGGCTGTCCGACGACCTGCACCCCTGCCAGTTGCTGGCCGACATGCAAACCTTCCTCGAACACCGCGGTTCGATCCAGGGCAAGACCGTGGCCTGGATCGGTGACGGCAACAACATGTGCAACAGCTATATAGAAGCGGCGATCCAGTTCGACTTCCACCTGCGTATCGCTTGCCCTGAAGGCTACGAGCCGAGCGCCGAGTTCATGGCCAAGGCCGATGGCCGCGTGCAGTTGCTGCGTGATCCGAAGGATGCGGTGGTCGGCGCACACCTGGTCAGCACCGACGTCTGGACCTCTATGGGCCAGGAAGACGAAACGGCCAAGCGCCTGGCCCAGTTCGCACCTTTCCAAGTGACACGTGCCCTGCTCGATACCGCAGCGCCGGACGTACTGTTCATGCACTGCCTGCCTGCTCACCGAGGTGAGGAAATCAGCCTCGACCTGCTCGATGACCCACGCTCTGTCGCCTGGGACCAGGCCGAAAACCGCCTGCATGCGCAAAAAGCCTTGCTCGAGTTTCTCGTCCCACCGTCGTACCACCACGCATGAGCCAGCCATTACTGCTGAACCTGCGCAATCTGGCATGCGGCTATCAAGATCAACGGGTGGTGCAGAACCTCAACCTGCACCTCAATGCCGGCGACATCGGTTGCCTGCTTGGCTCGTCCGGTTGCGGCAAGACCACCACCTTGCGCGCCATTGCCGGCTTTGAACCGGTACACGAAGGCGAAATCAGCTTGGCGGGCGAAGTCATCTCCAGTGCAGGTTTTACCCTGGCACCGGAGAAACGGCGTATTGGCATGGTGTTCCAGGACTACGCACTGTTCCCGCATTTGAGCGTGGCAGACAACATCGTCTTTGGTATTCGCAAACATCCGCAAAAGGATCGTGTGGTCGCCGAGCTGCTGGAACTGGTGAACCTCAAGAATCTGGGCAAGCGCTTCCCTCATGAGCTTTCCGGTGGCCAGCAACAACGCGTCGCCCTCGCCCGCGCCCTGGCGCCAGAACCGCAACTGTTGCTATTGGATGAACCCTTTTCCAACCTCGATGGCGAATTGCGCCGCAAGCTCAGCCATGAAGTGCGCGACATCCTCAAGGCACGCGGCACCAGTGCGATCCTGGTGACCCACGACCAGGAAGAAGCCTTCGCGGTCAGCGACCATGTCGGCGTGTTCAAGGAAGGTCGTCTGGAGCAATGGGACACACCCTACAACCTTTACCACGAACCGCAGACGCCCTATGTCGCCAGCTTTATCGGGCAGGGTTACTTCATTCGAGGTCGCTTGAACTCACCGGAGTCAGTGAGCACCGAACTGGGAGACCTGCGCGGCAATCGCGCCTATACCTGGCCCACAGGTGGCGCGGTGGATGTATTGCTACGCCCGGACGACATCGTCTACGCGCCGGACAGCGCATTGAAAGCCCGGATCGTCGGCAAGACGTTCCAGGGCGCCTCGACCTTGTACCGGTTGCAACTGCCAACGGGCGCTCAGCTGGAATCGATTTTCCCCAGCCATGTTGATCAACAGGTGGGGACGGACGTGGGGATTCGAGTGGCGGCCGAGCATCTGGTGCTGTTCCAGGCGTAAGCGGTTATACATGTGGGAGTGGGCAAGCCCCCTCCCCCATTAGATCTCCACACGGCTGATCATCAGGCCCGGCCGATGGCCGCGAATTTGGCTTGGGTATGTTCAGCCAGCACCGCGGCGGGCAATTCCACCTCCAGCCCTCGCCTCCCGGCACTGACAAAAATCGTTGCAAAGGGTTGCGCCGTTTCGTCGATAAACGTGCGCAAGCGCTTCTTCTGCCCCAGCGGGCTGATACCGCCCAACAGATAGCCAGTAGACCGCTGCGCTGCCGCCGGGTCTGCCATTTCGACCTTTTTTACGCCAGCCGCATGGGCAAGCGCCTTCAAGTCCAAACTTCCGACGACCGGCACCACCGCCACCAACAATTCGCCTTTCTCGCTGCTCGCCAATAACGTCTTGAACACCTGCGCCGGGTCGAGGCCCAATTTCTCCGCAGCTTCCAGACCATACGACGCCGCCTTGGGGTCATGTTCATAACTGTGAATGCGATGTTCGGCGCGAACTTTTTTCAACAAATCCAGTGCGGGCGTCATGGCGTCTCCGGCAGGGAAAACAGGTGCCCAATTCTAGGCCAAGCGCCGGCAAAACGCTCTAGTCCAAGCACTGCTGGGTCACAAGCTCGGTATAAAGGGCGTGATCATTCACCAGACCAATAGTTCGAAAGTGACCAATGGTTCACTTTCGACCTTTGACAGCGGTCATTCTTGTCTATATTTTTTCGTTTCCGAATACTGTAGGAATAGTCCATCAGTGCTCCAGCAGTAAGCCGCGACTAAGGATGGGGATCCTCGTCACGGTGAAAATCGCGCAACCGCCCGTTGAGGCAGTGCGCCAGACAAGAACAACAACTGAGGTTTTCCATGACAACTGCTCTTCAACAGCCTTCACTCTCGAGCCAATGCATGGCCGAGTTCCTGGGCACTGCGCTGCTGATCTTCTTCGGTACCGGTTGCGTCGCTGCGCTCAAGGTCGCGGGTGCGAGCTTTGGGTTATGGGAAATCAGCATCATCTGGGGGATCGGTGTCAGCATGGCGATCTACCTGAGTGCCGGTATATCCGGGGCTCACCTCAACCCGGCGGTAAGTATCGCCCTGTGCCTTTTTGCCGACTTCGAAAAACGCAAACTGCCCTTCTATATTCTCGCCCAGGTCGCCGGCGCATTCTGCTCCGCCGCACTGGTGTACACGCTCTACAGCAATCTTTTTTTCGATTACGAACAAACCCACCAGATGGTCCGTGGCTCCCAGGCCAGCCTGGAACTGGCGTCGGTGTTCTCCACCTACCCCCATGCATTGCTGAGCACGGCCCAGGCATTCCTGGTGGAAATGGTCATCACCGCAATATTGATGGGCGTGATCATGGCCCTCACCGACGACAACAACGGCCTGCCGCGCGGCCCGCTGGCCCCGCTGCTGATCGGTTTATTGATCGCCGTGATTGGTAGCGCCATGGGCCCGCTGACCGGCTTTGCGATGAACCCGGCACGGGACTTCGGGCCCAAGCTGATGACCTTTTTCGCCGGTTGGGGTGAAATGGCCTTTACTGGCGGTCGCGATATTCCTTACTTCCTGGTACCGATATTCGCCCCGATTGTCGGTGCTTGCCTCGGTGCTGCCGCCTATCGCGGGCTGATCGCTCGCCACCTGCCGAGCGCAGCACCTGCTATAGCTGAAACACCTGACACGGCTGTCGACGGCAAGACTCGTATTTCCTGAAAGCGCCAGCCTGGTCCCCTGCCCTTCACGGCCCAGGCTGATTTCTGACTTCCTTATTTCGTTCAAGGCAATTGACATGACCGACCTTCAGAATAAGAACTACATCATTGCCCTCGATCAGGGCACCACCAGTTCGCGGGCGATCATCTTCGATCGCGACGCCAACGTGGTGTGCACCGCGCAACGTGAATTCGTCCAACACTACCCGCAGGCCGGCTGGGTTGAGCATGACCCGATGGAAATCTTCGCCACCCAAAGCGCGGTGATGGTAGAGGCGCTGGCCCAGGCCGGTTTGCACCATGATCAGGTTGCCGCCATCGGTATCACCAACCAGCGTGAAACCACCGTGGTCTGGGATAAAATCACCGGTCGCCCGATCTACAACGCCATCGTCTGGCAGTGCCGACGCAGCACCGAAATTTGCCAGCAACTCAAGCGAGACGGCCATGAGCAGTACATCAGCGACACTACCGGTCTGGTTACCGACCCGTACTTCTCCGGCACCAAGCTCAAGTGGATCCTCGACAACGTCGAAGGCAGCCGCGAACGTGCGCGCAATGGCGAGCTGTTGTTCGGCACCGTCGACAGCTGGCTGATCTGGAAATTTACCGGCGGCAAGACCCACGTCACCGACTACACCAACGCGTCGCGCACCATGCTCTTTAACATCCACACACTGGAGTGGGATGCGAAGATGCTGGAGATTCTCGACATCCCGCGGGAAATGCTCCCCGAAGTGAAGTCGTCCTCCGAAATCTACGGCCGCACCAAAAGTGGCATCGCCATTGGCGGTATTGCCGGTGACCAACAGGCCGCGCTGTTCGGCCAGATGTGCGTCGAAGCCGGCCAGGCCAAGAACACCTATGGCACCGGTTGCTTCCTGCTGATGAACACCGGCGACAAGGCGGTGAAATCCAAGCACGGCATGCTCACCACCATCGCCTGCGGCCCCCGCGGTGAAGTGGCTTACGCTCTGGAAGGCGCGGTATTCAATGGTGGTTCCACTGTGCAATGGCTGCGTGACGAACTGAAAATCATCAACGACGCCCACGACACCGAATACTTCGCCGGCAAGGTCAAGGACAGTAACGGCGTGTATCTGGTACCCGCCTTTACCGGTCTGGGCGCACCGTACTGGGACCCGTATGCCCGTGGCGCGCTGTTCGGCCTGACACGAGGCGTACGCGTGGACCACATCATTCGTGCGGCGCTGGAGTCGATTGCCTACCAGACCCGCGACGTACTCGACGCCATGCAACAGGACTCGGGCGAACGCCTCAAGGCCCTGCGCGTGGACGGTGGTGCGGTCGCCAACAACTTCCTGATGCAATTTCAGGCCGACATCCTCGGCACTCAGGTCGAACGCCCACAAATGCGCGAGACTACTGCCCTCGGCGCCGCCTACCTGGCTGGCCTGGCGTGTGGCTTCTGGGGCAGCCTGGAGGAGTTGCGTGGCAAGGCGGTGATCGAGCGCGAGTTCGAACCACAGCTGGATGAAGCGGCCAAAGAGAAACTCTACGCCGGCTGGCAAAAAGCGGTGAGCCGCACCCGTGACTGGGAACCGCACGAAGGCGCTGAATAAGGTTGTAACTGGCAGGGAGCGGATTCCTGCGTCATCATGGGCCACTTTTGTATGGCAGCCCAAAGGACGCCCCATGAATCTGCCTCCCCGCCAACAACAAATCCTCGAACTGGTCCGCGAACGCGGCTACGTCAGTATCGAGGAAATGGCGCAGCTATTCGTTGTCACCCCGCAAACCATCCGCCGCGATATCAACCAGCTGGCGGACGCCAATCTGCTGCGCCGCTACCACGGCGGCGCGGCCTATGACTCCAGTGTCGAGAACACCGCGTACGCCATGCGGGCCGATCAGATGCGTGACGAGAAGCAACGCATCGGCGAAGCCATCGCCGCTCAGATTCCCGATCATGCCTCGCTGTTCATCAACATCGGCACCACCACCGAATCCATCGCTCGTGCGCTGCTCAATCACAGCCACTTGAAAATCATCACCAATAACCTCAACGTCGCCACCATGCTCAGTGCCAAGGACGACTTCGATGTGTTGCTGACCGGCGGCAACGTGCGCCGCGATGGCGGCGTGGTGGGCCAGGCCAGTGTCGACTTCATCAATCAGTTCAAGGTCGACTTTGCCCTGGTAGGTATCAGCGGGATCGACGAGGACGGCAGCCTGCTGGACTTCGATTACCAGGAGGTGCGGGTTTCCCAGGCCATCATCGCCAATGCGCGGCAGGTGATCCTGGCGGCGGACTCCAGCAAATTCGGGCGCAATGCAATGATTCGCCTGGGGCCGATCAGCCTGGTGGATTGCCTGGTGACTGACCAGCAGCCGGTGCCCGCATTGGTGCAAGTGTTGAATGAGCATAAGGTGCGGCTCGAGGTCGTGTAGCGCCTGCACTGCCGCCATCGGGAGCAAGCCCCCTCCCACATTTTGAGCTGTGAACACATACCAAAGTGGGAGGGGGCTTGCTCCCGATGGCGATCTATCCAGCACTCAACCTCTTGAGTCCTCCCTCAACTCATGTTCACAAATTTTCCTTTTCCCACCCTTCGATGAGTTTTTTCAATCGAAGTCAGCTGGCTGTGCCTGCATTTATCAGCTACTATTTTCGCAAATGAACATTAATGTTCGAATTCCAAGACGAAAAGATCGCGAGGCTAGCCGATGACCCCTTCCACCTTGCCTGCTCCACCGCTTGCCGAAGTCTATGACGTTGCCGTAATTGGTGGCGGAATCAACGGCGTCGGCATTGCAGCAGACGCGGCCGGTAGGGGATTGTCGGTATTCCTTTGCGAAAAGGATGACTTGGCCAGCCACACGTCTTCGGCCAGCAGCAAGCTGATCCACGGTGGCCTGCGTTATCTGGAACATTACGAATTTCGCCTGGTGCGTGAAGCCCTCGCCGAGCGTGAAGTACTGCTGGCCAAGGCCCCGCACATCGTCAAGCAAATGCGCTTCGTACTGCCACACCGCCCGCACCTGCGCCCGGCGTGGATGATTCGCGCCGGTCTGTTCCTCTATGACCACTTGGGCAAGCGCGAAAAGCTGGCGGGCTCCAAAAGCCTCAAGTTCGGCGCCGACAGCCCGCTCAAAAGCGAAATCACCAAGGGCTTTGAATACTCCGACTGCTGGGTCGACGACGCCCGCCTGGTGGTACTCAACGCCATGGCTGCCCGCGAAAAAGGCGCGCACATCCACACCCAGACTCGTTGCGTCAGCGCCAAGCGCAGCAGCGGCATGTGGGAAATGAACATGGAACGTGCCGACGGCAGCCTGTTCTCGATCCGCGCACGCGCGCTGGTGAATGCCGCCGGCCCGTGGGTAGCCAAATTCATCAGGGACGACCTGAAGCTGGATTCGCCTTACGGCATCCGCTTGATCCAGGGCAGCCACCTGATCGTGCCAAGACTGTACGAGGGCGCCCACGCGCATATCCTGCAGAACGAAGACCAACGCATCGTCTTCACCATTCCGTACCTGAACCACCTGACCATCATCGGCACCACCGACCGCGAATACACGGGCGACCCGGCTAAAGTAGCGATTACCGAAGGTGAAACCGACTACATGCTCAAAGTGGTCAACGCGCACTTCAAGAAGCAGCTGAGCCGCGAGGATATCGTCCACACGTATTCCGGCGTGCGCCCACTGTGCAATGACGAGTCGGACAACCCATCGGCCATTACGCGTGACTACACCCTGTCGCTGTCCGGCGGCTCCGGCGAAGCGCCGATCCTGTCGGTATTCGGCGGCAAGCTGACCACCTATCGCAAGCTGGCCGAATCGGCCATGGCCCAACTGGCGCCGTACTTTACCCAGATGCGCCCAAGCTGGACCGCCACCGCCAGCCTGCCCGGCGGCGAAAACATGAGCACGCCTGAAGCGCTGGCCGAATCCATCCGCAACAAGTTCGACTGGGTGCCGAGCGAGATCGCCCGTCGCTGGTCCACCACTTATGGCAGCCGCACCTGGCGCCTATTGGAAGGCGTGCAATCGCTGGCCGACCTCGGTGACCACCTGGGTGGCGGCCTGTATACCCGCGAAGTCGACTACCTGTGCGCCGAAGAGTGGGTGACCCAACCGCAGGACGTGCTGTGGCGCCGTACCAAGCTTGGCCTGTTCACCACACCGCAGGAGCAGGAAAACCTGCAGCGTTACCTGTCCAAGGTCGAGCAGAGCCGCAGCAAGATCGAAGCGGCCTGACCGCCCAATTGTAGGAGCGAGCTTGCTCGCGAAAAACCTGAGAGCGCCGCGTTTATTCAGCATAAACGCGGCGTTTTTGCGTTTTTCGCGAGCAAGCTCGCCCCTACGGACTATTCGGTTTTCCGAACACACCCCTCCACCCTATTCGGTTTGCCGGACCTCCGCCTGAAAATATCGCCGAAACAAAAAGTTAATCTCCATATAAATCATGTAGTTACCCTTTTATTTTCGGTATGGCACGACTCATGCTCTACACTCTCTGACGATTACCTGAGGCGCCTTAGGAGCCGTCACGGGCATTCGCTATACAAGAGAGCCGTTCACCTGGCTTCATAAAAAAAACAAATGTCGAGGAAGTATTGATGCGTATCGTTCCCCATATCCTGGGCGCAGCTATCGCTGCTGCTCTGATCAGCACTCCAGTTTTCGCCGCAGAACTCACCGGCACGCTGAAGAAAATCAACGACTCCGGCACCATCACTCTCGCTCACCGCGACAGCTCTATTCCGTTTTCCTACATTGCGGATGGTTCGGGCAAACCCGTGGGCTACTCCCACGACATTCAGTTGGCCGTCGTTGAACAACTGAAAAAAGACCTGAACAAACCCGACCTGAAAGCCAAATACAACCTGGTGACCTCGCAAACCCGTATCCCGTTGATCCAGAACGGCACCGCGGATCTGGAGTGCGGCTCCACCACCAACAACGCCGAACGCGCCCAGCAAGTCGACTTCACCGTCAACATCTTCGAAATCGGCACCCGCCTGCTGGTCAAGAAAGACAAGGAAGGCAAGCCGTCCTACGCTGACTTTGCCGACCTCAAAGGCAAGAACGTCGTGACCACCGCCGGCACCACGTCCGAGCGCATCATCAAGGCGATGAACGCCGACAAGCAGATGGGCATGAACGTTATCTCTGCCAAAGACCACGGCGAATCCTTCCAGATGCTCGAAAGCGGCCGTGCCGTTGCGTTCATGATGGACGACGCGCTGCTGGCCGGTGAAGAAGCCAAGGCCAAGAAGCCGGATGACTGGGTTATCACCGGCACTCCGCAGTCCTTCGAAGCCTATGCTTGCATGGTTCGCAAAGGCGACCCGGACTTCAAGAAAGCCGTGGATGACGCCATTGTCGCCCTGTACAAGTCCGGCGAGATCAACAAGATCTACGCCAAATGGTTCGAAAGCCCAATCCCACCGAAGGGCCTGAACCTGAACTTCCCGATGAGCGACAAGGTCAAGGAGCTGATCGCCAACCCAAGCGACAAACCAGCGCCAGAAGTAAAAATCTGATACCTGACTAAGCTTATCTCCTGAGGGAGCCAACCCTCCCTCAGGCGTCTGTAATTACCTGCTAGCTTCAACTTGGAACACTCGACCTGGCGGTTTTCGAGCCGATCGCGTGTGCCTGGCATTCATTGTCGGGCGGAAAAGGATCTTCCCAAGCGGGTGCTTGTACATCGATCGATCTCGAGGGGAGACCCTAATGAATTACAACTGGGACTGGGGCGTGTTCTTCAAGTCCACCGGCGTGGGCAGCGAGACTTATCTCGACTGGTACCTCTCCGGGCTGGGCTGGACCATCGCCATCGCCATCGTGGCATGGATTATCGCCTTGCTGCTGGGCTCCATTCTGGGGGTCATGCGCACGGTACCAAACCGCCTCGTGTCGGGCATTGCGACCTGCTACGTAGAACTGTTTCGTAACGTGCCGCTGCTGGTTCAGCTATTCATCTGGTACTTCCTGGTACCGGACATGCTGCCGCAAAACCTGCAGGACTGGTACAAACAAGACCTGAACCCGACCACCTCGGCCTACCTGAGCGTTGTGGTGTGCCTGGGCCTGTTCACCGCCGCCCGTGTGTGTGAGCAAGTACGTACAGGCATCCAGGCGCTGCCACGTGGCCAGGAATCCGCCGCGCGCGCCATGGGCTTCAAGCTGCCGCAGATCTACTGGAACGTGCTGCTGCCCCAGGCGTATCGCATCATCATTCCACCGCTTACCTCCGAATTCCTCAACGTGTTCAAGAACTCCTCCGTGGCGTCCTTGATCGGCTTGATGGAACTGCTGGCGCAAACCAAACAGACCGCCGAGTTTTCGGCCAACCTGTTTGAAGCCTTCACCCTGGCCACGCTGATCTACTTCACCCTGAACATGAGCCTGATGCTGCTGATGCGCGTAGTGGAGAAGAAAGTCGCAGTGCCCGGCCTGATCTCCGTGGGGGGTAAATAATGGACTTCGATTTCAGCGGCATCATCCCCGCCATCCCGGGCCTGTGGAACGGCATGGTCATGACCTTGAAGCTGATGGTCATGGGCGTGGTCGGCGGCATCATCATCGGGACCATCCTGGCCCTGATGCGCTTGTCGTCCAATAAACTGCTGTCGCGTGTGGCCGGCGCCTATGTGAACTACTTCCGCTCGATCCCGCTGCTGCTGGTGATCACCTGGTTCTACCTGGCGGTGCCGTTCGTACTGCGCTGGATCACCGGCGAAGACACGCCGATCGGTGCGTTCACTTCCTGCGTCGTGGCATTCATGATGTTCGAGGCTGCGTACTTCTGCGAAATCGTGCGGGCCGGCGTGCAGTCGATCCCCAAGGGCCAGATGGCAGCGGCACAAGCGATGGGCATGACCTACGGCCAGACCATGCGCCTGATCATCCTGCCCCAGGCGTTCCGCAAGATGACGCCGTTGCTGCTGCAACAGTCGATCATCCTGTTCCAGGACACCTCCCTGGTCTACACCGTGGGCCTGGTGGACTTCCTCAACTCCGCCCGCTCCAACGGCGACATCATCGGCCGCTCCAATGAGTTCCTGATCTTTGCCGGTGTCGTCTACTTCATCATCAGCTTTTCCGCCTCGCTGCTGGTCAAGCGTCTGCAAAAAAGGTTTGCCGTATGATCTCTATCAAGAACATCAACAAGTGGTATGGCGACTTCCAGGTGCTGACCGATTGCAGCACCGAGGTTAAAAAAGGCGAAGTGATCGTGGTGTGCGGGCCCTCCGGCTCGGGCAAGTCCACCCTGATCAAGTGCGTCAACGCGCTGGAACCGTTCCAGAAGGGCGACATTGTGGTCGATGGCACCTCCATCGCCGACCCGAAGACCAACCTGCCAAAACTGCGTTCACGCGTTGGCATGGTGTTCCAGCACTTCGAGCTGTTCCCGCACCTGACTATCACTGAAAACCTGACCATCGCGCAGATCAAGGTGCTGGGCCGCAGCAAGGAAGAAGCCACCAAGAAGGGCCTGCAACTGCTCGACCGCGTGGGCTTGTCGGCACACGCCCACAAGCACCCTGGCCAGCTCTCCGGCGGCCAGCAGCAACGTGTGGCGATTGCCCGCGCCCTGGCCATGGACCCGATCGTCATGCTGTTCGACGAACCGACCTCGGCGCTGGACCCGGAAATGGTCAACGAAGTGCTCGACGTGATGGTGCAACTGGCCCATGAAGGCATGACCATGATGTGCGTGACCCACGAAATGGGCTTCGCGCGCAAAGTGGCCGACCGCGTGATCTTCATGGACGCTGGCAAGATCATCGAAGACTGCCCGAAAGAAGAGTTCTTCGGCGACATCAGCGCACGCTCCGAACGCGCACAGCACTTCCTTGAGAAAATCCTGCAGCACTAAGTACTAAACAGCTCCCACTGTAGGAATATGGCCAATGTGGGAGGGGGCTTGCCCCCGATAGCGGTGGATCAGTGACAGATGTATCGACTGACACACTGCTATCGGGGGCAAGCCCCCTCCCACACTGGATCGCACAGGCTGGCAGCTCTGGTTGACCCAAGGCATCTGTGATGAAATGCGACCCCAATCAATATCGCGCCGCGCCGCCATCACTTGCCGTGAAGCCTCGTCTGATACGCCAACTGTTCCTTCCGCCGTTGATCATCGCCCTGATGATCGGCCTGGGTTATATCGGCTTTTGGGTCAGCGAGTACTATGGCATCCGCACCCTCAGCGACAACGGCGAACGCCAGTTGGAGTTGCACGCCCGCACCGTCGAAAGTGAACTGAGCAAATACACCTATCTGCCCAGCCTGCTGGAGCTGGAGTCCAGCGTGTCGCAATTGCTGGCCGAGCCGAACCAGGAAACCCGCAAAACGGTCAACGACTACCTTGAGGGCCTGAATCGTCGCAGTCGCAGCCGAGCCATCTACGTGATGGACACCACCGGCCGCGTGCTGGCCACCAGTAACTGGCGCGATGCCGACAGTTACCAGGGTGAGGACCTGTCTTTTCGCGCCTATTTCCAGAATGCCGTACGCGGCCAGCCCGGCCGTTTCTACGGTATCGGCAGCACCAACGGCGAACCCGGCTATTACCTGGCCCATGGCCTGGAAGAGCACGGCAAGATCATCGGCGTCGCCGTGGTCAAGGTGCGCCTCGAAGCCCTCGAAGAACGCTGGCAGCGCGCCCGTCTCGAGGCGTTCGTGAGCGACGAGAATGGCATCATCATTCTGTCCAGTGACCCGGCGCGCCGCCTCAAGGCTGTACGCCCGCTGAGCGATGACACCAAGGATCGCCTGGCCCACAGCCTGCAATATTACTGGGCGACGCTCAATGAACTGCAACCCCTGGCCCGCGAGCGCCTGAACGAAGGCACCGAGAAACTGACCTTCCCGGCCAATTCGGAAGTGGTCAACGACCAGCACGCCGTCAGCTACCTGGCGCAAACCCGACCGCTCAACGACACGCCGTGGAATTTCACCCTGCTCACCCCGCTCAATGACCTGCGCCGTGCCGCGATCAATCAGGGCATCCTGGTGGCAGTTGCCTTCGGCCTTGTCGCCTTCCTGCTGATTGCCTGGAACGAGCGACGCAAGGTCATCGCCACCCGCCTCGCCGCTCGGGAAGCCCTGCAGGAAGCCAACAGCCAACTGGAGCGGCGGATCGCCGAACGCACCGCCGACCTGCGCGCCAGTAACGAACGGCTCAAGGGCCAGATCCGCGAAAGGCGCCAGGCCGAAGAGACCCTGCGCCGCGCCCAGGACGAACTGGTGCAGGCCGGCAAACTCGCCGCCATCGGCCAGATGTCCACCAGCATCGCCCACGAGTTGAACCAGCCGCTGGCCGCGCTGCGCACCCTGTCCGGCAATACCGTGCGCTTCCTTGAGCGCGGCGCCCTGGACACCGCCAGCACCAACCTCAAGACCATCAACGAACTGATCGACCGCATGGGCCGTATCACCGCCAGCCTGCGCTCGTTCGCCCGGCGCGGCGATGACCAGGGCGAAGCCAGCCTGGGCAAGGCCGTGGACGCTGCGTTCCAGGTGCTGGGCGCACGCCTGGACGGTTTGCCACTGACCTTGCACCGCGACTTCGCACCCGCCCAGTTGCAGATCGACCAGACACGCCTGGAACAGATTCTGGTCAACCTGATCGGTAATGCTCTGGACGCGATGCAGACGCAACCGGCGCCGCAATTGTGGTTGGAGGGCCAGAGTACCGAGGGCAAATACCGCCTGCTGGTACGCGACAATGGTCACGGCATCGCCCCTGAGGCACGCAAGCATTTGTTCGAACCCTTCTTCACCACCAAGCCCGGCGAACAAGGCCTGGGCCTGGGCTTGACCCTGTCCGCGAGCCTCGCAGCCGCGACCGGTGGCAGCCTGGCCGTGGAACACCCGGCCGGTGGTGGTACTGCCTTTGTCCTTAACCTGCCGCTGGCGGGCGCTAAAAAAGTTGAGTCGACATGAATACTGATCCCCAAGACCTGACCGTGCTGATCGTCGAAGATGATCCCCACGTGCTGCTCGGTTGCCAACAGGCCCTGGCGCTGGAAGACATCCACAGCGTCGGCGTGGGCAGCGCCGAAGAAGCGCTCAAACGTATCGGCGAAAACTTTGCCGGCATCGTCATCAGCGATATTCGCCTGCCGGGCATCGATGGTCTGGAGCTGCTGACCCGCCTCAAGGCGTTGGATAAAAGCCTGCCGGTGGTCCTGATTACCGGGCATGGCGATATTTCCATGGCCGTCGGCGCCATGCGCAACGGCGCCTACGATTTCATGGAAAAACCCTTCTCTCCCGAGCGCCTGGTCGATGTTGCCCGTCGCGCCCTGGAGCAGCGTGGGCTGGCGCGAGAGGTCTGGTCACTGCGCCGCCAGTTGGCCGAGCGTGATTCGCTGGAAGGCCGCATCATTGGCCGCTCGCCGGCGATGCAGAACCTGCGCGAGCTGATCGCCAACGTCGCCGACACGTCGGCCAACGTGCTGATCGAAGGTGAGACTGGCACTGGCAAGGAGCTGGTTGCCCGTTGCCTGCATGATTTCAGCCGACGCCACTCCCATCAGTTCGTCGCCTTGAACTGCGGGGGCCTGCCGGAAAACCTGTTCGAAAGCGAAATTTTCGGCCACGAGGCCAATGCCTTCACCGGCGCCGGCAAACGCCGCATCGGCAAGATCGAACACGCCCACCAAGGCACGCTGTTCCTCGATGAAGTGGAAAGTATGCCGATCAACCTGCAGATCAAACTGCTGCGGGTGCTGCAGGAACGCACCCTGGAGCGCCTGGGTTCGAACCAGAGCGTGGCAGTGGATTGCCGGGTAATCGCTGCCACCAAGTCCGACCTCGACGAACTGAGCCGCGCCAACCAGTTCCGCAGCGACCTGTACTACCGCCTCAACGTGGTCACCCTGGAACTGCCGCCTTTGCGCGAGCGGCGCGAAGACATCCTGCAACTGTTCGAACACTTCCTGCAGCAATCGTCGCTGCGCTTCGACCGGGCGGTGCCGGAGCTGGACAACCAGACCTTGTCGAGCCTGATGAGCCACGACTGGCCGGGCAACGTGCGTGAACTGCGCAACGTCGCCGAACGTTTTGCCCTGGGGCTGCCCGCCTTCAAGAAAAGCGGTGCCAGCAGCGGCAACCATGGCCTGGCCTTTACCGAAGCGGTAGAAGCCTTTGAGCGCAACCTGCTGGTGGACGCCCTGCAGCGTAGCGGCGGCAACCTGACCCAGGCCAGCCAGGAATTGGGCATGGCCAAGACCACGCTGTTCGACAAGGTCAAGAAATACGGGTTGAGCCACTGATGGATCTGTTCTTGAAGGCCGCACTTGGCGCGGCGGTGGTGCTGATCCTGGCGGCACTGGCCAAGACCAAAAACTATTACATCGCAGGCTTGGTGCCACTGTTTCCGACCTTCGCGCTGATCGCCCACTACATCGTCGGCAAAGGGCGTTCGGTGGAGGATTTGAAGACCACCATCGTGTTCGGGATGTGGTCGATCATTCCGTACTTCGTGTACCTGGCGACCTTGTATGTGATGGTGGATCGGATGCGGCTGGAGACATCACTGGCAGTGGCTGCCGTGGCCTGGTTGATGGCCGCGACGATCCTGGTCAGCATCTGGGTTCGCCTCCACTCCTGACTCAACTCGGTCAAAAATGTGGGAGGGGGCTTGCTCCCGATAGCGGTGGATCAGTGAAATATGTACTGACTGACACACCGTTATCGGGAGCAAGCCTCCTCCCACATTTTTTGCCCGCCGTGTGTCAGCGGACGATTTTGTCGACTTGAATCCCGAGTTTTTTCAGGCGATACCAGAAACTGCGCTCGGAAATCCCGATCCGCTGCGCCGCCGCGGCCTGCACCCCGTTGCTCTCCTGCAACGCCGCTAGAATGTAAGCTTTCTCCACCTCGGCCAGCGCCGCATCCAGATCCTGCGGCACGCCCGGGCCGTCGCTGAGGATCGCCGTCACATCGCCCTCGCTCGGTTTTGAAGCAAACAGATAACCCGGCAAATCAATATCCTCGATCACCGGCGACGCTGCCACGATGGTCGCGCGCTCCACGCAGTTTTGCAGCTCGCGGATATTGCCCGGCCAGTGATACGCCGCCATCGCCTGCAATGCCTCGGGGCTGAAGCCGGTAGTGCGCTTACCGGCGGTGGCGCTCAAGGTCTGGGCGAAATGCCGGGCCAGGGGCGCGATATCTTCCACGCGCTCACGCAGAGCCGGCAATGGAATCGGGAAGACATTGAGGCGGTAGTAAAGGTCTTCGCGAAACTCTTTGTTCGCCACTGCGTCCAGCAGGTTCTTGTTGGTGGCGGCAATGACCCGCACATCCACCTTGCGCTCGCGTGGGTCACCCACCGGCTCGATGACCCGCTCTTGCAAGGCGCGCAAAATCTTGGCCTGCAACGCCAGGGGCATGTCCCCCACTTCATCGAGGAACAGCGTGCCCTTGTCGGCCTGCATGAAGCGCCCTACCCGGTCGGCCACGGCGCCGGTGAAGGCGCCTTTGCGATGGCCGAACATCTCGCTTTCCAGCAAACCTTCGGGAATCGCCGCGCAGTTGACGGCCACAAAGGGTTTGTCGGCGCGGCTGCCATGCTTGTGGATGGCGCGGGCGACCATTTCCTTGCCGGTGCCGCTTTCGCCGGTCAGCAGGATGGTTGCGCCGCTGTCACGCACCGAGTCCACGGCTTGCAGCACCTTGCGAAACGCCGGGCTGTCGCCCACCAGGCTGTCGAACTGCGCATGTTCATCAAGCTCGGCGCGCATCCGCGCGTTATCGCGCATGATGTCGCGAAATTGCAGGGCCTTGGCCACGGTGATGTCCAGCTCGTCGATATCGAACGGCTTGGCGATGTAGTCATAGGCACCGTTGCGCATCGACTGCACGGCATTTTTTACCGTGCTGTAGGCGGTCATCACAATCACCGGCACCTGTGGATAGCGCACCTTGATCTCGGCCAGCAATGCCGGCCCGTCCATGCCCGGCATACGCCAGTCGCTGATCACCAGGTCGATGTCCTCCTCGCCCAGCACCTTGAGCGCATGCAGGCCGTTGCCCGCGCTGAACACATGGATACCGTTCTGGCTCAGGGCCTGGGTCAGCAAATCACAGAGCTTGGGCTCGTCGTCCACCACCAATACGTTATGCGTCATGCCCGTCCTCATCCTCGCCGTCGTCTTCACCGTTAGCCGGAATGTACAGGCTGAAGGTGGCGCCGGCATCTTTCTCACTGGCGCATTCGATGCTGCCGTCGTGACTTTCCATGATCGAATAGACTTTGGCCAGGCCCAGTCCAGTGCCCGATGCCTTGGTGGTGACAAACGGCGTGAAGATACGCTCGACCATATCCGCCGGGATACCCTGGCCCGTATCGGCGATGCTGATCACCGTGTTGTCGCCCACGTTGCGGATGCCCAGGGTCAGGCGCCCGCCTTCGGGCATCGCGTCGATGGCGTTGAGTATCAGATTGAGGCAAGCCTGCTTGAGCTGCTTGGCATCGGCATAGATCGTGGCGTCGGGCGCCTGATCGTCAATCTGTGCATCAATATTGTGAGTGCTCAGCTCCGGGCCGCAGAAACCGAGGATTTCTTCCACCAGGGCACGTGCCGGCTGCAGCACGCGTATCGGTGGATTGGGCTTGGCGAAATCGAGGAACTCGGTAATCAGCTCGTTGATGCGGCTGACCTCGCTGATGACGTACTCCAGGTGACGCTTATCGGTTTCCGCGAGGTCGGCCCGCCGATGCAACAATTGGGTGGCGGTCTTGATGATGCCCAGCGGGTTGCGGATTTCATGGGCCAGGCCCATGGCGACTTCACCCAGGGCATGCAGCCGATCACGCCGGCGTAGTTGGGCTTCCAGGTGGTGCAGTTCGCCGAGGCGCTCGGTCATGTGGTTGAAGGTGCTGCTCAACTGCGCCAGTTCATCACCGCCACTGACCACCACGCGATGCGCGTAACTACCGGAGATCACCGCGTTCACACCTTGGGACAAGTCGCGCAGCGGTTTGGTCAGGCGCTGCGACACCAGCACCCCGGCCGCCAGTGACAGCGCCGAGCTGAGCAGGAAGATCAGCACGAACAGGTTGCTCTGGTTCACCAGCCCTACCAGGCTGGTGTGACGCAACAGGCCGCTGAATATAACGCCTTGCAGTTCGCCGGCATCATTGAAGATCGGCCAGTACAAACCGCTGTACTGGTTAGTGAATTGCTCGCTGGGCTGCTTGGTGCTGCGCAGCGCGGCCTCGACGTTCTTCGGGATGCGCGAAGGGTGATTCTCGAAACGCTGGGTGGAAAATATCTCGGAAAAACCCGCCGGGTTGGCCAGGTACAAACGCAGGTCCAGGGAGTGCACATCGGCCACGCTGGTGAGGAAACTGCTGTCCAGGTAGGTCGCCACCAACAACAGGTAATCAACGCCATCGCGGCTGGTCTCGAAGGTTGACACCACCAGGCCCGTGCTCACACCTGCGACTTGCACGGTCTGCAGCACGGCATTGCTGGTCAGGTTGATCTGCCTGACGATGTCATCGGCGGCTGTGCTGAACACCACTTTGTGGTCGCTGGTGCGAATCAGCGCGACCACGTCGATATCGGTGGCATCGGCAATGTCGGCGGTCAGCCGGTCATGCTTGGCCGCCTGTTTGGACGACGGTGGGCTGGTATAGCGCAAGAACAGCTTGGCCATGCGCGCGTTGTCATGAAGGATGTCACCGATCTCATCCTTGACGATCTTGGTCGATTCTTGCAGCCAGATACGCACGTTGCTGTCGAAAATCTGCGACAGCGTGGTGGCGGCCAGCTCAGCGGCAATCATGGTCGGAATAACGCTGACCAGCCAGAACGCCAGCACCAGCTTGCGCTGGACGCTCCAACGCGAAATGGCAAAGGGGCGGGCTTTCTGGCGGGTCTTGGTGATCATCAGGTTTCGCTTATCGCAGCAGCCATGGCAGGGTCGGAACGATCCGGTCGAATAAACAGTTTTACAAGCTTGAGCAGGCCGTTGACCAGCCGGTTGCGGTGGCGGAAGAACAGGTTGTTGCCCTCGAACTCGCACCCCAGCCGCAGTTTACTGGCATACCCGGCCTGGCCGCACTCGTACACCGGGATATTGTGCTCGATACAATAGTCGACATTGGTCAGCCAACTGCGAAAGTACAGGTTGTACTCACGGCTGAACTCGATGTCGTGGCCAAAGAACTTATCCACCAGCCGCTGCTCATCCAGCAGGATCAGATTGAACGCCACCAGGCGTTCGTCCACCCAGTAAAGAACACAGACCGCCCGCTCGTGAAGGTGTTCAAGCACGCCGGTGAAGTAAGCGGCAGGCAGGCGCTCGAACTGTAGATCCGCGCGCGCAAGCGTGGCCTCGTACAGGCGCATGATCTGGGGCAGCACATCATCGACGTTGTGCCGCCACTCGATGCGCGGCCCAGGTGCCCGTAGCTTGCGGCGCAGGTCCTTGCGCGTGGATTTGCCCAGCGAGCCCAGGTACGCATCCACCGACCCATAGGGCAACGGCAACACCCCGGTCGGCAAGCTCGGCATGGTCTGAAAGCCGGCCGCACGACAACTGTCGGCCCAATGCGGGTCGTTGGTCGGCGCGTCCTTGACCGCCACCAGCCCAATACCGAAGTGGTCGGCATCCCGACGCGCAGCCGCCAGTAACTGGCGCAACAACAACGCGCGGCGGGCCTCGGGCACATGGCTGGCGACCCCCGCATCACAACGCTCAGCCACCGGCGAACCAATGGCGTACAGCGCCAATTGCAAAGCCTGCGGCCACAGGCGAGCCAGGCGTTCGGTCACGCGCTTGCCCGCCCCCGACACCGTGGTGTCGAGGCGATAATGGGTAATGAACGCAGCAGCCACAGCCACTAACGTTTCATCTTCGTAGACCGCCAGGTAACGCCACTGAAAATCATCGATAGCGGCGTTTTCTACAGCCAGGTAATAGTCCCAATCCTCCAGGGCACCGGGAAAACAGTCATTCCAGGCGTCACGCTGGATCGCCCGGATGGTCGGGAAGGCTTGGGTGGTTATCACAGATTGCCCTTATTTCTATGGCGAACGCCGATCAAATGTGAGAGCTGGCCTCGGTGCGTCAGGCAGACCGCAGTGATGCCATCGCCGGCAAGCCAGCTCCCACCTTGACCGGCGTTGACCTGAAGGCTGTGTGCTGCTCGACAAACTCGGCACTCAGCTCGATTACCCGTCGGTATTGCAGGTCGACCGTGATCATGTGGTAGCAGTTATCCAGCAAAATCTTGGTCACCGGGCCGCCGAGGTGGCGCTCCACGTAGTCGGCGTTCCAGCGGCTGGTGATGTCGTCTTCGATGGAATGCAGCACCAGCGCCGGCACCTTGATGTCGGGCATGCGCTTTTTGACCACCGCGTTCATGCGGTGCAATTCGCGCACGGTAATGCCTTCCATGGTCAGCAAACCGGCCTCGCTGCTTTCGCCTTCCTTCATCTGTCGCTCGACGATGGCCCGCAGGCGCTCATTCTTGATGCCGTAGGGCGGCTTTTCTTCGAAGCTGCAAACGTGCACGCCGAATGGAATCTTCATCAGCAACGGCGTGAGGAACGCCAGCTTGTTGATGCTCCAGCCGTCGTACTTCAGGGTGGTGGAGTACATCAGCAGCCCGGCGACCTGGCCTGGGTGTTCGGCGGCCACATACATGGACATCACCGCGCCCATGGACAAGCCGCCGACAAACACCTGCCCGTGGCGTTGCTTGACCTGCAGGAAGGTCTTGCGCACGCCTTCGTACCAGTCACGCCAGCCGGTAGCCTGCAAGTCGCTGTTATCGCCGCAGTGCCCGGCCAACGTGGGCACATACACCGTGCAATTGCCTGTCTTGGCCAGGCCCTTGGCGACCTGGCGCAACTCGGTCGGTGTGCCGGTCAGGCCGTGGATCAACAGGATCCCGACCGGACCTTCACCGAGAACGAAGCCGGCGGTACCTTCACCGAGGTCGATCCCTTGCGCATTCACCGATTGGTCGCTCGCACCAGTAGTTGCTCAAGCAGCTTGAGACCCAATTCGATTTCCGGGTAGCTGATTTCCAGGGACGGTGCCAGGGTGATCACGTTCTTGTAGTAACCGCCCACGTCGAGGATCAGACCCAGCTTCTGGCCGTCCACCACCATGTCGCCTTTCATGCCTTCCTCGACCATGTAATCCAGGGTCGCCTTGTCTGGGGTGAAGCCGTCCGGGCCGCAGATTTCGCAGCGCAGCGCCAGGCCCAGGCCGTCGACATCGCCGATGATCGGGAAGCGTTTTTGCAGGTCCTGCAAGCCTTCCAGGAAGAACTTGCCCTTGGCCATGACCATCGCGCCGTAATCGACTTCGTTGGTCATCTTGAACATTTCCAGGCCGACGGCGGTGCCCAACGGGTTGGAGGCGAAGGTGGAGTGAGTCGAACCTGGCGGGAACACCTTCGGGTTGATCAACTCTTCACGGGCCCAGATACCGCCCAATGGGTTGAGGCCATTGGTCAGGGCCTTGCCGAACACGATCACGTCCGGCTGCACATCGAAGTGCTCGATCGACCAGAGCTTGCCGGTGCGGTAGAAGCCCATCTGGATTTCGTCGGACACCATCAGGATGCCGTGCTGGTCCAGGACGTGCTTGAGCTCGCGGTAGAAGTTCATCGGTGGGATCACGTAGCCGCCGGTGCCCTGGATCGGCTCGACATAGAAAGCTGCGTATTCGCACTGGTTGGTTTTGGGGTCCCAGACGCCGTTGTATTCGGTCTCGAACAAACGGGCGAACTGCTGCACGCAATGGCTGCCGTACTCTTCCTTGGTCATGCCCTTCGGGCCACGGAAGTGGTAAGGGAATGGGATGAAGTTGGCGCGTTCGCCAAAGTGGCCGTAGCGACGACGATAGCGGAAGCTGGAGGTGATCGACGAGGCGCCGAGGGTGCGGCCGTGGTAGCCGCCTTCAAAGGCGAACATCAGGCTTTTGCCGTTGCTGGCGTTGCGTACCACCTTCAACGAGTCTTCGATGGACTGCGAACCGCCGACGTTGAAGTGCACTCGGCCGTCGAGACCGAACTTCTTCTTGGCGTCGACCGCGATCATTTCCGAGAGCTCGATCTTGCCTTTGTGCAGGTACTGGCTGGCAATTTGCGGCAGGGTGTCGATCTGTTGTTTCAGCGCATTGTTCAGACGCGGGTTGGCGTAGCCGAAGTTGACCGCCGAGTACCACATTTGCAGGTCGAGGTAAGCCTGGTCTTCGGTGTCCCACACGTAGGAGCCTTCGCAACGGCTGAAAATACGCGGAGGCTCGATGTAGTGAACGGTGTCGCCGTAGGAGCAATACTTGGCTTCTTTATCCAGAAGGATCTGGTCTTCGGCGGTAGCGATACGGATATCAGACATGATGGAAGAGTTCCTGAGTGTCAGAAGAGGTGTTGAAGGTGGTGGCGTTGGCGGCGATGCCTTGGGGCAGCTTGGCCAGCAGTGCGGTCACTTGCGCAAAGGTGTCGAAGCGCGCGTGAGGAATCTGGTTGGCGACGCAGTACTCGGCGAGGCTGCCCTTGGCGAACACGAAGTCGGCGGTGGAAGCCACGCACATGTCGGACTTGCCGTCACCGATCACCAGTACGCGCTTGTTGCGCGGGGTGGATTTGCACTTGCAGTTGCCGGAAGCGGCGCGGCAAGCATCGCTGGCGTAGGGGAAGTCGATACGCCAGCTGTTCTGGTCGACCTGGCGCAGGCGGTTGGCGAGGATCGGCAACAAGGTCACGTAATTGCGCGACAGGATGCGCGCGATGCCCTGCTCGATGCCGTCGCTGACCACCTCGATAGAGGCGCCCAGGTCCATGACGTGATCGACGAAATCCGGGAAGTCCGGGTCGATCTCGACGCTGTCGAAATACGCCAGCAGTTCGCTTGGGGTGGCCTTGATCAGCGCCAGTTGGCGGCTCAGGCATTCGCGTGAACCGATATGCCCGTCCAGCCATTGCTGTTCAATGGTTTCCCACTCGGGGCCGGCGAAGCGTTGGAGGACGTTGTCGATGACATCCGTGGGGGTAATGGTCCCATCGAAGTCACACACGATATGCCAGTGGATCATCTACCTGTACCTGAGAGAGCGCGCTGTATGCGCTTGCAACAGGGATAGAGCAGGGAGTGTGCCAACTAGTCAAAACCCAGTGGGGCTGGGGGTTTGCCGGCAGAGCCGCAGTGATAGGCGTGCTGCAAGCTACAATTTTTGTAGCTTGCTACAAACAACATGAGTGCTTGCGCAGGCGCGAGGGTTTGCGCGTTCATGCGCGCCTGTCACCTCAGGAACGTACACCATGACCAACATCACTTCTGCCGTATTCGCAGGTTTGCTCGGCCTATGGGGCTGCTCCAGTGCCGCCTGGGCAGACGGCATCAGCGGCGACGTGGGCGCGGGCCTGAGCTATCAGCCCCATGACCCCACCGGCAGCCGCTACGAAACCCGGCCCGTGCCCTACCTGGACCTGGATTGGGGCGACGTCAGCCTGAGCACCGACGACGGCTTGACCTGGAGCGCGCTGAACACCCACGGCATCACCGCCGGCCCCTATATCAATTACCTGGCAGGGCGTACCTCCAACGGTGAGTTGCAGGGCTTGCGCAATGTGTCGGACATGGCTGAGGTCGGCGGTTTCATCCAGTACGCCCCGGCCAACTTCTGGCGGGTCTACGCGCAGCTGGGCCAGGCCGTGGGCGGCGGGCATTCCCAGAGCGGCACCCTGGGTAAGATCGGCGGCGAACTGGGCTACCCGTTGGGCGGCGGGATTATCGGCAGCAGTGGGCTGGTGGCGCATTTTGCCGATGCACGCCAGGCCAATACCTTCTTTGGCGTAGACAACAACGAAGCCGACGCCACCGGCTTTCGGCCCTACAACGCCAGCGGCGGCTTCCAGAACGTGACGTTGAGCCAAAGCTTCGCCTTTCCCCTGGCGCCCCACTGGTCGCTGCTGACCAGCGCAAGCTGGGTGCATCTGGTGGGCTCGGCGGCCCGAAGCAGCATCGTCAAGCAGGCCGGCGAGGTGAATCAGGGGCAGGTGCAGACGGCGATCAGCTACACCTTCGACTGAATTACACGGGAGCAAAATTGTGGGAGCGGGCTTGCTCGCGAATGCGATGGGTCAGTTAAATATCGGGGGACTGACACACTGCTTTCGCGAGCAAGCCCGCTCCCACATTGAGACTGTGTTTCATAGCACTATCTTCAGTGTTCTTCGCCCTCAGCCAACAGCGCGATACCCCCGATAATCACCACCACGCCCACCCAATGTAGCACGCTGATGTGCTCCCCCAACCCCAACCACGACCCCAGCAGCACCGCCACAAACACCAGTGAACTCAGGGGAAACGCCAGCGACAAACTGCTGCGCCGCAAGATCAGCATCCACACAAAAAACGCCCCCAGGTAACTGGCAATCGCCGCCAGGATCCCCGGGTTACGCGCCACGTCGGCCAGCCACTGCCAAGTGAAATCCATCTGCCCCAATTGATCACCGGCCACCTTGGTAAACAATTGCCCGGCGCTTTCGGTGGCAATCAGTAGCGCCCACAGCACCAGGGTACCCAGGCGCCCATGTAACCAACCGCTATCGACTGTCTGCGTCGTCATGCCTGGCTCCCCGCAATCGCGACCAACATCACACCCAAGGTAATCACCAGCGTGCCCAACCAACGCCTTGGGCTGACCCTTTCCTTGAGCACCACCCTGCCCGCCAGAACCACCAGGCAATAAGCCAAAGCCGCCAACGGAAACAGCAGACTCAATGGCGCACGGGACAGGGCTTCGAGCCAGACGAAAAACTCGATGACATAGGCGCCCACACCGGCCCAGAGCAACGGTGCATTGAACACCTGGCCCCAGAATGCGCGCAGGCTGAACCCGCCATCGAGTTGCGGTAAGCGGTCCACGCCCAGTTTGAAACACAGCTGGCCAATCACATCGAGAACAATGGAAAACGCCAGCAGCAACACCACGGTCAGGGTCACGGGAACAGCTCCTCAAACAGGTTGATCAAGGCCTCATTGGTCGCGGCATTGCGCTGCAAATCTTGCACGCTCCAGCGCTGCGGCGGCGGCTGGTCGGACTTGGCTTCCCAGCGCTTGAACGCGTTGCTGAACACCGGCGTGGCGAACTCACCGCACACGTCGATGCCAATGATGCGTTTATGCGCCGCCAACGCCCGCAGGGCCTGGAGCAGATGGGTCAGGCGCATACCGCCCTGATCCCAATTGGTAGCGGCGTCTTCGCTGGCCAGCACATCCTTGTCGATGGTGATCCAGATCGCTTCGGTGGGCAGGCTGGCGATCATCTGGTCGAGGAATTTCGCCCAATCGAGCTCTGCCAGGTTGCGCCAGTGCAGGTGGTTTTCCTGCTGCTGGTGACCCGCTCCATCACCGACCCGACCCCAGACCTTCGACGGCGGGTGCTGCCAGGGAAACAGCTGCAATTGCCCGCGCTTGAGCGCGCCAAGGTTGCCGCCACGCAGTTGTGGGTTATGCAGGTCATCGCTGCACGGGCCGAGGGTGACGATGCGCTTGATCGCCGGCATCTTCAGTGCGCGGTTGACCCAAGAACCACAGTGGCGCTTGGGCGCAAAGCGTACCCAGTCGGGGTGGTTGTCGAAGTGGATCAGGCTGACGGGCTCTTTCAAATCAGCCAAAAAGGCCGGCGTAAGGTGGTGATAGTCACCGGAGCCGACAAACAGGATTTCCGGGCGCGCATCCCTGGGCCGAGGCCGTTGGGCCAGGCGTTCGGTGAATCGTTTCCAGGTTTTTTCTGTGGACCACAGGCGCAGTTTCGGCCCCAGATCGAGCAGGTCCAGACGCGTGGCCCGGCCGTTGGCCAACCGTCGGGCAATGGGTGCCTGGCCGGTAAGGCTGTGGTCGAGGTCAAGTATGTTCAAGGTAGTGTTTCACCCCTAATGGCAGCGCCCAACCGCAGGCCGGCCGGGCTTTAGGGGGGTAATGCAAGGGATGGGCCAGCGTTTGGATGAGCGCCGTTTTTGAAAACAATGAGTATCAAGTGTGGGAGCTGGCTTGCCTGCGATGGCCATAGGTATCTACATAACTTCGGTACGACGCTAAACCTGTGGCGAGGGAGCTTGCTCCCGTGACGACGGACAGCCGACGCTTATCTACCTGACACCCCACGATCAAACTGTGGGAGCGGCGGTGCGACGATTCGACTTGCTCGCGAAGGCGGCCTGAAAGCCGACACAGTTATACCGAGTACATATCCATTCCTGCGTTAACGGCCACTTAGGGTTCCGCCCTGACGGCGGGTCACTTTCGAAAAGCGCGAAAGTAACCAAAGCGCTCTTGCCCCACCACTCGGCACCTCGCTTAGGCTCGGTGTGCCCGTAATCCGCCATGGATTTTGGGGGCCGCCGCCACGCGCCATCCATGGCGCGGGGCGGCTAAACCGGCATCCCTGCCGGTTTACCCCCCAAATCCCTGTCGAATTCCGGCCAGCGTGGTTTAACGGGGCGCTTAAGATCAAAAGCAGATCAAGAGCGACTCGCTTCGCATCGTGGTTACCGTCGGCTGCTACAACCCACAAAAATGTGTAGATACCTATGCTGCCATGGCGGTGCAACGGTTAAACAGATGCTGACTGACCCACCGCTATCGCAGGCAAGCCAGCTCCCACATTAGAGCGGCGTCAGGATCGCGCTTCGGCAATGATCTGGCGAATCGCGCCCACAAAGGCTTCAGCCGGCTGGCCGCCGCTGACAGCGTACTGGTCGTTGAACACAATGGTCGGCACCGAGGTCACTCCGCGGGTGATCCACAGTTTTTCCTGCTCGCGCACTTCGGC
Source organism: Pseudomonas sp. 910_23 (assembly GCF_052850795.1). Classification (NCBI taxonomy): domain Bacteria; kingdom Pseudomonadati; phylum Pseudomonadota; class Gammaproteobacteria; order Pseudomonadales; family Pseudomonadaceae; genus Pseudomonas; species Pseudomonas sp. 910_23. Next base: position 8,500 of record NZ_VXCZ01000032.1, on the reverse strand, counting down.
GGCATATTCATCAGAGGCGAGAATTTCGGCGGCGCGCTTCAAGTCCAGGCCGACGCTTTCGGCAATGATCGCCAGGGTCGCGTGGTCGGACGGGGCCTGGCCATCGCTGAAGTACGCCTTGAAGAGTGCTTCCTTGAGGTTGTACTGCAAGCCTTCCAACCCGGCCCAATGCAACAGGCGATGCGCATCGAAGGTGTTGTAGATGCGGCTCTGGCCGTCGGTGCGAAAAGCGAAGCCCAACGCTGCGCCCATGTCGCGGATGCGCGCACGGTTGGCCTGGGATTCTTCGGCGGTGGAGCCGTATTTTTCAGTGATGTGCTCGACGATGTTCTGACCTTCGGCGGGCATGTTCGGGTTCAGCTCGAACGGCTGGAAATGAATCTCGGCCTGCACCTCGGCACCAAGCTGGTCGAGGGCTTCGGTCAGGCCGCGCAGGCCGATGATGCACCAGGGGCAGGACACGTCGCTGACGAAATCGATTTTCAGGGGAGTACTCATGGTAGGCAACCTCGCTGGCTTGAATGCGCCGCAAAGGTTGCACGATACACCAACTTCACAACACCTTCGAAGGCTCGCCCAAGTCGATCTGCGCCCAGTGCGCGGTATCTTCACGATGAGACTGCAGGTAGGGCAACACCGCCGCCAGCAACGGCGCCTTGAACGCTTCCTGGAAACGGTGGGCCAGGCCGGGTATCAGTTTCAACTGGCTACCTTGGATATGCGCGGCCAGGTGCACGCCGTGCATCACCGGCAACAACGGATCGGCCGTGCCGTGCACCACCAGGGTCGGCACGCGCAGTTGGTTGAGCAACGGCACGCGGCTGGGCTCGGCGAGGATCGCCATGATCTGGCGCTTGACGCCCTCGGGGTTGAACGCACGGTCGTAGGACAGCGCCGCCTGATGCAGCAACGCCTGACGATCATCCTTCACATTCGGGCTGCCCAGCGCCGCAAGCAAATCGGCTTGCTGCTCCAGGGCCACCTCACGATTGGGCGCGCTGCGCCGTGACAATAATTGCACCAGCGCCGCGTTCGGGGCGGGCAGGCCCTCGGCGCCGGAGCTGGTCATGATCAACGTGAGGCTTTCCACCCGCTGCGGCGCCATTGCCGCCAGGTGCTGGGCGATCATGCCGCCCATGCTTGCGCCAAGGACATGGAATTGCTGCACCTGCAACGCATCCATCAAGCCCAGCGCGTCGTCGGCCATGTCGGTCAATGTATACGGCGCAGCCACCGGCAAACCGAGCTTGTAGCGCAGCACCTCGAAGGTCAGGTTGGCACTGGCCGGCGCTTGCCGCCAGGTGGACAGGCCGACGTCACGGTTGTCGTAACGGATCACCCGAAACCCTTGCTCGCACAGGGCGACCACCACTTCATCCGGCCAATGGATCAACTGCCCACCCAGGCCCATCACCAGCAGCAAGGCAGGGTCCGACGCCCGCCCGATACTCTGATAGGCGATGCTCACCTGTTCCAGGTCGACCGTTTGGGTCGGGACATTGACATCACATCGAGAAGCCGCAAATGACGGCAGGCCGAATAAAAGAGCGGCCAATAAAAGCAAAACGCGCATGAAAAACACCGAAACGCAGAACCCCAGTAGAGCGCGAGTCTGATGAAGTTTGCTCAAGCGCGCTGCCACAGTTGCGTGACAATTTGATGAATGACGCCGAGCGGTCATCGGCCTCTAACTATGTAGGCCACAACCTTCCTCTTGCTCAACGTTAATGAGGCTCTCTTTTTTCGTGAGCACCGTCCCCTTTGGGTCGCCAGCGAATAAAGCTTGTTCACTTCAGCACAGTCCGCAACGTAGCGGCCTGTGCGCTCCAACGCCCTACTTCAAGGATTGAAACCATGACCCACACTACAGGCCCCACCGATTTCGGCGTCTGGTCTCCACTGCCGCTACCGAGCATTGACGAAGACCTGTTGGTCGACGCCACCCAACGCTGGCAAGACTGCCGCCGCGATATGCTCACGCTGATGGCCGGCATTCCGACGGTTCGCAGTTCGATCAACCGCCTGCTCCAAACCGATCTGCAACTGGACGGCGAGCGCGTGATGCTGCAGTTCTCCGCCACCGAACAACGTGGCCGCAGCCTGATCAGCCTGACCGATGCCTGCCTCTACCTGCAACAACACCCAAACCTGGACACGACGCAAATACCGGAATGCAACCTGCTTTACCTGCCGGCGCAACCACCCCTGGCGCAACACACCGTTGCCCAACTGCTCGATGAGCTTAAAACCCTGGATCTGGAGCAAGCGATCGAGGACAACTGGTTGCGCTATTGGCGCACGGAGCGGGCCCCCAATACGCCTCTGACCTGCCTCAACCGGGCGATCGAACTCTACCGGATCCACTTCGAAGCCAGTGGTGAACACTTGCTGGCCGAAAAAAAGATCCATCCCGAAGTGCTCACACCGTTGTTCTCGCTGATCAACCCGGTAGCGCCCACGGCCGACGCGCCAAAATTCTGCGTCGAGCAGCTGTTGCTCAAGCGCACCGGGGCCAATGCCATCGCGCTGCCCGGCGCCTGGGTCCTGACCCTGGATACAGAACAACCGGTCAGCCAACTGGTGTACCTGCCGACACAGGCGCCTGCCTGGCATACCTTTAGCCGGCGCCTGGACCTGGAGCGTTGGTTGCTCGACCGGCAAACCACATTGTTCGCAGCCAGCAATATCGATCCCCTGGCCAGTATCGAGTACAAGATCAACAACAACCCGCTGGAAGCCGGCCTCAACCTTTGGCTCAAGCAGTTGGCCAACCAGCAATACCAGGACGCGATCAAGCCGTTGGCCCACGTCAAGCTCCACGATGCCTTCCAGGCCAGCCAGCATATTGACCAACGCGATGTTCAGCGCCGGGCCCAGGCACTCTTTGCGCAAGCGCCCGACCAACCGGGGACGACCGTCGATGCACAGGTCGACAGCAACCTGCCACAGTTCGGCCTGCTGCATAACGGCATACAGGCCAGCCAACGCAAGGTCCTGATACGACAGCACCGCCGCGCCCTGGAAAAACTGTTCGGCAGCAACACGCCGACGAGCCCAGTCTGGCAATCGTTCAAACAGCAACTGGACAACCTGAAAGTGCAGCAACGCGCCGCTGAAGACGCGGCACGCGCCATGCTGAACCGTAGACACTTGGATTTCGCCGCACTCAACACCCACTACTCCGCGCTCTACCAGGCGCGCCTGCAGGGGCTGCGGATCGAGGCGAACATTCAGCGGGCCCTGGACCAGATCACCGAAGCCGAACTGCTACAGATCACCAGTGCCCTAGATACGCTTGAGCCTGACGTCATGACGTTGGTGTTGTCGGTCAAGCGGCCCGGCGATCTCCAATCGACACACACCGAACTCAACGGGCCGCTGGTCTTGCTTCCCCCCCAGGACCCGCAAACCCCAACCACCGGCAGCGGCACGCATTTCGTCTACTGGCCCGGTAACGACGGCGGCTTGCAACGCTTCGCCTCCCGACAGGCGCTGGAAGAAGCTTTGTTCGCCATCCATCCCCAAGATGAGGTACTGGCCCTGCAGTTCAAGCCATTGACGCAAGATCCCTTCGACTACAGCCTGAGCAGTCAACAAACCGCCTTCGAAGAAAAAGCCGCGAGACTGCGCCAAACCTGGCCCGCCCCGGAAGACGCCGCAACGCTAGCCGGTGAGTTGGAAAGACTGCGTGCACAAACGCTGCCGAGCTTGCTGATCCCGGATAACGCGGCACGCGAGGCCGCGTACCTGCAACTCATCGAGCAGTACAATGCCCAGGTGCTGGCCAACGACATGCAACCGTGGATGCGCCTACAGTCCACAGAAAAACACGAAACCCTAAAGAAACTGCTGAGCGCCTATATCCCCGCGCTGACCCGTTCACAGGCCTTGTTTGGACGCTCGCTGCCAGCACGTGACGTGTTTGTCAGCCAACAGCTGGATGCACGCTTGCGCAAGGATTTCGGCATTAAAAAAGGTTTTACCCTGGAGCTGGAGCTGCCCGACTCGGTGGCGCAAAAGCGCGATATCGTTGCCGGTGCCGCGCCGGGCTCGCCAATCAAAATGATCGACGTCCCTAGCGCTAAACGCAGCAAGATGACCCTGGACACCCTGGCCTTACTCAACATCGGCTCTGATATAAGTCTGCGCCTGGGGTTCGTGAGCGTCGAAGTGACGGCCGATGATCCCCTCGAAGGCAACACCCTGAAGGCGGGTGTCACCAGCCACTATCTGGCGGCCATGGTCAAGGACCTCAATCTGGCGCAACGCTATGAAACGCGGATTATCAGGGCCTTCGATGGTTCACCGGAGGAGTCTACATTCCAAAAACAGTACCGCCGCGAATGCCTGGTCGAACCCCTGCGTCTGATGCTCAAGGCCCAAGGCCTGCTGGCGGTCATGCAAAACCATATCAACAGCGACGAACTGAGTACCCTCAATACAGCGATCGATGCCGATACCCAGAGCGCCTGGGATGTCGATGGCAAGCGCATCCGCCTGTTGCCGGCCCACCTGAGCATAGGCGGCAAGGACACAAACCAGGAAAGCCCGATCACACTATCGGGTATCACATTCATTGAGGAACAGAACAGCGGGAGCATCGTGCTCTACCTACCCGACGCCCCCGACCAACGCTACCTGCGCGGTTATGCCAGCCTTGAAAAGGCGCGCCTTGCTCTGTTTGAACTGTGCCGGCTCGACAGCATGTTGGAGTATGTCGCGGGCCGTGCAATCAAGGGGGACGTACGGGCACACATCAGCCGCATCGGTCAGGCCATCGACAAAGACCAAAACTCGATGATCCAGTCAGGCTTTGCTTGGCCGGCCACCACTTCGCTGGCTGTCCATCAGTTGAATGCCCATAGGGGCCGCCTGCTCGAAGCCCATCGTAATGACTCACGCTCCAACGATGATCTGGCCAATGAGAGGTACCATCTTCAAAGTGCCAAGGTGTTCAACGGCATCAAAATTGCCCTGAGTATTGTCCCGGTGGTTGGTACCGCCGTATCCCTGGTAGACGCTCGCATCAGCCTACATCAGGCGGTTGCTGCGTTCCGGCGCGGTGATATCGACGATGGCATCGACCTGCTGGCCTCGGTGTTCGAAAGCCTGTTGTATGCGGCCATGGATGCCCTGGCCATGGCCGCGGTGCCCAGCGCACGCGCCAGCACCGCCCGCCAACTGACCGCAGCACGCCAAGGCAAACAGGCGCCAAGCCCAAGCTTCTGGCGATCCTTGAAACGCCGCCAGGGCACCACCACCACCACCACCACTCGCCAGCGCTTCGCTGGCTTCGAACACCCCGACCCCCTTGCAAGCGGCAGCCTGCAACCGGTGTTGACCGGGCCCTATCGCCACACCTTGCGCCATAACGTGTCCGGCGATTACTTCATCTTCAGTGAAGGGCGTTATTACAGAGTCAGGTACGACGCCGGCACCGGAGAAATGCGCCTGATTGCCAGAAACAGGTACGACAGTGTGGTCGTTGAGCTGGACCCTGCCCTGCAATGGGACACTTACGGAGCGCTGCATGGTGGTCGCAACACCGTTTATGGCGGTGGCAGCCGGCGCAGAGGGCGTGGGGAAGCCCAGCCGGGCAGCGTTCCACCGGCGGTCAATCGGCAACTCCCGGCACCCGCGCTGGAGGTCAATACGCAGCGCGCTACGCTCGGTAACGATGTGACAACCCAATACAACAACCTTAAGACCCAAGTCGATGCCAGCACCGCAAAGTTAAGAAAATACGCAAGCGACTATCCAACCCCCTCAACCACGTCCACTCAAAGAACAACAGACAGCAAAGCCCTGGATGTCGACCTGGCCAGGGACATCGAAAGCGCCAAGAAGATGTATACGTCGCTCGAACTGGCCCAGCAACAGCAAGTCCGCCTACCCGACTTCAACTATGCAGCAGAACTGAGTAAAACAGCCCACATTGTGTCGGACCGACTCAATCACCTGATTCACCATGCCAGCAACCGTTGCGTGGCGTCACTTGACCGATCCATCGCGATCACCCAGCAACTGGATAACCTGTCTCCAGCCTCCCCCATAACTCAAACACTGCTCAATGAAGTGAGGCAATGCCGCCTGAACATACTTGATGATCTTAACGTGATAGAGCGCTCGATGAAGGACATGGGCACCTGGAGCAAACGCATTACCGCCAGAACGGCGCGCACTGAGGTCGCGGCCAACCTGGCTCATTGGAAGCAGAAATTTACCGACCTGCGCATTACCAGTATGCGCAGCGGCCAACTGTTGCACCCCATCACCCGCCGACAGCAAACCGTGGGCATTGACTGGATCTACCAGGAAACTGCGGTGAATCAGGCCAGGCACAACGTCAGCCGCGCTCTAACCGCGCACATGACCCTACCCGAAGCCAATATCAGCCGGGTTGAACGCAATCGAATATTGCAGAACTGCATCAAGGTCTATGAAGAGTTTTCACGTGACCTGAGTGCCTGGAACGAGAGGTCACCAGATCATTTCGATCCGAACTTTTTCCAACTCATGCAAAAAGACCTTGACCGCTTGATTCGAAAAGCCGAACGGGCCATCAAGAAACCCGCCTCCGAGCCCAATCCAAACGCTACTCGGACGGCCTTTGAAACCGAGGACGGGCAACTATTGATAGGCACCGAAAAACCCGCCGGGCAACAATCACCGCGACAATTCATCATCAGCGACGCCGACGGCAATCCCACTGAGGTATGGGATAGGGTTGGCGACAGCAACACCTACCGTTTGAACCCGACCCAGAGCCAACCTGCCGCCGCCCCGCCTGCGCTGCCCACCGACCGCCGCGCCACGCTTGCGGATGCCCGTACCCGCCTGGACGCAGTGGATGCTTTTGAAAAGCAGGTGCGAGGGTACAAAACCATGGAGCCGATCAACCTCGAACACAGGCTGGTCACCGAAGCCAAACAACTCAGGATTCGCGCCAACAACGTGCAAAGCCTGGACGCGGGCAACCCGATTGTCGATCAATTACGCACTCGTGCAACTGCGCTTGAACAGGCAGGCGAAGCCTTACGGATCCAACGCAGCCTGGAAAGCCCAACGCCGACTGAAGGCTACCTGGACTATCTGGCCGGTAAAGGCCGAGTGGTGATTCGAAAAATCGGAGCGCGTAAAAAGCTCAGGGACAAACGCCCTGACGGCAAAGACGACTACCTGCAGGAATACGAGATCTACGACTCGAACCGGCAGGCTAAGGCTGACCAACCGATCTGGTACGCGCACTTTCACTATGACGCGCTGCAGTCCTCGTTCGACAGTTTCCCCAAGGCGCATTTAAAGCGCTTTGAACAACGCTACCTGGGCATGAAATGGCAAGCCGCAGCAGAGGGACTGGCATTTGCAGACACTAAAATCTGGCGTGGGTCTATCGAAAAGCCCTTCGCCAGAATGCACTTCCAGGCGCTGAAGTAAGCCCAATAGGTGGGCGGCCAACATGAAGAGCTTTCAATGAATTATCATTGTGCGCAAATACTATTCATGGAGGCGACAGTGCTGGAAATCCGTCATCTAAAAACACTGCATGCCCTGCGTGAAGCCGACAGCCTGGTAGAGGCAGCCGAGCGCCTGCACCTGACACAGTCCGCCTTGTCCCACCAGTTCAAGGAACTGGAAGAGCGCCTGGGCATGCCGCTGTTCGCGCGCAAGACCAAGCCTGTGCGCTTCACCAGCGCAGGACTGCGTCTGCTGCAACTGGCGGACGCCACCCTGCCCTTGCTGCGTGGCGCCGAACGCGACATCGCACGGCTGGCAGGCGGCACCGCCGGGCGCCTGCACATGGCCATCGAATGCCACAGCTGCTTCCAGTGGCTGATGCCGACTATCGACCAGTTCCGCGATGCGTGGCCGGAGGTCGAGCTCGACCTGGCCTCCGGCTTTGCCTTCGCCCCCCTGCCGGCCCTGGCCCGTGGCGACCTGGACCTGGTGGTGACTTCCGACCCGCTGGAGCTGCCGGGTATCACCTATGTGCCGCTGTTCACCTACGAAGCCATGTTGGCCGTGGCCAACCAGCACCCGCTGGCGAACAAGTCATACATCGTGCCGGAAGATCTGCTGACGGAAACCCTGATCACCTACCCGGTGGAAAGAGACCGCCTGGACATCTTCACCCGCTTCCTGGAACCGGCCGACGTGGAACCCGCCCTGGTACGCACCTCGGAGCTGACGGTGATGATGATGCAACTGGTGGCCAGCGGCCGAGGCGTCTGCGGTATGCCCCACTGGGCGCTGCATGAGTACAGCTCACGCGGGTATGTGAAGGCCAAGCGCCTGGGCGAGAAAGGTCTGTTCGCCACGCTGTACGCGGGCATTCGGGCGGACATGCTGGATGCGCCGTACATGCGCGACTTCTTGCTGACGGCCAAGGACACGTCGTTTTCCACCCTGGATGGGGTCAGCGCAGTGCGTTAAGCGACTTCGCAGCCCCCCCTAACCACGATGCGAAGCGAGCCGCTCTTGATCTGCTTTTGATCTGCTT
>NZ_VXCZ01000031.1:0-45931 GCF_052850795.1 Pseudomonas sp. 910_23 | reverse complement strand
AGGCGAAAAAAAAGGCCCACTATTTTCATAGTGGGCCTTTTCGTTTTGGGGCGTTCAGTCGTCCATATCGCGGCCGCTCAACAAGCGGCTGATCATGTCCATCGAAAACCCGCGATAGCTCAGAAAGCGCCCTTGCTTCGCACGCTCCCTGGCGTCAATCGGAAGGTGCCCCGCAAACTTGCGGCGCCAAGTGTCTTCCAACTGCGACTGCCAGTTGATACCGCACTCACGCAGGGCAAGGTCGATATCGGCACGTTGCAGACCACGCTGGCTCAGCTCTTCACGAATCCGCGCAGGGCCGTAACCGGAGCGCGCTCGGTAGGACACAAAACTTTCAAGGTAACGGGCTTCCGACAACAGCCCTTCTTCTGTCAAACGGTCGAGGGCTGTTTCGATCATCTCAGGCTCTGCGCCGCGCTGACGCAATTTACGCGTCAGCTCGACTCGGCCATGCTCGCGGCGAGCGAGCAGGTCCATTGCAGTGCGCCGAACGGCAACGAGTGTATCCAGTACAACGGTCATCGTTTGCTTCAGATGTCAGTGTCGGCTTCTTCCATCTCGTCAACCGGCTCGCGGTTAGCGGCAGCTTTCACGTCCGGCGCCGGGGTCAGCAGCTTGTCGCGAATCTGCTTCTCAAGCGTGGCAGCGATATCCGGGTTGTCCGCCAGGAACTTGGCCGAGTTGGCCTTGCCCTGACCGATCTTGCTGCCGTTGTAGGCATACCAGGCACCGGACTTTTCGACGAAACCGTGCAGTACACCCAGGTCGATCATCTCGCCGTTCAGGTAGATACCCTTGCCGTAGAGAATCTGGAACTCAGCCTGACGGAATGGCGGGGCCACTTTGTTCTTCACAACCTTGACGCGAGTTTCGCTACCGACAACCTCGTCACCTTCCTTCACCGCGCCAGTACGGCGGATATCCAGACGGACCGAAGCGTAGAACTTCAGCGCGTTACCACCGGTGGTGGTTTCCGGGCTGCCGAACATCACGCCGATCTTCATGCGGATCTGGTTGATGAAGATCACCAGGCAGTTGGCGTTTTTGATGTTACCGGTGATTTTACGCAGCGCCTGGGACATCAGGCGGGCTTGCAGGCCCACGTGCATGTCACCCATTTCGCCTTCGATTTCAGCCTTGGGTACCAGGGCAGCCACGGAGTCGACCACGATCACGTCGATGGCGTTGGAGCGCACCAGCATGTCGGTGATTTCCAGGGCTTGCTCGCCGGTGTCCGGCTGGGAAACCAGCAGGTCATCGACGTTGACGCCCAGCTTGCCGGCGTACTCAGGATCCAGGGCGTGCTCGGCGTCGACGAACGCGCAGGTGGCGCCCATCTTTTGCGCCTGGGCAATCACCGACAGGGTCAGGGTGGTCTTACCGGAAGATTCAGGACCGTAGATTTCAACGATACGGCCTTTTGGCAGGCCGCCAATGCCGAGCGCGATGTCCAGACCCAGAGAGCCAGTGGAAATAGCCGGGATCGCCTGACGGTCGTGATCGCCCATACGCATTACGGCACCCTTGCCGAATTGACGTTCGATCTGACCCAGGGCCGCAGCCAAGGCTTTCTTCTTGTTGTCGTCCATTAAAGTCCTCACGTAATCAATAAGGCCTGACGGCCAACACCTGTATAAGTAGACAGTATTGTTCCACAAAGATCGGTGATCGCCTACCCCTGATTCTCGATTTCTGCTGCAGCTCGTCGCAACAAGCCCTCCAGCGCGGCTTTTACCGTTTGTCGGCGGACCTCGTCGCGGTTGCCGGGGAAGTGCGCAAGCTCAGCCGTCACCTCTTCACCCACGGCAAAAGCCAGCCAAACGGTGCCCACCGGCTTGTCCGGCGAGCCGCCATCCGGGCCGGCGACACCGCTGACCGCCACGGCAAACCGCGCCAGGCTTTTTTCCTGCGCGCCGCGAGCCATCGCTTCCACCACTTCCTGGCTGACGGCGCCGACTTTGGCGAACAGTTTTTCTGGCACATTCAACTGCCGGGTCTTCTGTCGGTTGGAATAGGTGACATAGCCCGCCTCGAACCAGGCCGAACTGCCCGGGATCCGCGTGATGGCTTCGGCAATGCCGCCGCCGGTACAGGACTCGGCAGTGGTGACGTGGGCACTGAGCACCTGCAAACGGCGCCCCAGTTCGGCAGCCAGTTGAGTGATTTCCTTCACGGTCGTCTCCAGGAATGGGCGGGGGTTCGCCTACCCTACAGGAGCCTATCGGCCATGCAAGATACAGAGTGCATCAAGAGGCTAACGCGCGACGGCCTGCACATAGGCCTGACAAGCGCGCAAGGCGATCAGGGCGCTGTCGCCGTCGTCGGTGATGCGGATAATTCGCTGAGCATGCGCCGGGTCAAGTCGGGCTCGCGGGGCTGCATGAACCACGCTGCCGGGTGTGGAGGTGGCAGGCACTGCGTAGCCAGTGGCGGCGCTGTCGAGAAGGACTGACAGCCGCACATCAGCAGTGGCCAGGCGATCGCGCAGAGCCGCTTGGTTGCGTTGGGCATTGGTTAATTCCTGGGTGTGTTGCTGGTCGCTGGCGTTGAGCTGTTGCTCAAGGGCCAGGCGCTTTTCCTGTTCCGTTCTCTGCTGACTCAGCGCCGCCTCAATTTGTTGGTTTAGCTTGGCGGCCTGGGATGTTAACTGACGTTCCAGTTGCAAACCGTAGCGCCAGGCCTGGAGTTGCCAAGCAACCGCTGCCGCTCCTGCCATCGACAACACCATCAACACCAGCAAGCCGACCAGTTTCTGCACCCGACTCAAAGCAAAGCCCTTCGCACACCTTCGGCCAGCACTGCATCGGGGTAAACATATCCCGCGTTCTCATGACGAATAATTGCCCTCACGATCCCACGCATCACAAATGGTTTGGTCAGGTCGATCTCGGCTTCAGACGGCGTATCGCTGCTCACCTCTACGGCATGTATATATGCCGCCGTATCGTTCTCAACATTGGGTGCCCAGCGGTCAATAAGCCCCCTCACCGTTCTGAGCCCATATTTGCGCTGGTAAGTGAGCAGTAACTTGCCCATGGCGCGGATACCGTTCTCGGGGGTATCAAATCGTACAAATCGCTTCTCGATAGCCGGGTCAGGTTTGAGCTGGCCTTGCCATCGATTGGCTGGGCTGTAGTCGATATTCCCGGGGTTTCGATTGCGTACCCCGCGAGGTTCTGTGACTGGCATTGTGTTCTCCAGAATCAAGTAGGAGGCGGACTTACGTCCGCCGTCTCTCATACCACCGTACATACGGGTCCGTATAAGTGGCTCAGGTTATGCGGCTGGCGCGCTAGGTAAATCTGAAGCGATGTTGCTCGATGATCGGCGCACTTATCTTCAAGCGAAAAAAAACCGTTCACGGCGGTATCGGTGTACGTTTCGGTCAGGTGTCGGTGACAAGCTCAGCGGTCACGATGTCGAGAGCGTTTTTTCGCTTTGCCTGCACCTCGTCAGGAATTGGTCGCTTGCGCTCATAGTCGGCGATAACCTGCCAATCGGTAGACTGCAAGTATTGAAGTGCAAGAGTCCGCTCTGCGGCACGTTTAATATCTGCAGGTGTGACGATTTTCTTAAGATGATCGAGATTGATACTCATGGCTTGATTAGCTCCGCCTCACTGTTTGTTTGATCTTCCGGCACGGGTACGTTGCCGTCCTTCGTAACCGTGATGTCGGCGGGGCATCTGACAGTCACCGGTGCTCCGTGCTTGAACTGCAGTTCAATACCGATCGTCAGTACATTTCCGAGGCGCCGCGAGTAGTCGCGATAACCAGGCGCATCGATATCGGCATACCAAATTTCGTACCCATCAGGTAATACTGAAAAGTCTGTCTCAACACCATTGAGCGTGACTTTTTCGCCCCTCACCGACAGGGTCGGCGGTACGATTTCAGTATCATCCATCGAAAGCAGCGGAAAAAACTTAAATACGATTTTCATTATTTCCACCATCCGGTTACGCAAACCGCCATATTGTTGAAGCCTTGCGCCATCGGCCCATTTCTCCACGCGACAACGCAGTTGGTTGGTGACGTTATGTGGCCATTCGCCAAACCGTAATGGTCATGTGTGTGAGTGGGGATGACGGAACCGGTTACAACAATGCTTTTTGTCAAGGTGAAGGATGCAGGAAGACTTATTCCAACTGCGTAAACTTCGTTAGCGGCCATTGCCCTGTCACCAAGGTACACGGTGCAAATAAGCCTCCCACCTCTATCGAACTGATACCATCCTTGGCCTACCCCCGATCCGGCAGTGCCCACTTGAAAGGCTGATCCAGATGTATCGGAGGCGACTGAGCCAACCAAGCTATAGGCGTCAGTTGCTTGAGCCCACGGCTGCCATACTCCCGCAACACAACGCCTCTCGAATAGGCTGCCTCCCGACCTAGTACCATCTAGATAGCGGAATGTCTGGCTCCGGTACTGGTCCTGAGCCGCATTCCACATTCTATTAGTCAGAAAACCCTGGTTCGTACCGTCAGTGCCTGGAAACGGGGACCCCACCCAGGTCGAGGTCGTAGTGTATGACCCCTCAACCATCAAGGTGTTAGCGTTAGCATTAGGAAGATCGGTTTTTGCGTTCCATTCGTTGGACGTAATCTGCCTTTCCCAAGCTGTCCAACCGGTTGTGGGGTGTCTCTGCCTGACGGCGTACCCGCGAGACGTAAATTTCATTGCGCGTTGAGTTATATAACCGCCACCATTATCAATGTTCTCCACGAACCAATATTGAACGTCTGGCAGATTTACCCCGTTATTGAACAGGACCAGCTTGGTACCGGTTAGTGTATTCGCGTCAAACCCTTCTGGCATTACTATAGGACTTGCCCCACCCCACCCACTATTATTTGCGAGGCCTGCTGAAACGTAAAGTTCCTGGGTCATAGCGTTGATCTTGACACCGGTACTTCGTGTAGTGTCGCCACCTGCTCCGGTCGGTGCGGCGCCCAGATTGATTTCTTGTCTCGCCATTTAATTAACCTCCAAGCGTTATAAATTTCAAACCTGAACACTCAGGCGCCTATTTCCAGCCAAGCTAAACGTTGTAATACCTATCAACTGGAAACCTACAAACTGGAATACTAAAACAGGTGCCGTTCGTCCCCTGCCCATAAAGATCTCCTAAGTTCTGCAACTGAACCTTCATATTCAGCGCCGGCGCATTATTTAATCGAATTTGCAAAGTAGCGTAGGCTGACTGACCAGCATACCAATTCACTCCCCTATCCATTTGCGACATACATATAAACTCATCAGCGCTTGGCGTAATATCGGATGAGTACGTATCGGTAAAGGTACTTCTGGTTCTTATCCAATTCTTTGTAAACCTACTATATCTAACCACCCTATCCTCTGCCGAAAAAAGAATCGCACCGTTCTCATCTCTCAAAACCATTCCGTACTGCGAGGCCGGAAATGCATCACTATATTTACAAACTACAATTTCCATGTTGTGATTCTGCAAATCGATACCACCAGCCCCTGAAGTAAATCCGACACCAGTCCAATTACCTGCACCACCATACATAATTACAACGTACAGTATGATTGATGAGCTCGTGGCAGATACGGTTCGCAAAAATATCTGTGGGGGCGCCAGAGTCTTAATGGGCTTTATAAAATTATAGATGCCGACACCCTGAGAATCTGAATGTCTTGATTTAATAGCAAACGCCCCCCTTTCTGAAAAAACAAGTATCTTCTTGCTAGAGTTAATTACGGTAGAACCTGAATTATTTACAACCGATAAACCGTAGTCACCTGCCACTACAACCTCCTAAAAACCTCCACCGTGCATTCAACAGTGAACTGTTTCCAAACTTCTCGATATTTCCCGCGCCCGCCACCATCAGGGGTGCCGTAGTTAACATACTGATACAGAGCAATACTAGTTCCACCAAGGTCTCGATAGGTGGGCAAAAAGCCCCAAGCAGGCTGACCTGCCCCTTGCTCATAATTGGCATATTTTGTTGGTGTGATGACTACGATCCCTGTATTCGGATCGTACCCTGGGACATCAATGGTCATATAGTCAGACCTTCTGCCAACACCACCGAGATTTGAAGCTGGCAATACAATGGAGTAGAGCAGCTGTAGCGTAAAGTCATCCATACCAAATGTTTGCACGCCTCTCTCATCAAAAATATTCAAACCATAGCTCATTCGGTTAAATCTCCAAGCTGAACCCTTTTAATATTATTATTGTCCCAAAAACGCATAGAGCGATGCGTCATGGTAGAGCGACCCTGCCCTGGTACGACGCCATTCATTTCGAAGGTGCCGTCGAAGAACAACCTCCAACCTCTCTCTGCCTCCTTATAGTTATTAGATTGAATGTAATTACCGATCTTGGCGTTAGTAATAGTTCCATTTCCAATAAAGGCATCAGCAATAATCGTCTGCCCATCCTGAATAACGAACGGGAATTGATTCTTCTGCCCTACTGCAAACCGATCAGCACTGATGATGAACTGACTCTCCAACCCACCCGGCCCATTCTCCAAACCAAGCCCGATACCGGCATAGGAATACTGTCCCTTACCTGCATCGTATTGCATGCGTACAGACCAGTTGGCCGAGACCTTACCGTCCACAGTCTGAATAGAGGTCGCGTTGGTCTGGATAGCCAACGTATGACCCCCTACCGTGGTTTGGACGGTGTCGATGCGCTGGCCCAGCGCCTGATCGCCATTTGTCCGCGCGTTGGTCTCGTTCTGAACAGCCGCTTTGTTGGCGTCGGTTTGTGCAGTGACGGTATCGATCCTGCTACCGAGAGCGCCATCGGCATTGATACGTGCAATCTGTTCGGATTGAACAGCCGCTTTGTTGGCGTTGGTCTGCGCCATGACCGTATCGATCCTGCTACCCAGTACCCCGTCGGCATTGATACGCGCAGTCTGTTCAGACTGCACAGCAGCAGTGTTCGCGGAACTCTTTACCTCCAGAGCTTCCGTGCGCTGCCCCTGGATCAGGTCGCCCTCGATAATCGCCGACTGAATCGACCAGACGCCGACGTACTGCTGTTCGGAACCCTGCCACCCGGTTTCGTCACCCTGCATAGAAGGGTTTACCTGCAACGAAATGCCATCTACCCGCTCTGCCGTGCTAGTAACCTTGCCATCCAGCGTGGTCACCGTAGCCTTCAAGGTGTTCAACCCATTAGCTGTAGCGCTTACACCTGTGACCGGATCATCAACCGTGACCTTCACAGCATTCAGTTGCTGGGCCTGAGCGTTAATGTCGTTGCCATGCTGAGCAATCGCCGCCGAGTTCTGCTGTATCTGTGTAGCCAGTGCCGCAGTGGTTTGCACAAGCGTGCCGATATCCACCCAATACGTTGTATTGGGTGGTGTATTTCCAGCAGGCACCGACGCAACAGCCTGGTATAGGTGATTGCCCAACCGCACAAACTCACCACTGGTATATGCTTTGGCCGAATCAAACAGCAACGCATCCGTTACCTGATCCACCAGCCCTTCCAGATCCTTGCGCGTCTTGTCCAGGCGCTCGTTGACCGAGCCCACGCCCACACCGTCAATCAGCTCAATGCGATCCAACAGGTGCTTACCCAACTCCGTTTCACCAATCTTCCCTGCGATCAGATCCAGAATCGGCGACGCATCCGAACTCGCTTGCCCGTTGACGCCCGACCCGCTTGGAAACCACGGCCCGATATTGCCCGTGCGATCCACCAACCGTGCCCAGAAAAACAACGATGTCCCCGCCGCCAGCCCCATCATGGTCAAATCGGTCTGCGGATAGGCGTAATCCCCCAACTTGGTTGCCATCGCCAAATCAGCGGTTTTCCCGTACCAGATCTCCGTGCGTTGCAAATCCGCGGTGCTTACACCCTGCGGAATCTGCCATTTGACCTTGATCGCAAACACCAACGACTCCGTCGTCAGCGCTGCCACGGTCGGCGGCAATGTGGTCTTGCCGTTAAGTACAGTCTCTACAGACTCGCTATACAGAGAGCCGATATCCAGCGCGTTGATCGCCCGCACCTTGGCCACATAACGCCCGGCATAAATGCCGGACACCTCGATAGAACTGCCGCCCGTGCGGCCAGCGTAGACCCACTCACCGTCGTTCTTGCGCCAGTAAGCCTCATAGGCAATGGCATTGGCCGCCCGCTGCCATTCGATGGTCATGACATTGACCGCGCTGCCTTGCTCGACGAAATGGTCATTGCTGACCGTTACCCCGGTAGGTGCTGCTTGCACGCTCGGCGGGATCACGGTGATCGGCGGCCTGTCGATTTTGGCGCCGTTGTCGATGGCGGCAAATTTGCTCGGTACGTGCTTGACCGCGCTGAGGCTGTATTTGATTTCGTCATCCGAAAAGTCTTCGGAAATCGACAACACGCGAAACTGTTGCAAAGCCAGGGTCGCGGAGTCGATGGCCCAGATCGATTGGGCCGGCGGCAGTTCATCGAGCTTGGTTTGCAGGGCAACCAACTGCTCGTCCGCACCTGCGGCGCTGACGGATTTGACCGCTCGGGACACCGCCTTGCCGTTGGGCATCACCAGGGTGATGGTGTCTCCGGCAGTGGCGGTGACTTCGGCATCCAGGGTCAGGGTGTCGAGTGTGGCAGCACGCAGGCGCCCGCCAATGCGGCGGCCGGCGCGGTCGTTGTCGGCCACGCGGATGATCTGGCCGGGCCGCGCCAGGGTGCCGTCCAGGCCGACTGCGAAGGTCACGCTTTCGGTTTCCAGGCGGTTGGTCAGCAACGCCCACTTGCCGATGCGCTGGGCTTGCGCCTGGGAGGTACAACCGGTGGCACTGATTTCAGTTTGCTGGATGCCGTAGCGCGCGATGCCTTCGGCGTCGTCGACGTACTGCACCTTCTGGCGATAGAAATCCGTCGGGTCATTCCAACTGACCAGGGCGACGGTGTAGCGGGTCTTTTTCGCCGAGCCGCCGTAGATGAATTGGCCGCCGATGACGTTGGCGTTGGAGTAGGTGTAGACCGGGTCTTCCGGCATGTCCGCCACCGCCATCACCGAACCCGCGCCCCAATAGGCCATGCCCCGGAAGGTGGTCGCCAGGTCTTGCAGCACCTTCAAGGCATCGGCGCGCACCGACAGGTACAGGTTGCAGGTGAAGCGCGGTTCGGTGCCGCCCTTGCCATCGGACACCGGCTGGTCGCAGTACTGCCCGATGCGGTAAAGCTCCCACTTATCCACTTGGCCGGCGTTGAGCAGGTGGCCCAGGCCATAGCGTTGGTGTAACAGCAGGTCGTAGTAGATCCAGGCCGGGTTGTCGGTCCAGGCCGATTTGAATGTGCCGTCCCATACACCGCTGTAGGTGCGGGTTTGCGGGTCGTAGTTACTCGGCACCTTGATGATTCGCCCACGCAGTTCGAAAGAGCGCGAGGGGATCGACTGGAATTGCGCGGCATCGAATTGCAGACCGATCAACGCCGAGCCTGGGTAGCGCAGCTTGGCATCAATCACCTCGGTGGAAGACTCCACGGTGGTGGTATCGGCAATCGCGCCACTGGTGGAGTTCGGTGTGATCCGCCGCACGCGCAGGGCCCAACCCACTTTGGCAGGGGGCAAGTCAACGCGGTGGGAACGTTCGTACTTGGTGGTGGTTTTACCGCTGAACGCGGCGGCCAGCACCTCTGTAAACGCACCGCCGTCGGTAGACAGGTCAATGGCGTACTGCACGGTATAACCGTTGGTGTCGCCATTGCTGGTGTTGGTCTGCGACAGCCGCGTGACCGCCAAGCGTATCCGCACTGCCGACAATTGCAGGTTGGAGTAGGACTTGGTCCAGGGCTGATCGCTGCGCAGCTCGATGGACACCGGGCTTTCGTTTTCCACGGCCGGGAAGCCAGGGATATGTGACTGGTCCTGGCTGCCATTGCGGGTGTCGAGGGTCACGCCACTGAAGTTGAGGCTGCCATCGGCGTTGGCCAGCGGAGTCTCGTCGAGAAACACCGAGCGCTTATCGTTTTTCAAACCGACAATCTCGCCTTCGCTGACGAGATCGAGGATACGGGCATAGGCCGTACTTTGCAGGCTGTCTGGCGCCTCCACGGAGGGACGGGGCTTGGACGCGCCGCCTTTGCTGCCAGCGAGAGTGAGGTCAGTCATGGCTTTCCTTCAGGCGAAATAAAGCCCGCACTTGGCGGGCTGGTTGAAGAGCAGGAACGTTAGAGTTGATCCTGGGTGTAGATCCCGGCGCTGATCACCGAGCTGCCGACGATCAGTTGGCCGTAAAGCAGGCCTACCGGGTTGCCCTGGGCGCTGGTGTTGACCGGTCCGTTGAAGCTGTAGCTGGCGCGGTTGTTGGGGCCATCTTGCGCCGCCAGGCCCTTGGGCACGGGTGACAACATTTGCATTACCCCGCCCATTACCATGGAGGCGCCCATCATGATCAGGCTCGAACCAAACGGTGCGCCGGCACCAAAGGTGCCGCCCGTGATAATTGCGCCAACGACGATCAGCACCGCACCGACAATGGTCTGCAGGGCGCCTGCGCGCTTGCTGCCGATCAGCACTGGCGCCAGGCGGATGTCGTCATTGCCGACAGGGGCACCGAGGCGCTCCTGGGGAATGTTTTGCTTGCCCATGAACACCGAATAGGTCAGCCCGTTGTCTTTGGATTCCATCAGGAAACGTTCAAAGCCAGGCAGGAGAATGCTCAGGGCCCGGATGGCTTCTGAAACGCTACTGACCGCCAATCGATGCACTCTGCCAAAGCGCGCACCCAGCACGCCGTACAAGCGAACCGTGCGCACCTTTTCAGTGGCGGCTTGTTGTATGGCTGGCACGCACGTTGGGGAATCGGGAGTCACCGCAATCTTCCTCATAGTTGGTCCTGTGCATAAATGCCTGCGCTGATTACCGCGCTGCCTACCGTCAACTGACCATAAAGCAGGCCCACCGGGCTGCCTTGAATGCTTGTATTGACCGGCCCATTGAAGCTGTAACTCGCACGGTTTTCCGGACGGTCCATGGTTCCCAGGCCTTTGGCCATGGGTGACATCAACTGCGCGACGCCACCCATGGCCATGGAAATCCCCATGCTCGCGGCGAAGGTCCAACCGGTGGTGGATGAAGCGCCGATCAAGGCAGAGGAACTGCCCGAGGCCAGACCGCCAGAGAAGTACGACGCAGCCACAATCAGCGCCACACCAATAATGGTTTGCATCGACCCTGCGCGCTTGCTGCCCATCAGCACCGGTGCGATACGGATATCCGCAGCGCCTGGAGGTGCCTTGAGGCGATCCTGGCCAATGTTGTCGCGGCCCAGGAAAATCGAATACGTCACGCCCCGGTCTTTGGACTCCATCAAGAAACGCTCGAACCCCGGCACCAGAATGCACAGCGCATGGATCGCTTCCGAAGCATTGCTCACCGCCAGCCGATGCACACGCCCGAAGCTCGCGCCCAGGCTGCCGTAGAGGCGCACCGTCCTGACTTTTTCATGATGCATGGCATCCTCCAGGCGAATGATCCGCCGATGTGGTTAGTGTTTGGCCCGCAGGCCATGTCGCCAATAGCTGACCGTCACCTCGCCCCAATAGCCGCCGTAGGTATCGCGCTTGCTGTCGCGACCATACAGGTGGTGCAGGATGGAACCTGGGGCCGGGTAATGCTCGGGTTCGCTTTGCAGCACGCCGTCGGCCAAGTAGATCGCGGCATGGTTGGGCACTGGCGACCGGATCTGCATCAGCACGATATCGCCCTGTTGCAGTTGGCTGACCTGCACGAAACCGGCGGCCGGCAGGTTGTCCAGGTAGAGGTTGCCGCCCTTGTCCCACCAACCGTCTTCACGCTGATAGTCGCCAAGCTCGATGCCCAGCTCGCGGCGGTAGTAGTCGAGGATGATGCTCAGGCAGTCATGCACGCCGTGGGCGAAGGCACGACCGATCAGGGGCGCCTGGTAGCCGTTTGGCGTGCAACTGGCCCATTCACCGGTACGCACCTGTCCGTCGTCGTCGGTGCGTACCTCAACAATGTGCCAGGGCAACCCGGAGGCTTCGCACGCCACGCGGTCTGCTTCACTGGGTGTCGCCGGACAATCCGGATGGCTGTGCACCACCGCGAGAATCTCGCCGCGCTCTTCGGCGCCAGCGTAGTCCTCGGGTGCCAGGCGAAAGTGTTCGCTGGGTGTGCTCGCCGTATTTCGACACGGCACATACACACGCTTGCGCCCTTCACGAATCAGCAGGCCGCAGCACTCATGGGGATACGCGGCCACGGCGTGCCGGGCAATCGCCGCCAGATTGGTCTTGTTCATGCTCAGCTCCGCAACAGTCCGGCTGCCGGGAATGAGCCGTAGGGAAGTGGGTTGTTCTCGCCGAAACGCAGCTTGCAGCTGGTCAGCCGCCCACCGCATTTATCCTTGGCCGCGTCGGTGACAATCACGTCATTGGCATCCGCCACCGGGCCGCCGTTGTAGCCGCAATAGGGGCCGCGATAACCGCCGCAGCTGAGCCACCAACATACGTTGGCAACGATCTGTCGACGGGGCAGTTGCACGCCGTTGAAGTCCAGCGCGCTGGCCAGTTCGAACTTCACCGTCTCACTGCTTTCGGCAACCTTGCGCTCGACGTACCAGATGTCTGGCGGCAGTTCCTCTTCCGGGTCAGCTTCGGGCTGGCCGTCGAGGTACTTGGCCAAAGTCCGATGGCGGATCAGGCGCGCGCCTACCAGGTCTTCGAAATACAGCACCAGCGCCGTGATGAAACCGCCGACGTTGCCTACGGCCAGTGTCGGCGTCGGTTGGGTGCCCTGCCCCGACATTTCGAAGCCCTCGGCCTGGATCGGCCAGGGTGAATATTCGTGGCCCTGCCAGAAGATCGATGACTCCTGGGGGTAACCGTGAAATCGGTACAACTCGGCACCCAGGGGGGTGGCATCGAGCTCGAAAAGCTCCACCCAGGCCCCGGGCTCCAGGGTCTGGATATCTGCAGTGATGGACATATGATTCTCCGGGCAAAGAAAACCCCGCACTACGGCGGGGTGGAGGCGGCGCTAGGGGTGGAAGGCTTGCTCGAACGTTGCCGTCAGGGAGTAGAGCCCGGCGCCCATGGGCGTTGGCTGGTAACCCTTGCAGCGATACAACGCAGGCGCTGCCAGTGGTGCGGTCCAGTTGAACGCCTTGGCGCCGGCATGGCGATCAAGGAAAGCAACGATCGCTTTGATGCGCGCTTCATCACCCACGAACGTCAGTGGCCAGGACTGGGTCTTGTTGTTGATCCCGTCCGCTGCCGTTTGCTGGTAGCCATCGCCGAATTTGGCCGTCTTAAGACGAAACTCGACGCTGCCGACGGGCTCCACCTTGGGCACCCATGTGAAAGTTTCTGTGCTCATGTTTTCTCCAGGCGTAAGCCGTTGATGATCAGCGGCCGTTGATGGCCGACCAGATTTGCCCGCCCGGCTTGAGGTCACGGGCGATCTGCTCGGCAGCACCCTGGCGGGCGGAACCGGCATAGGCGCGGGCGACGTTCTGGGCGTTGGTGTCGGTGCCTGAGCCCTGGCCGTCGGCAACGTTGATGGTTTGCTGGATCACCACCTGGTTGCTGCTGGTGCTGCCTGATTGACCGCCGCCCAGTGCGCGCACGCCCAGGGAGCCGTCGGAGCCACGGCTCAGAGGCATGATGGCTTCGGGGCCGGCTTCGCCGAAGAGGGCCATGGGGGCCAGGGTTGGGCCTGAGGCGACGGAATTGGTGAACGCACCACCGTTGGCAAACCTGAATGTGCCGGGAGATGAGTAGCTAAAATCCGCCGGTGGCTTAAGCGCGTTGGTATAGCCTCCAGGTCCAACTGCGGTGCTGGCGCCTGCCGCTCCGGCACCTGGCGTAAACAAGCTCTGCAGTGCTGAACTGGCGATGCCGAACAATGAGCTCAACGCACTCGACCCGGCAGTTTTCGCCGCCATCGTCGCCATGTCCCTGAGCACCGACTTGGCGAACTCGGAGAAGTTGAACTTGCCGGTGGTGACAAACGTCGCGACGGCGTCATCCATCTGCTTGAACGCTCCGGTGAACATGGCTTTCGATTGTTCGGCGGCGGTTCCGGCGCTACTCAGGTAATCCTTGAACGCACTTTGAGCGCCTGCGCTCCAATCATCGACCAGCTTGGTCAGCAAGGTGAAATGACCTTGAACCTGCTGTGTCTTGTCATCGTCCAGGAAGGCAAACCCGGACGAGTCATCACTCGCGCCCGGCGCAGGTACATCCCTATACGGCCCACCCACTGGAAACTTCAGCCCCGCCCGCTCGGTGTAACTGGACTGCGCATCCAGCGCGCCAACAAAATCATTCTGCGCACCCTGGCTCTGCTTGAGCACTTGCACCAGTTGCGCATTTTTCTGGATAAATTTTTCCGCCGCATCCGTGGCCGGGTCATAGGCCCTTTGAAAGCCCTTGAACTGGCCGGACGTGACCTGTAGCGCAGCTGCGGCAGAGGCGCTGACCTTTTTACTGGCGTCCTCGATCTTCTGCTGCATCTCGCGCATGCTGTTTTCGGTAATCCGTGACGCCTTCGCCAGGGCCTGCTCCAGGCTGCCGAGGTTGAGCGTCAGATTACCCTGGGAAGCAGTTGCCATAGGTTTCTCCGGGTCATGGATAAAACCCGTCGAAACGGGTTTCAAGGAAAGTGGCGTCGTCCTTAACGCCACTCGTTCATCGCACGTTCAAGCGACACACCCCGGCGCAGCTCGTGGGGCATGAAGTCAATCATCTCGGCCGTGCCGCCGCCCAGCCGGTGGGTCTGCAGCGCCACCAACGCGCTGCCCGCCTCCAGCCGCCTACCGGCGTGCAGGGAGCCATATCGGTCGATATAGCGTCCCCAGGCCAGGGCTTCGTGGTAGGTCATGCGTTCCTTGGCTTCGGCGATCGTGCGGCCGCCCACTCCGTTCAGCACCAGTTCGTGCCAGAACTCATCGGCGGCCGTCAGCTCTTTGCGCCACCACCCTGGGTGCCATTGACCTCATTGACTGCATTGAGGATCACAAACCCCAATGACGGCTCAAGACCGAACGCATCGTCGTAACTCAGGGCTTCATCCCCCTCGGCCCCCAACGACACTGAGGCCGCGAGGTAGCTGGCGTTGCGGCTCTGTGCCGACTCGCCCTGGCTGAACAGACGTTCGATCACACCGAACGACTGGCGACGGATGTGCAATGTGAATGTGTCAGTCACTTGCTTGCCGGTTTTGCTGTCCAGGTGCGTCCAGCTGATGTCTTTCTTCACCGGCTGGGCATCGACGATGCCGCCCTTGGCTTTCAGTTGTTTGAGGTTCATGGCGTCTCTCAGGCTTTCTTGATCCAGGCGCTGGCGCCGGTGCGTTGAATGGTGACGGTGGTGGTCACGACTGCGTTCAGTGCGAAGTTGAATGGGAAGTCCGAGACGTAGCCGTCGAATGTGAACCAGGTGCGGGTTGCCGGCAGCTCAAAGCCATCGCCTTTGGCGTTGACGGTTGGCAGCACGTCCTTGCCGTCGGACCAGCCTACCGCCCACTTCACGCCGGTATCGCCCTTGGCCTCGGAGAGCTGGTGCAGGCGGATATGGCTGGCGTTGGTCGGATCGGCGTTCAGGCCCAGGCTCGCCGTGCCAGGGGTACGCAAACCTTTCTTGTAGCTGCGCTCTTCGGCATTGAGGCTGGTGTCTTCAATCTGTTCGGCCGGGGCACCGCCCGGTTCGAACGAAGTGGCGTGCTCGACTTCCAGCACGGTGTAGGGCCCGGTGCCGGAGACCGGCGGGACGAGGGCAAAAATCTGGGTACCTTGGGTAAGAATCGACATCGAATGTTCTCCATGAACAATAAAAAACCCGCGAAGGCGGGCTGTGGGTGCAACGGCTGTGTTGCTGCGTGCAAGGCAGGTCGAGACGGGATCAGGGGGCCGGTTTGCCATCCAGGTAAGGCGGCGCATTCGGGTCCGGCTCTCGGCTCTTGATCAGGTCGACCAACGCCTGGTTGCTCTGGGCCAACAGTCGAATGGCCGCGTTGAGCGCCACCTGGCCATCGGTCTGGGTTTGCAGGGCGGCGATCAAGCGGTTGATCGCGGCCAATTCTTCGTCGTTCATAGGCATCTTGGTTCCTGTATCGCTTCAGGTCGGTAATGGGGAGCTTCAACGGCGTGCAGTAGTGACGATCAAGACGCCAGTCCACTGGCCATGATCGAGCTGCGATACCCCGTCGCCGGGTCGCCGACGTGGGTCACTTGGGTAATCGACCAGCGCCCCTGCATATACGAAGGCCAGGTTTCATCCAGCACCAGCAAGCCTTCGGCAGCGAGCAACGGGTTACCGGGGCAATCGATCTGCAGCTTCAAACCTTCACGGCCCACCCGGCGCAGTTCGCCTTCGGCCACGGCGCGGGCTTCGGCTTCGTTCTGGCAGCGCTGGCGCAGGGTCTTGAACGGGGCAATCCCGACCTGGACCATGCGCTGCTTGCCAGCTCCGGAATCCCACCAGCTGACGCGGCTGCCCATGTACTTGGAGCGCGATTTTTCGTCGAGCTTGGCGGTGATAAAGGCCTGCTCACCGGGCCGGTTGTCCTCGGTCACCGACAATTTCACTTGCGGTAATAGCTGGCCGGAGAGTGATTTGGCTTGCCCCGCTTCGGCCAGCACATAGAGTTCGTTGAACGGCTTGGTGACCGCGTTGTAGCGTTTGGCCAAGCGGGTGATGAAGGCCATGTCGCTTTCGTTGGACTGGTCGATGTGCGCAATCGCAATGCCGTCCAACGCGGGTGCCACTCGCGGTGAAAAACCATGGCGGCTGACCAGTTGACGAAACAACGCCCCCAAGGTAGTCGGCCCATGGCTGGCGGAGCGGCGCTGGCGATAGCCGCTTTTATCCGCCTCGCTGAAGGGCGCGGCGGTGGCCACGATCATCAGGCGCATCGGAAACAACACTGGGGTGCGTTGGGTGACGACAAACTCGCCTTTTTCCACCAAGCCGGTTTCCTGGTAACCGACACGCAGGCCGATCTTGCCACTGAGGCTGGGCAAGCCCTCCAGCCCTTCTATGTTAAGGGTCAGTTCCAGGCGGTCAGTCTGGATGCCCGCGGCGTCGGTGTGGCTCCAGTGCATCAGGCGTTGATTGAGCAGCGCCGCGTTGGCGCCGTAGAACTCTACGATCGGGGTAAATCCCTGTGCCATGCAACCTCCTCAATCCCAGGCCAGAACGGGCCGTACAGCAGCCGGCCGGGCTTGCATCTCAGGCACGACCACCCATACGCCTGCCGGCAGTACAGGGCCGTATTCAGCCAGTTCAGGGTTCAAGCGCCAGAGGGTTTCTTCCGCCGCGTCATCGCAACGCTTCAGCTCACGGTAGAGCAGCAGGTTGACCGAATCACCGGCAATACTTCGCACTCTACGCATTGACGAACTCCTCCAGCTCAAGGGTCCAGGTCATGACCATGGCAGTGCCGTCATCGATCACATTGCTTTGGGCTTCCACCACCGAATTGATCCGCCACAGGCCCCAGTTACGGCCGATACCGTCGACCAGCGGCAACGGCGCCCGCGCATTTTGCAGAGCGCGCAATTCGTCCAGGCGCTGCATGCCAACGGCGTACATGGCCGTGCCGCTGAAGGTGAGTTTTTCCAGCTTCTGGCCGTTCTGCCGCGACTGGGGTTTGCTGGCAATAATCGCCAGGTCACTCCAGCCGCCGTCGCTGTTGCGGGCCAGTGTGGAATAGGCGAACCCTCGGGATAAGCCAAAAATAAAGTCGCCCAGCACCATTTGTTGTCGCATCAATCACCTCCTGAAGGATCGGCCAGTGCCGCGTTGCGCCGGATGCCCAGGGAATCGGTGACCATCGGCACGCATTGAAATTGCAGGGCCTGGATCACCTGGTTGACGACCTGCTGGGCATCGGCGGGGTTGACGCCGGTGATCTGGATACTCGGTGCAAGCGTGACCTGGACGTTGTCGGTGCGGGCGCTGTTGAGTTCCTTGCTCAGCGCGTTGGGCGCGGGCAGGCGATCACTTGCGCTGAACAGTTTGTCACCGAGCCAACTGCCTGCTTCGCTGCCCAGCAAGCCACCGATGACGCCACCGACTGCGGTGCCAATGCCAGGGAAAACCAGAGTGCCGAGCGCGGCGCCGGCGGATGCTCCCGCCCAGGTGCCGCCAGCGGTGCTAAGGCCAGCACCGACGGCCTTGGCGTCGCCATTGCGTACGCCCTGGATCACATCCACGGCGGTGTCGACGTACTTCAGCGGGCCAAGGCGGCGTACGGCGGACGATTCAAGCTTTGCGAGCGTCCCCGACAGTCCAGGGGCCAAACCCTTGGGCCCACCCTGTGCTGCGACTCGGTCTGCCGAAGCGGCTGCGTAAGAGGTCAATGAGTTGCCGGAAATACTGCGTGTAGTCTCGCTCACCCGTTTGCTGTCGAACGCTAGCTGCGGCTGGCCCATGATATTGACTGGCGGCGCAGCAGGGGCTGGCGTGACAGTAGGCTGCGATTTGAGATCGGTCCGCCCTCTGACCTCTGGGATTTTTACCTCGCGCGATTTTATTTGACGGGCCTTGTTACGCTTGCCGCGCGGCCTCCTGGGATTATCTTGGGGGCGTGCCTTCTCTTCTTTCCTGGCGGTCTCACCGACACTCTCTGGCAACTGTGCGGCAGCGCTATCAAGCGGGCCGCGAATCTGCGCAGGCACTGCTCCGGTGCAGCAACAGTCCTTGCCTTTTTCAGCGCCCTTGCCGTTATCGTCCTTGAGCCACTTGGCACCCTTCGGATACCTGGCAGCCACCGCATCAATCGCCTTGCCTGAAAGACGGTCTTTGGCTTTATCCCACAAACCGGTGAACACTTCCTTGCCGACGAACTTGACGGCATCCGTGGCCAGTTCAACACTTTTTCCCCCCCAGGACGGGGTAGCAGACGCAGGCTTGTCCTGCTTGCTTTCTGCGACTCCCGCGCGGACCTCTGCCGTCTTGGTTGCCAGCGAATTGGCGCTAATGAACAGCGTGCTGGTGAGCGTTTCCAGTGTTTCGCGCAACCGAATTTGCTCTTGGGCCAGAGCGTTGATGTCCACACTGACGGTGATCAGCGCCGAGGTCAGCTCCGGCAGCGGTTGCGGTTGCGGTTGCGGCTGGGGCTGGGGTTGCAGCTGGAGTTGCGGCTGCGGCTGCGGCAACAATAACGGCGACGATTGTGGCACCGATTCAAGGCTGACAGGCGCGGCGAGGTCTGCGGAAAACGGCGCCAGCACATTGCCCATTTCCGCATCGCCAAGCAGCCAACGCTTGTCCTCCTGAACGAGCCTGGTCCCAAATTGAGTCTCTTGCATCCCGCTTACTCCTGTTTAACGCCAAGGCGAGTGATCGCTATGTCGTAGCGGCGCAATGCTTTTCCGGCGTCCCAGTCGAGGATCTCCGCCTCATTGACCGAGTAGATCAGCGGCACCACATCGAGGATTACTTCGATGTCGCGCTGCGAAAGAAGTCCGCCGGTTGATTTAAAAAATCGTCGATACGCTCCTGCAGTTCCGTCCAGTCGGGCACGGTCAAGCCGGCCAGGTCAGGGATCATCAGGCCGGTGCAATGGGCGGTGATGAACTCGGCGCGCTCTTTGTTGGTGGCGAGTTTTTTCATCACCTTGGTGGCGCGCAGGGCAGGCATTTCCAGGGGCAGTTCGGTCAGGGTTCGGCCGGCTGCGTTCAGGGGCAATAGCAACTGGACGGGTTGGTCGTAGAGCGTCGCTTCATCCGCATTTAGGAAGAACGACGTCGGGCGCGTCGACATCTCGTGTACGTACTGGGCAATGCTTACGTAGTCAGGGCGCTTGAGCTGGTCGAGCTCTTTTTCCGACAGGCCGGTGGCGAGTTTCGCCAGTTCGAAAAACTGATCGTCCTCGTCATCACCGGCCCGGGCCAGCGCGTCTTTTTGCGCGGCGTAAAACAACGGTTTGAGCTGAACCTGCTGGATCGTCGCGCCGGTGTCGGCGGTGATCGGAGCCAGCAGGGTATGCAACGGTGGCATCCAGGCCATGGGGCAATTCCTTGTTGAACGGTATTGAAAAGTACCGAAAATCCAGATCTGAACGCGGTCCCTGTGGGAGCAGGCTTGCCTGCGATGGCATCAACTCGGTGCTCCAGACACACCGAGTCGCCTGCATCGCGGGCAAGCCCGACTCCCACATTGACCGTGCCTGCCTTAGATTGCGGTCATTTTTTAAGGCATCAGTACGGCGCGGCGCGCATCGCCAAGAATGTCGACGCCGTTGAGCACGAACTTCTGGGTGCGCACGTCGATGTCGATCACCGAAATGCCATTTTCCAGACGGTTGTAGGTACGGCAGGACAGTTCCAGCGTGGTGAGCGCCTTGTCGCCCATCTTCAGCTTCGCTTCATCCAGGGATTTGAGCTTGCCGCCGACGGTGTGGTAGGTGAAGTAGGTCTTGCCGTCCTGGTCCTGGCCGGCTTCCCGCACGTTCAGCAGGATGTCGTCACCCATGCGCACGCCCAGGGCCAGCATGATTTCCGGGCCGGCACCTTGCAGCACCAGCTTGGCATTGAGCACCTTGCCGCTCTTGGCCATTTCCTCGGCGATAAAGCGACCTCCGGACATGGGCTCCATGTCGAACTCGATCTTCGGCGGGGTGAACTCTTCCACGGTTGCGGACAACGGCAGGCCTTGAAGGGTGGCCGCAATGGCCTGTCTGACTCGGTTGGTAAACATTAGAGAACGTCCTCCAGGAACTGCTCGATGATTTCATCGCGGGCGTTGAGTTGATAAACCATGTGTTCGTTCGGCGCGTAGCGGCCGTAGTCGATAACGATGAACCAGGTGCCGTTCTTGTACTTCTCGACGCTGTTCAATTCCGGGTGCAGGTATACGCTGCCGCCAGGGATGGTCTCGTCGGCCACCAGGGTTTGCAGCCAGTCGTTGATGCGCTTGACCTCCTGGTCCATGAAGGACTTGGTGAGGTTCTTGGCCATGGCTTTCTGGCCGGCCTTGACCAGCTTGCGGCTGATAGCATCTTCCAGGCCGACGTAGCTGATGAACTTGCCGGTGATGGAGCGGTTACCCAGCAGCGAGAAACCGCCGAGGATGGTGCGGGCGTAGTAGCTCACGCCGTAGCGGTTGAGCAGGTCGCCTTCGGTGGAGGTATCGAGGATGTTGTACTCGACCACGCGGGAAACGTCTTCGGCGAAGGTCACCTGGTTGCCCGGGCTTTCCCACTGTTTGACCTTGGCCAGTGCGGCGATGGCCAACGAGGATGGCGACAGGAATACGTTTTTCTTCGCGGCCTTGGAGTACACCGACGGCATGTTGTGCACCAGCAGGCAACGGTCGAAACCGAGGTCAGCACCGCCCAGCTCGCCGCTGTAGGTCACTTGATCGGCCACCGAAGCGTCCTTGCCATCCAGTACCACACGCGCCTTGATGCGCTTGCCGAAGGAGGCAAAGTCACCGGCCACGGCCTTGGTGCCGGTAAAGCCTGGGGCGCCGATGATGGTCAGGTCTTCAGGCACGCTGCTCAGGGCCGCCAGGCCCAGCTTGCGGCCGGTGATCGGGTCGTTGCCGCCGATCACATTGTTGATCGTATCGGCCGGGGTGGCGCCTTCTTCGACGATGACCACGTAGACCGGCACCTTGACCACTTTGAGGATCTGGTACACCGCCTGGAACAAGGTGCCCGACTCGGTGCCGGTGGGGTCCAGCAGCGCCTGGGTGGTGAAGCTGTTGATACGGAACGGGGCGTTTTTCGGGATCGATGCGTGGGCGTTGGGGGCAGTGCCGACCAAGCCAATCACGTTATCGCCAAGGCCACCCATGGCCTCGGGTGATTCGGTGGCATTCACAGTGATGCCGTTGTGCTCGAAGTTCAAAACCTCAGCCATGATTATTCAGCCTTCTTGGGGGTGGAGTTGAGGACGCTGGTCAGTTCCAGGCGGCCAGCGGTGCGCAAGGCGGATGCTTCGACGTCCAGCAGTTCCAGTTCTTCGCCAGCGGTGGACCAATGGCCGTTGCCGATGGGGAATGGGATAAGGACGGTGTAGGTTTGGCGATCAGACATATGTGGAATTCTCCGGGTGTAGAACGGCAAAGCCCCTGCGAGGAGGGGCTTTGGGGAGGCGAAAAAAAACCGCTTTCGCGGTGGGTTATTTCAGGAAGGTAGGCAACTCTGGCCATTCAACCTTGTAGGGGTCGCCCGTGTCTTGTGGAACCTCACGCACTGCCTGTCGATAAAGTGCAAGCTCACTACGTTGCGCGTCAGTGAGGGAACTATCTAAGGACTGCATTACATCTGTAACAGCCAGCAACTGTTGACGACGAGTGCGAATAGAGGCCCATTCGGCAAGAGCAATAGACTCAGGATTAGGTTTATACTGAGACTCCGATTCAACTATCTCATTCACTTAAAATTCCACCTTATCAGTAAGCGACAATTTCGACTTAATGCTTCCAACGGCGAACAAGCCGCCAATACCGACTTGCATAGTATCAATACGAATCGTAGTCACATAAATACTTGGAAATTTCAACCGCATAATCACATTACCACTCGCATCCGTATAAATTCCCGGAGACATATTCCCGAATACAGATTTATTCAAGACCGCACGCTGTGGTGAGTAGCAATAACCCACGACAGTCTCATCCACGATACTTGCACTGCCATAGCTATAGCCACGAATATTAAACCAGAACATCTGATCGTGAGTATTAATGTTAACTGGCAATTTAAAGTGCATGTACACTTCAGCTGAAGTTCCTAGATCAACGACGGAAAAACCACCTGACGCCCCAGTATTCTGAGGGCCACCAGTACCCCATACGCCACCTTGGAAGACGTTTAGCTGAACCGAACCTGCGGCACCGACCAGCCCAACCATATCTTTTTTGCTGCGGAAATCATCAAACTCTGCCCGTGCAATGTCCATACGGCTATCTATTTGAGAAATCTTTCCATTAACCGCAGTTGTCAGATTATCTGCGGCGGTGACCAAGTCACCAATTTTCTGCTCAATACCCATACTTAACCTCTAATTTCAAATGCCAAGGGAGTCACGTAAACATCCCTCACGGACACGCATTAAACGTTGTGTTCCAGTGCCATCACTCGAAACAACATACCTAAATGTCGCCCCATATTATTCACATTAGCAGCGGCAACAGCCGCCAACTCTTCCGTAAAAAATAAATTAAGGCTTTCGCTACCCACCACAATCGTCACGCTATCCGTCGGCAACGGCGAAACATCCAACGTAAACTTCTGCAGCACCCGAGCCGCCGCTGCTTTATATGTCAGCAACTTCCCCGCCACGGAATACACCGCCAGCAAAGTCCCGCTTGCGAGGTAAAAACCGAACTCGCCAATCTCATACTCGCCGTCGCCATCAAACAGCGCGGCCATCCTGAGTTGGCGCTCGCCCAGGTCTTCGTAATCGACGATGGCCACCCGTTGGCGCTCGTCACGCAAGGCCACTTCCGTGCCGTCGGGGTTGTAGCGGCTGGTGCCGGCGCCGATGTGGGTAATTTCGCCTTTGAGGCCCTGGTTCTTTGCCTGCAGCACTTCATCCAAACCTTTGGAAGTGAAGCGCACCAGGCGCGTGATTTCATCTGTCATGGCTGCGCCCTGAGGTCGTAGTCGTTAATGGTGTAGTGCTGGGCAACCCCGGCACTGTTAAGCCGAGCAACCAGCGCCAATTCCGGCAACGCGCCGTTTAGATAAAACTCGCCGTCGCTTAAAGGGGCGTCGAGCACTTGCGTGAATGCAAGCTGACCTTCGGTTTCATGCACGATGGTGATCGTCGCCTGATCGCGCTCACTCTTGGCCGCATTGATACGCCGGATCAGCCGGTTGTGATCGCCGCTGGACCAACTGCGCCCGATGATCGCCTGTACGTCGAAGGTGTAAGGCACACCCAAGGGGCGCTGCTGATACCAGGCGCTGATGTTGGGAGTGAAGCCCAATGACTCCACCGCATGACTCAGCGCCTTGGGCGTACCGGCCTGGCGCTGGATTTGCCAGGACAAGGCCACGGTCAGGCGCTTTTCCGCCTCGCTGGCTTCGGCATCCCATTCGCTGACGCCGCGGTCGGCGGCCAGGTACGGGAGGAATTCGCTGGGGGTTTGAAGTGGGTTCATCAGCGCTGGAAACGGCGGCGTGACGCGCTCAAGCAATGTGCCGAAGCCCAGGTCCAGGGCCTTTTCCAGCGGTGAACTGTTGGCCGGCAACAGACTCGCGTTGGGTTCACTCATAGCGTGCGCACCTCCACCTCGACACCCGTGCAATACGGGGCCTGGAACGCGGTGCTGACAATCGGCGCCAGCGGTTCCAGGATCTGCAGTTGCGTAGCACCGGCGCTGTGGATGGCGTAGTCGATCCAGCTGGGGTCGACCCGCCCTTCCAGCCGATGGCAGGACTCTGCGTAGTCTTGCAGCAGTTTCTGCGCCGCCACTTGGGTCAGCCCCGAGTCCGGGCCGGCGTTGATCTTGGCCACCACGCGAATTTTGTAGGGTTGAATTTGAGCGCCCTGGACGCTGACAAGATCGGTTTCCGGCCTTACATCCGGCCGTGCGAAATGTCGACGTACACCGTCAAGCAAGTCCGCAGACGGCGTGCCGTCGCCCTCGCGGGAAAGCACAGTGACCATGACTTCGCCCGGTGCGGTGCGTCGAGCGTTGCCGTCCTTGACCTGGGCCGCATAACCATCCGGATCGAAGGTGTAGATGACGCTCACCACTCCCGGCGTCGCGCTTTGCACTTTCACCGCCGGGCGCTCGCCAAGGGTGAACACTTCGCGGCGATACTGCATCCGCGAGCCCGCAGCCGGGGCGTGGGGGGCCAGGTAGTAACGCAGGCGAGCGTCGTCGTCGCTTTCCAGGGTGGGCGGCACGGGCGGGAACGCCGCCGGGTCGCCAGGGTCGAGCACTTGGCGTTCCAGGCCCATATCGGCCAGGCGCGCATCCAGGTTGCTGCCGGTAGCCCACCACGCCAGCATCTGCTTGATGCGGGCGTTGTATTTGCGCTCGTGGGTTTGCAGACGCACGCAAAACGCTTCCAGGGCCAGGGTCAGCAGTTCGCTTTCGTTGTCGAGGCTGGCCTTGAGTTTGGCCGCGCTTTGCGGCGCGCGGGTGGCGACGTAGTCGATGACAAACATCTTGAACTCGGCCAGCAACGGTTCGAACTCATCCACCTTGATGATGGTCGGTTCCGCCAGTTGGTTCTGGCCGGGGATCAACATACTCATGTCACGACCTCGAAGGATTGTTGGCGGTTTTTCCAGGTGCCGGCAAACCGCAGCAACAGGCCGGCACCTTGGCGAGTGGCGACGATGACCTGGGGGTCAAAATCGCTGATGCCGTTATGGGTGTTGTAGAACGCCTGGGCGGCGTGGCTCTGGGCGAGAATCAGCAGGTCGTCGCCGAGGTTTTGCCCGAGCAACTGCGGGATCAGCGAGCCATACAACGGACGCTTTTGCCGGGTGCCCACGGGGGTGGTCAGCGCTCGGGTGGCGCGCTGCACAAATTGCAGCCAGTCATCGACGGCTGCCCCGGTGTTCCTCTCGATTCCGAGCATGGGATGTCCTTATCGGGGGCTGATGACGCGTCCTTGATGGTCCACTACCGGGCCGCTGAAGTGCGCGCCGCCAGCATCCAGCAACAGGCTGGTGCCGCCGATTTGCAAAGTGATGCTCTGGGCATTCATGGTCAGGCTGGCAGCGCCGACTTTAATGTCGACCTGTTCACGGGAGCCGCTGACGATGGTTGGGCCGTTGACCCAGTTGAAGGTATGGCTGGCGTCGTCGTAGTCGCTTTGGGTGCCGTCTTGATGGCGACGCCTGGTCAGCGTCGCGACGCTGGAGACCGGCGGAAAGCGATCACTGTTGAGGCCGAACAGCGCCACTGACTGCACGCCGCCCTCCCCGCCACCGTAGTTAAGCAACAGGCATTGCTCGCCCACCGTGGGGATGCGGGTTTCCGTTTGCGCACCGGCGCTGGGGTTGAAAAAGCGGATCGCCGGGGTCAGCAAATCACCGTGGCTGACCTTGCAGGTGTTGCTGGCCGCATCGACCTGCTGGCAAATGCCAATCCGGCAGAAGCTTTCAGCGCGGCGGTAAAGGTCTTCGAGTTGGGTCTCCATCTCTGCCAGGCGTTCGACGATCGGTCCCAATTGCATGCGTAACAGCGCGTCGAACATGGCCTACTCCGCCAGTGGTTTGTATTGGGCTGGGTCGTCGATGTTGGAGACGTCCCAGGTGCAGGCAAACAGCGGCTGGCCTGTAGGATCTTCAAGTAACGGCGGCCCCAGATAGAGGGTTTGAGTGAAGGAAACCGTCCAGGTGTCGTAGTCCGCGTCAAGGGTGCTGCGCACAGCCGGAGCGGCGACGATATTTGCGGGCAAATCGCACTGTGCCTGGGGCAGGTCCCAACGGTTATCCAGCACAAGGTCCATGAGTTGGCTGGCCAGGTCGCAGGCATCGAACGGCAATGCCCCGGGGGCGACCATGGCCCTGAGTGAAATGCTCAGCACGTGAGCCTTGCGCCCTTCGCGAGAGCGAATGCCCGGGCCATTGCCTTCGACTGTGACCTGCACACCGGTTTTTTCAGTGTCGCCCTGGAAGTCCTGATGACTGCCGACCTTGAGGTCCGGGAAGGCTGCATGCAGCGCAGCGCCCACGGCCTGGGGCAGCTGGGATGGCTTTTCGATAAGCGTCATTTTATGTAGCGTCCTTGCAACGATTACTGCGGGTCCTGGCGGGAGCCTTGGTTGATCCCGATGCGCTTGGCCGCCCACCGCTCATAAAGGCCGATAGCCACGTCGGCACCGGCCATGGCGGTCAGGCAACCAATGGCGCCGGCGGTCCAGATCGACATCCCCGCTGCGTAGCACAGCATCAGAGCCGAAACCCCACAGACCATGCACGCCCCGGAACGCAGGGCCAGGCGGCGGATCAGCGACCAACCGCGAGCCCCTTCCTTATCGGCCCGCCACATCTCGCCGGATACGCCGCCGATCACGGCCAATACGATGACCAGCCAGATAGGCATTTCCGCTAACGCTTGCTGTTCATTTGTCATGTCACGCCTCCTGGCTGAGCATTTAATAATCCATATTTCATTTACAGATGCTTCGATAGGTAGGCATTCCAAAAAGCCCGGTTGCCCGGGCTTTTCAGTAATGCTGTCCTCGGACTTTCGGCGCTACTGGCGCGGTACGGTCCTTTCCTCGATGTTTTTCCGACCACGATCCCTGTCTGCCGGATAACTGCTTCTGGTGCTTTACGCTGCACACCCGGGTCAGTTGCCAACCCTCTGAACCGTCAAGGCCGGTTCATCGCTGCCTGTTTTTGAAGCGTTGAAACTAAAGAGCGTCGGCATCCTTGCCGGTATTGCCTGGCATCCCTGCCATCGCTTCGATGGCGTCCTTGCCGATGTTGCGTGCCTTCCTTGTCTTCCTTGGCAGCATCCTTGCCACCTCCACCAGGCCTTGTTGGCTGGCTTGAGATGGAGAATATGCATGTATGCATATACAGTCAATGCATCAATGCATTTATTTTTGCTATGGAAATGCACAAATGCATTTAAGGCCTTGCCAGCATGGGGTTTGCCGGTTTTTTCGGGGCGAAAAAAAACCCGCTCATGGGCGGGTTTCGTCTTACGCGAGGGGGTTAGCGGGCGTACATGCCCCACCAGAAAACATGACCGAGGATGCTGATCTGCTCATCCTGTATATCCTGGAAGCTGTAGTCCTCATCCGGATGCTCATCACGGTTGAAACTGCGCAGGCGAATCCCGGAAGGCAGGCGGTAGAGCTGTTTAACTCGCAGCTGGCCGTTGTGATTGATGGCATACAGATCACCATCGACGATATCGCCAATGCCGCTTTTACCGGCGTTAACGCCAACCGTGGCGCCGTCGCGCAGCACCGGCAACATGCTGTTGCCGCGTACCGTCACGCACTTGGCCTGGTCGAACTGCACGCCGTTATGCCGCAGACTGCGCTTGCCGAACCGCAGGCTGGCCTTCTCGCTTTCCTCGATGACGAATCTTCCTGATCCAGCAGCCAATTCAACCTCGCGCAGAAAGGGGATCGACACCTCGTCATCATTGACGGGGGTGTCGTCGTCCCACAGGCTTATGTCCTTGAGTTCCGAATGCATCGGGTCGCGCCCGTCATCGCGCAAGGCTCCCACCGCAGCGCGCCCGCGCAGTTGGTCGGTGCTCACGCGAAAATACTCGGCGATACGGGAGATGTGTTTATCCGACGGATCAACGATCTTGCCGCTGAGGATCCGGGACAGTGTGGATTGAGGCACGCCGGTGCGCCGATGAAGCTCCGTGGGGGAGATCCGGTCGCGATCCAGCAGCTCTCTTAAGACGATAGAAACATTGCGTTTTTGCATAACGCGGATAGTGACGGGAGTTTTTAAGGTTGGCAAATGCTAATTTGCATATTTATGCATTAAACATCCAATTGTGTTTAGCCTGAAACAAAATACTGTATATCCAGACAGTTAAATACTCACTATTATTCCGAGCGCCTGAGGTAAGACGCGGCAAATGAACAGCCTCCCTTGCTTATCGACAATTCAGGGGCTATGTATAAAACTCGTCAATCACCTAGCCAGCAACGACGGAGGTGCTCATGGCTTATTCAGCGCTAGCTGTTGCTAACGCCTTCATTGAACGCGCGAAGGAAGGCAAGGTTTCGGGCCTGACCCCGATGAAGCTGCAGAAACTGCTGTTCTATACACAGTCCTGGCATTTGCGCGAGCGAGACCAGCCCCTGATGGATGACCACTTCGCCCGCTGGCAATATGGCCCGGTCATTCCGTCGCTTTACCATGAGCTGAAATCCTACGGTAATCGCCCGGTGACCTCACTGCTCAGCAACCTGAAGCCCGACGCCGAAGACATTGTCTTCGTTACACCGAGGGTTCCGGAGAGCGATACCTATACCCATCGTTTGATTGACCGGATCATTAACAAATACGGCAAATGGTCCGGCACCCAACTGTCCAACCTGTCCCACGAGGATGGCACAGCCTGGGCCCTCAAGGGCGCCGACGGCTCCGCCATAGACTGGGAAGACATGGCAGCACTCATTCACCCAAAGAGCCGCATCCGTGAGTGAAGAACTCGACAACCTGGAACTCACCCTGCCCCCCGTGGCAGGGCCTGACCAGGACTCCCAGGCCGGTGGCGAGCAAGCCATAGGCACCGACGATGAAAGAAGCCAGAACCTCAAAGACCAGAAAGCCGAGCGGCAACTGCGCAAGAAGTATGCGGGGCGTGCGTTTTGGTTTGCTGCCTGCGGCGTGATCTTCTGGGCGGTCCTGCTGGTGTGGAATGGCTGGTCGACGTATTACTCGGGTAAAGCGCCGTTCTCGGACAATGTATTGATTGCCATCACTACGGCGACTTCAATCAACTTGTTTGCGGCGTTTCTTGGGGTGATCAGAGGGTTGTTTCCGGCCAGTGGGCGTAGATCCAAATAGCTTGGTCGTCTTCACGATCTGCATCCTGCATTGAGATATGAAAAGTCAGCTCATCATCTTCCAGGCACTGACCGGATTGTTTAACGCTGCTGCAATGCCTGATTAAACCGCTAACCTGTGGCGAGGGAGCTTCTTGAGGCGACGCCGCTTTCGCGTTTTACCTGGCCGTTTGCGACCTGCGAAGGGCCGACCTCGCGTGTTAACCTTGCCGCCATCGCAAAAAATGCTGGGCCAAGCGCCCCCTTTGCCCCATCACTTTCAACGAATTTGCCTACTACCCAATGAGTAAAAACACTTCAGACCTGTCCTCCCACACCCCGATGATGCAGCAGTACTGGCGCCTGAAAAACCAGCACCCTGATCAGTTGATGTTCTATCGCATGGGCGATTTCTACGAGATCTTCTACGAAGACGCGAAGAAGGCCGCCAAGCTGCTGGACATTACCCTGACCGCGCGCGGCCAGTCGGCGGGGCAGTCGATTCCGATGTGTGGGATTCCTTATCACTCGTTGGAAGGCTACCTGGTCAAGCTGGTGAAGCTGGGCGAGTCGGTGGTGATCTGTGAACAGATCGGCGACCCGGCTACCAGTAAAGGGCCGGTGGAACGTCAAGTGGTGCGCATTATTACGCCGGGTACGGTGAGTGATGAAGCGTTGCTGGATGAGCGTCGCGATAACCTGATCGCTGCGGTGTTGGGCGATGAGCGTCTGTTCGGCCTGTCGGTGCTGGATATCACCAGCGGCAACTTCAGCGTGCTGGAGATCAAGGGCTGGGAGAACCTGCTGGCGGAGCTGGAGCGTATCAACCCGGTGGAGTTGTTGATCCCGGATGATTGGCCCAAGGACTTGCCGGCGGAGAAACGTCGTGGGACCAAGCGGCGTGCACCGTGGGATTTCGAGCGTGATTCGGCGCTGAAAAGTCTGTGCCAGCAGTTTTCGGTGCAAGACCTTAAAGGTTTTGGCTGTGAAACGCTGACCCTGGCCATCGGCGCTGCTGGCTGCCTGCTCAGCTACGCGAAGGAAACCCAGCGCACCGCCCTGCCCCACTTGCGCAGCCTGCGTCATGAACGCCTGGACGATACCGTGGTGCTCGATGGCGCCAGCCGTCGCAACCTGGAATTGGATACCAACCTGGCCGGCGGGCGCGATAACACCCTGCAATCGGTGGTCGACCGCTGCCAGACCGCGATGGGCAGTCGCTTGCTGACCCGTTGGCTGAACCGTCCGCTGCGGGACTTGACCGTGCTGCAAGCGCGTCAAACCTCTATTACCTGCCTGCTCGATGGCTATCGCTTTGAAAAGCTGCAGCCGCAACTCAAAGAAATCGGTGATATCGAGCGTATCCTGGCGCGGATCGGCCTGCGCAATGCACGACCCCGCGACCTGGCGCGCCTTCGTGATGCCTTGAGCGCCCTGCCGCAGTTGCAACTGGCAATGACTGAGTTGGATACGCCTCACTTGCAACAGCTGGCGGTGACTGCCGGCACTTACCCGGACCTCGCGGCGCTGCTGGAAAAAGCCATCATCGACAACCCGCCCGCGATCATCCGTGATGGCGGCGTGTTGAAAACCGGCTACGACAGCGAGCTGGATGAGCTGCAGTCCCTGAGCGAAAACGCCGGCCAGTTCCTGATCGACCTGGAAGCCCGCGAAAAAGCCCGCACCGGTCTGGCTAACCTGAAGGTGGGCTACAACCGCGTGCATGGCTACTTTATTGAGTTGCCGAGCAAGCAAGCGGAGTCGGCGCCTATCGATTATCAACGCCGCCAGACGCTCAAGGGTGCCGAGCGTTTTATCACCCCAGAGCTCAAGGAGTTCGAAGACAAGGCGCTGTCAGCCAAAAGCCGCGCCCTGGCCCGGGAAAAGATGCTTTACGAAGCCTTGCTCGAGGATTTGATCAGCCGTTTGGCGCCATTGCAGGACACTGCGGCCGCCCTGGCGGAGCTGGATGTACTGAGCAACCTCGCCGAACGAGCGCTGAACCTTGACCTGAACTGCCCACGGTTTGTCAGCGAGCCATGCATGCGCATTGTGCAAGGTCGCCACCCGGTGGTGGAGCAGGTATTGACCACGCCGTTCGTCGCCAACGACCTGTCGCTGGACGACGATACCCGCATGTTGGTGATCACCGGTCCGAACATGGGTGGTAAATCCACCTATATGCGCCAGACCGCGTTGATCGTGTTGTTGGCCCATATCGGCAGCTTTGTGCCGGCGGCCAGTTGCGAGCTGTCCCTGGTGGACCGCATCTTCACGCGGATCGGCTCCAGTGATGACCTTGCGGGTGGCCGTTCGACCTTTATGGTGGAAATGAGCGAGACCGCCAACATCCTGCACAACGCTACCGAGCGCAGTCTCGTGCTGATGGACGAAGTGGGTCGCGGCACCAGCACCTTCGACGGCCTGTCCCTGGCTTGGGCGGCGGCCGAACGCCTGGCGCATTTGCGCGCTTATACACTGTTTGCCACGCACTACTTCGAACTCACGGTGTTGCCGGAAAGCGAGCCACTGGTGGCCAACGTGCATCTCAATGCCACCGAGCACAATGAGCGCATCGTGTTCCTGCACCATGTGCTGCCAGGGCCGGCGAGCCAGAGCTATGGCTTGGCCGTAGCACAGTTGGCCGGCGTGCCGAATGACGTGATTACTCGCGCCCGCGAACACCTCAGCCGCCTGGAAACCACAGCCCTGCCCCATGAAACCGTGGTCGCCAGCCCTGCCAAGGCCAGCAAGAAACCCGCCGCGCCGCACCAGAGCGATATGTTCGCCAGCCTGCCCCATCCGGTGCTGGATGAGTTGGCAAAGCTTGATCTGGATGACTTGACGCCGCGTAAAGCGCTCGAAATGTTATATGCACTGAAGACTCGGATATAACGCAGACGCTTGCAAGCTGATAGAATCTCGCGCGGTTTGGGATGCTGCGGGCTTTTAGCCTGGTCCGCAGACTATCGCTCTCAAACCTCGCGAACCCCACCACAAGG
Source organism: Pseudomonas sp. 910_23 (assembly GCF_052850795.1). Taxonomy (NCBI): domain Bacteria; kingdom Pseudomonadati; phylum Pseudomonadota; class Gammaproteobacteria; order Pseudomonadales; family Pseudomonadaceae; genus Pseudomonas; species Pseudomonas sp. 910_23. Next base: position 13,516 of record NZ_VXCZ01000031.1, on the reverse strand, counting down.
GGTTTCGCTGCCGCCGCCTGAGGAGAAAATTAGAAATGACCTTCGTCGTCACCGACAACTGCATCAAGTGCAAGTACACCGACTGCGTAGAAGTGTGTCCGGTGGACTGCTTCTACGAAGGCCCGAACTTCCTGGTTATTCACCCGGATGAGTGCATCGACTGCGCCCTGTGTGAACCAGAATGCCCGGCCGTCGCGATTTTCTCCGAGGACGAAGTGCCTGCGGAGATGCAGGAGTTTATTCAGCTGAACGTCGAGTTGGCGGAAATCTGGCCGAATATCACCGAGCGCAAAGACCCGATGCCCGATGCAGCGGAGTGGGATGGCAAAAAAGGTAAGATTGCAGACCTCGAACGCTGATAGCGTCGCCGCCCCCAAAAGGCCCCTTGCGGGCCTTTTTGCGTTTCTGATGGGAGCGTTTTTACTTTTCTACAGGCGAAAAAAGGGGCGGTATGACCCGCCCACATTTTTTCCCTAGTCCCTGTATTCCTTTTCATCATCCTGATGAATCGCATCCTGCGACGTTCCTTCAAACCATCGTTCCTTGATGGCTGTGTCAATCCGTGGACACAGGGCTGATGTTAGAGGGTTCGAAGATAAGTTCAACGCGACCCGGTTCGATCGACTGGCACGCTCTGACACCTAAACACAGATAAATAAGTCTTGTTTTTCAATGAGATGAAAAAAGTCTCAAAAAAATCGAGACGTCCATGCATGATAAAAAAACCGATCGCTTACGCAAAGGTAAGCAAATGCTTACACGCACAATTGCGGAAAAGGGCAATAAGCCTCATTGCCCCCACCGCTTACTGTTGAAAGGCATCAGTCGTCACTGACAGTAATGGTCGGCATCGCCGGCGCAGCAGCTTCCTGCAAGACAATTCTCGCGCCGACATGCCGGGCCAGTTCCTGGTAAATCATCGCGACCTGCCCGTCCGGTTCGGACGCCACGGTTGGTTTGCCACCATCTGCCTGTTCACGAATGCCCATCGCCAGCGGCAACGAAGCGAGCAGCTCGACACCGTATTGGGTCGCGAGCTTTTCGCCCCCACCTTCACCGAACAGATGCTCGGCATGACCACAGTTGGAGCAGATGTGCACCGCCATGTTTTCCACGACGCCGAGCACCGGGATATTGACCTTGCGGAACATCTCGACGCCCTTCCTGGCGTCCAGCAGCGCGAGGTCCTGAGGCGTGGTGACGATCACCGCACCGGCCACCGGCACTTTTTGCGCCAGGGTCAGTTGGATGTCGCCGGTGCCTGGCGGCATGTCGATCACCAGGTAATCGAGGTCGCCCCAGGCGGTCTGTGTGACCAATTGCAGCAACGCCCCGGAAACCATCGGCCCGCGCCAGACCATCGGCGTGTTGTCATCGGTAAGAAAGGCCATGGACATCACTTCCACACCGAGCGATTCGATGGGTACAAACCATTTCTGATCCTTGACCTTCGGCCGCGTGCCTTCGGCGATGCCGAACATCACGCCTTGGCTTGGGCCGTAGATATCGGCGTCGAGAATCCCCACCCGCGCGCCTTCGCGGGCCAGGGCCAGGGCCAGGTTGGCCGCGGTGGTGGATTTGCCCACGCCACCCTTGCCGGAGGCCACCGCCACCACGTTCTTGACGTTGGCCAGGCCCGGGATCTGCGCCTGGGCCTTGTGCGGGGCGATCACGCATTGGATATCGACCTTGGCCGAACCCACGCCGTCGATGCCCTCAATGGCCATTTGGAGCATCTGCGCCCAGCCGCGTTTGAACAAGCCTGCGGCATAGCCCAGTTGCATCTGTACCGACACCTGGTCGCCCTGGACCTCGATGCTGCGCACACAACCGGCACTGACCGGGTCCTGGTTCAAATAAGGGTCGGTGTACTGGCGAAGAACGGCTTCCACCGCTGCGCGATTGACGGCGCTCATGGGCTACTCCCGAAAAAAGACTGACTGAAACAGGCGGCTATCCTAACCGTTCCGGCGGTTGAACGGCACGCTTTCGAGGTTCCGGAAGATTCTGAAACAGCGTCACGGGGTGAAATAAATTTCCCGGCGCTTTATAGTGGCCGACCTCCGTTTCATCAAGTAGCCGAGCCCCATGTCCGAGCCACGCAAGATCCTCGTCACCAGCGCCCTGCCCTATGCCAATGGTTCCATCCATCTTGGCCATATGCTTGAGTACATCCAGACCGATATGTGGGTGCGCTTCCAGAAGCATCGCGGCAATCAATGCATTTATGTCTGCGCGGACGACGCCCACGGTTCGGCCATCATGTTGCGCGCCGAAAAGGAAGGTATCACCCCGGAACAACTGATCGCCAACGTGCAGGCTGAACACAGCGCCGACTTTGCCGAGTTCCTGGTGGACTTCGACAACTTCCATTCGACCCACTCCGACGAAAACCGCGAGTTGTCGAGCCAGATCTACCTGCGGTTGAAGGAAGCCGGGCACATCGACCAACGTTCGGTGACCCAGTATTTCGACCCGGAAAAGAAGATGTTCCTGGCCGACCGCTTCATCAAGGGCACCTGCCCCAAATGCGGCACCGAAGACCAGTACGGCGACAACTGCGAAAAATGCGGCGCGACCTACGCACCGACCGACCTGAAGGATCCCAAGTCGGCGATCTCCGGTGCCACTCCGGTGCTCAAGGACTCGCAGCACTTCTTCTTCAAGCTCCCGGATTTCCAGCAAATGCTGCAAACCTGGACGCGCAGCGGTACCTTGCAGGACGCCGTGGCCAACAAACTCTCCGAATGGCTCGACAGTGGCCTGCAGCAGTGGGACATCTCCCGCGACGCGCCATACTTCGGCTTCGAGATCCCGGGCGAGCCGGGCAAGTACTTCTATGTATGGCTGGACGCGCCGATCGGCTACATGGCCAGCTTCAAGAACCTGTGCGACCGCACCCCGGAGCTGGACTTCGACGCGTTCTGGGGCAAGGACTCCACTGCCGAGCTGTACCACTTCATCGGCAAGGACATCGTCAACTTCCACGCGCTGTTCTGGCCGGCGATGCTTGAAGGCTCGGGCTACCGCAAGCCGACCGGCATTGCCGTGCACGGCTACCTGACGGTGAACGGGCAGAAAATGTCCAAGTCCCGTGGCACCTTTATCAAGGCGCGCACCTATCTGGACCACCTGTCGCCTGAATACCTGCGCTACTACTACGCATCCAAGCTGGGCCGGGGTGTCGACGACCTGGACCTGAACCTGGAAGACTTCGTACAGAAGGTCAACTCGGATCTGGTGGGTAAAGTCGTCAACATCGCCAGCCGTTGCGCCGGTTTTATCCACAAGGGCAACGCCGGTGTACTGGTAGCCGAGAACGCCGCACCGGAACTGACCGACGCCTTCCTGGCCGCCGCACCAAGCATCGCCGACGCCTATGAGGCCCGCGACTTCGCCCGCGCCATGCGCGAAATCATGGGCCTGGCCGACCGTGCCAACGCCTGGATCGCCGACAAGGCCCCGTGGTCGCTGAACAAGCAGGAAGGCAAGGAAGCTGAGGTTCAGGCTATCTGCGCCACCGGCGTCAATCTGTTCCGCCAGTTGGTGATCTTCCTCAAGCCGGTGCTGCCATTGCTGGCCGCCGATGCCGAGGCGTTCCTGAATGTGGCGCCGCTGACCTGGAACGATCACGCCACCTTGCTCGGTAATCATCAGTTGAACGCGTTCAAGCCCTTGATGACCCGCATTGACCCGGTGAAAGTCCAGGCCATGACCGATGCTTCGAAGGAAGACCTGGTCGCCAGCCAGACCGATACCGGCCAATCTGCGCCTGCGGGCAATGGCGAACTGGCCAAGGACCCGATTTCTCCGGAAATCGATTTCGACGCCTTTGCCGCCGTGGACCTGCGCGTAGCACTGATTATCAAGGCCGAAGCCGTGGAGGGCGCCGACAAGTTGCTGCGCCTGACATTGGATATCGGTGACGAACAGCGCAACGTGTTCTCCGGGATCAAGAGCGCTTACCCGGACCCGTCCAAGCTCGATGGGCGCCTGACCATGATGATCGCCAACCTCAAGCCACGGAAAATGAAGTTTGGCATTTCCGAAGGCATGGTGATGGCGGCGGGCCCTGGCGGCGAAGAAATCTACCTGCTGAGCCCCGACAGCGGCGCCAAGCCGGGCCAACGCATCAAGTAATCCCTGCAAAATGCCCCGCTGTTGCCACGGCGGGGCTTTTCAGCTTGCCCACCTCCCTGGGCCGGGCGTCAACGCTATGATCACAGCATGAACCTCATTCAACGTATCGACGCGCTGCTGCCGCAGACTCAATGCGGCAAGTGCGGGCACCCGGGCTGCAAGCCTTATGCAGAAGGCATCGCCAGGGGCGAGGCCATCAACAAGTGCCCGCCCGGTGGGCAGGAAACCATCGCCGGGCTTGCGCAACTGCTGCACCTGCCAGTGCTGGACCTGGACACCAGCCGCGGGGAAGCGCCCGCGCAGATTGCCTATATCCGTGAGGCCGAATGCATCGGTTGTACCAAATGCATCCAGGCTTGCCCGGTGGACGCCATTGTGGGCGCCGCCAAGCTGATGCACACCGTGATTACCGACGAGTGCACCGGTTGCGACCTCTGTGTCGCCCCCTGCCCCGTCGACTGTATCGAGATGCGTGCGCTCGCTGACGTACTGCCTATCGTGGGCGGCTTGGCAGGCACCGATGACGAGCGGCGTGAACGCGACCTCAAACGTGATCGGGCGCGACGGCGTTTCGAACAACGCAACGCCCGCCTGCAACGTGAGGAAGCCTGCAAGCTCGCCGAACGCCTGACACGGGCCAAACGCGCAGCTGCGGTGGAAACGACACAGGTCAATAATCATCAGGCCGCTCAGGACGCCGCGATCAAGCAGGCCAAAATCAGCGTCACCATGAGTCGCGCTCAATTGCACAAATCGTTGAAGGCGTTTGGGCATCCCCCGACCTTTGAGCAACAGTCGCAATTGATTATGCTGCAACGGCAGTTCGAGGCTTGCGAACAGGCGCTTGCCGCGCTGGAGGCCAACAGTGCGCCGCCGACAACGCCCCCCAAGAGCGCCGACCTCAAGCGTGCAAAGATCCAACTGGCCATGCGCCGAGCCGAGTTGAAAAAGGCCCAGGCCGAGCAGGCTGGCGAGCAGCAACTGGCAGCCTTGAGCGCTGCGTTGAACGCCGCCGAGCAGACGCTGCAGGATGCCGAGGCCAACACCGACGCCTGAACCTGCGCTTTGCATTGCTAACATCACGTCGACCGCCAGCAAGGAAACGTCCGCCCCTATGAATGCCGCAAAACGCCTGGAAATCTTCCGCAGGTTTCATGAAGACAATCCGGAACCGAAAACCGAACTGGCCTACTCCTCCCCTTTCGAATTACTGATTGCGGTGATCCTGTCAGCCCAATCCACGGACGTCGGTGTCAACAAGGCCACGGCGAAGCTGTATCCCGTGGCCAATACCCCGGCCGCGATTTACGCCCTGGGTGTGGAAGGTTTGTCCGAGTACATCAAGACCATCGGCCTGTATAACAGCAAGGCCAAGAATGTGATCGAAACGTGCCGCCTGCTGGTAGAGCTGCATGGTGGTGAAGTCCCGAAAACGCGCGAAGCCCTGGAAGCCTTGCCAGGGGTGGGCCGCAAAACGGCCAACGTGGTACTTAATACCGCATTCCGGCAGTTGACCATGGCTGTGGATACGCACATCTTCCGGGTCAGTAACCGAACCGGCATTGCGCGGGGCAAAAATGTGGTCGAGGTGGAAAAGCAACTGATGAAGTTCGTGCCCAAGCCGTATTTGCTCGACTCCCATCATTGGCTGATCCTGCATGGGCGCTACGTTTGCCAGGCTCGCAAGCCCCGCTGCGGCAGCTGTCGCATCGAAGATCTGTGTGAATACAAGGACAAGACGTCCGACGATTGAGCGACCATTGATTTTTTTGATCAGTCGATTGAAAAAATCTTTTTTACCCGTTCGCAGATTATCGCTATAAGGAGCCCCAATGGCAGTCTTAGCCCGGAGTTAATCTTATGAGCGCTGGCAAAGAACAACTGGAAGTGGAAGACGACCTCGCTGAGTCGGATGAGGACGCGGTAGAGACACCTGTAGAGGTAGCCAAGACCAACTTGAGCAAACGTCGCACTATCGACAATCTTCTGGAAGAGCGACGCTTGCAAAAACAGCTGGCCGATTACGACTTCGATCTGTGATCGATGCGTGAACGACCGGAAGCCTCCCTGACGGAGGCTTTTTTCTGCCGGATACACGGGTTTTGAGCGGTGCAACGTCCTCCTACACCAAGCCGTTGCGCTGGGCCAACTCGATCAGGTCCACAAGGGAGCGGGCATTGAGCTTGAGTAGCAGGCGAGTCTTGTAGGTACTGACGGTTTTGTTACTGAGGAACATGCCGTCGGCAATCTCCTTGTTGGTTTTGCCACGTGCCAGTTGCTGCAGCACCATCATCTCTCGCCCCGACAAGCGTTCAACCATTTCAGCTTCGCTGGCGTTGCCCATGGTTGAACGCACTGAATTGAGCGCCTGGTTCGGGAAGTAGCTGTAGCCGGAGAGCACCGCCTTGATGGCGCTCAACAACTCGGTAAGATCCTGCTGCTTGCAGACATAGCCGGCCGCCCCTGCCTGCATGCAGCGCATGGAAAAATGGCCAGGGGCCTGGGATGTCAGCACCAGCACCTTGAACGATATGGCTTGCTTGGTTGAAGCCAACCGGCAAATCACCTCCAGGCCGTCGAGCTTGGGGATTCCGATATCCAGTATCACAATATCCGGCATGTGTTCCCGTGCAAGTTGCAACGCATCGACACCGTTATCGGTCTCGGCAACGACCTCATAACCATGACGCTCCATTAGCATGCGCACAGCAAGACGAATGACGGGATGATCATCCACGATCAGCACTTTATTCATGAGAAAGTCCAATTTCGCTGTTCGAATTATTTAGAGCAAACACAATAGCCTAGTCGATTACTAGTTGGCATAGCATTCCACCCCGAGCAACGGCAGGGAGAGACCCAACCCACAGGAAGATAGGAATTAGCCTACAAAAAATCGCAAACTTAGATGTATAGGGCTTTATGGATGCTTTCAGACTTTTCTCGACGCGCACATATTTTGAGTGAAATGTCCTTGGCATAAGCCTATGAAGGTAAACGCACCGCACAAGACTTTCAGGAAATACCCCTTGCCTGGAGCCTGGCTGCACGCAGAACGACAAGGAAAGCCCGTCTGTATTAGTTCCATTTAACATATTTATAGATTTCCATAATTCCTACAGAAGATTCAACGAATAACCTCGCAATTGCAGTTATATGAGTGAATTTTCTGTCAGACATAGTTCCTCTACAGATGTAAAAAATCATTCAGCGTTAAAAACAAAACGCAAAAAAGTAAAACAACCGGCAAAGTTTCAGAAAAAACACACTCAAGCACTCGCTAAACGCGGATAAACATCAGCGTCCTATTTATGTTCATCCAATAATAAACAAGCAAAAAAAATGGCCCCTTGGATAAGGGGCCATTTTTCACAACCGAGGCAACACTCAGAACAACGAGCGGCCCTTGTTGGCAGCAATCCGCATACGCAGGGCGTTCAGCTTGATGAAGCCCGCCGCATCCGCCTGGTTGTAGGCGCCACCGTCTTCTTCAAAGGTCGCAATGTTGGAGTCGAACAGCGACTCATCGGATTTACGACCCGTGACGATCACGTTGCCCTTGTAGAGTTTCAGGCGCACAACGCCGTTCACGTGGGCCTGGGAGGCGTCGATCATCTGTTGCAGCATCAGACGCTCAGGGCTCCACCAGTAACCGGTGTAGATCAGGCTGGCGTACTTGGGCATCAGCTCGTCTTTAAGGTGGGCGACTTCACGGTCCAGGGTGATGGATTCGATGGCACGGTGAGCACGCAGCATGATGGTGCCCCCCGGGGTTTCATAGCAGCCGCGGGACTTCATGCCCACATAGCGGTTCTCGACGATGTCGAGACGGCCGATACCATGCTGGCCACCGATACGGTTGAGGGTCGCCAGCACGGTGGCCGGAGACATTTCAACGCCGTCCAACGCGACGATGTCGCCGTTGCGGTAAGTCAGTTCCAGATACTGTGGCTTGTCTGGAGCGTTCTCCGGGGAGACGGTCCATTTCCACATGTCTTCTTCGTGCTCGGTCCAGGTGTCTTCCAGGACGCCGCCCTCATAGGAGATGTGCAGCAGGTTGGCGTCCATCGAGTACGGCGACTTCTTCTTGCCATGACGCTCGATCGGGATCGCGTGCTTTTCAGCGTAATCCATCAGCTTTTCACGGGAGAGCAGGTCCCATTCACGCCAAGGGGCGATCACTTTTACCCCTGGCTTGAGTGCATAGGCACCCAGTTCGAAACGCACCTGGTCGTTGCCCTTGCCAGTGGCACCGTGGGAAATGGCATCAGCGCCGGTTTCGTTGGCGATCTCGATCAGACGTTTGGCGATCAGCGGACGTGCGATGGAGGTACCCAGCAGGTACTCACCTTCGTAGACAGTGTTGGCGCGAAACATCGGGAATACGAAATCGCGGACGAACTCTTCGCGCAGGTCGTCAATGTAGATCTCTTTCACGCCCATGGCTTGCGCCTTGGCACGTGCAGGTTCGACCTCTTCGCCCTGACCCAGGTCAGCGGTGAAGGTCACCACCTCACAGTTATAAGTATCCTGCAGCCACTTGAGGATCACCGAAGTGTCCAGGCCGCCGGAATACGCGAGAACGACCTTGTTTACGTCGGCCATGCCATCACTCCACGGGGTTGTACGGAAAGGCAACGATTCTACCGATCAAAACCGCGAAATTACAGGGGCGCGACAGCAAATGAAGATAAAGCGACAGATTATGTCGAGTGGGCGACCGATGGTCGCACCTACGAGGTAGCCGCCGGGTTGCTCGGTACCGTGGCTTGGGATGCCGGTTTCTCGGGGGCAGCGACCCGCTCAAGCTGGATATTCACACGGCGGTTGCGGGCGCGGTTGGCGGCACTGGTGTTGGGTGCCAGAGGGTAGCTCTCGCCGTGGAAACGCAGGGTGATCTGCGATTCCTGAATGCCATTGGCCTTGAAGTAATCCATCACCGCCAGGGCGCGGCGGCGCGAGACGTCGCGATTGGTCAGGCGATTGCCACTGTTATCCGAGTGGCCGTTCAACTCGACATGATTGACGGTAGGGTCGGCCTTCATGAACGCAAGAATCACAGACAGCTTCTTCTTGGCGGCAGCGTCCAGCTCAATGCCGCCACCGGGGAATCCGACTTCAGTCTGCTTGACCTGATCGTAATTCATGGGCAACAGCTTGGCAGTGCACGACTGATAGTCGCTGTAAGCCTTGCTGAACCTCACCGGCAGCAGACGCACCTCCGAGTACCCGCCCTCGCGCGCGTAATGCCGTACGGTCGGGCTGCGCCCCTCAAGCAATCCAGTGAACAGGCGCCCGGCCTGGGCCTGGGAGCTATTGAACAGTACGTCGCCACTGCCGACACGTACCGCCCCGAGGTTGATATCGCCTCGGCCCGGCTGCCAGGGCGCAGCGGCGGCCAACAAGGTTGCCGAGCCTGCGCCAAACGCACCGTTATAGGCTTTCAGGCGAAACGTCGCCTGCTCGCCGGCCCGGCGCACGAACTCCCCGGAACCAAAGTCGGTGATCGGCTGCGTCAGGCGGCACTCGAACTGGTCGCCCTCTACCTTCCACTCAATATTCTCCAGACGTGTCTGGAACGTGAGGGCCATAGCGGGCAGGCTGGCGAACACACTGAGCAGGGCTAGATAATGCTGGCGCACGGGAGGCTCCACTGGTTTCTACAACACTTCAAAGCGTCATACATCGTTAAGGCATACCCGGGGATATCGGTCGCATCCGGCAAAACTTGATAGCGAGTGCCTGCAAGAGTCTTTTCCGGTAGCATTCCCACCAGATTGACCCGCCTGGAATCCCCAATGTCCGACCGCCTGACCCTGCTGCGTCCCGACGACTGGCATATTCATCTTCGCGATGGTGCTGCGTTACCCCAAACCGTGGCCGATGTGGCGCGCACGTTTGGCCGTGCCATCATCATGCCTAACCTGGTACCTCCGGTGCGCAATGCCGCAGAAGCCGACGCCTATCGGCAGCGTATTCTCGCTGCACGACCGGCCGGCAGCCGCTTTGAACCGTTGATGGTGCTCTACCTGACCGACCGCACCCAGCCTGAAGAGATTCGCCAGGCCAAGGCTAGCGGTTTCGTACACGCAGCCAAGCTCTATCCGGCCGGCGCGACCACCAACTCTGATTCCGGCGTGACCAGTATCGACAAGATCCTGCCGGCGATCGAAGCCATGGCCGAAGTTGGTATGCCGTTGCTGATCCATGGGGAAGTGACCCGTGGCGATGTGGACGTGTTCGATCGCGAGAAAATCTTTATCGACGAACACATGCGTCGTGTGGTCGAGTTGTTCCCGACTTTAAAGGTAGTGTTCGAGCACATCACCACCGCCGATGCCGTGCAGTTCGTCACCGAAGCTTCGGCTAACGTTGGCGCGACCATCACCGCTCACCACCTGCTCTACAACCGCAACCACATGTTGGTGGGCGGAATTCGGCCGCACTTCTATTGCCTGCCGATCCTCAAGCGCAACACTCACCAGGTGGCACTGCTGGATGCCGCCACCAGCGGCAGCCCGAAGTTCTTCCTGGGCACCGACTCGGCGCCCCACGCCCAGCACGCCAAGGAAGCCGCATGCGGTTGTGCCGGATGCTACACGGCGTTTGCCGCCATCGAGCTGTATGCCGAAGCATTCGAACAGCGCAATGCCCTGGACAAACTCGAAGGTTTTGCCAGCCTCAATGGTCCGCGTTTCTACGGCCTGCCGACGAATACCGACCGCATTACCCTGGTCCGTGAAGATTGGACCGCCCCCGCCAGCCTGCCGTTTGGCGAGCTGACCGTTATCCCGCTGCGCGCCGGTGAAACACTGCGCTGGCGCCTGCTGGAGGAAAGCAAGTGAGTGAAGACCATTACGATGACGAACAAGAGCACAGTGGCGGCGGCTCGCGCCACCCGATGGCCGAGCGTTTTCGCGGTTATCTGCCGGTTGTCATCGACGTAGAAACTGGTGGCTTCAACTGCGCCACCGACGCCCTGCTGGAAATCGCCGCAACCACCATCGGCATGGACGAACAGGGTTTCGTGTTCCCGGAACACACCCACTTCTTCCGTGTCGAGCCGTTCGAAGGCGCCAATATCGAAGCCGCGGCCCTGGAGTTCACCGGGATCAAGCTCGACCACCCGCTGCGCATGGCCGTCAGTGAAGAAGCAGCACTGACCGATATCTTCCGTGGCGTGCGCAAGGCGCTGAAGGCCAATGGCTGCAAACGCGCGATCCTGGTCGGCCATAACAGCAGCTTCGACTTGGGCTTCCTGAATGCCGCCGTGGCGCGCCTGGACATGAAGCGCAACCCGTTTCACCCGTTCTCAAGCTTCGACACTGCCACCCTTGCAGGCCTGGCGTATGGCCAGACCGTACTGGCCAAAGCCTGCCAGGCAGCGGGTATCGACTTTGATGGTCGTGAAGCCCACTCGGCCCGCTACGATACCGAAAAGACCGCCGACCTGTTCTGTGGCATCGTCAACCGCTGGAAACAGATGGGTGGCTGGGAAGACTTCAACGACTGAGCCTGCACCGCCCCTCCCATAAAAAAACCGGCCTTTTCAGGCCGGTTTTTTTGTACCTCGACGCAGGCTTACAGCTTGCCGGCGTTCTCGGTCAGGTAAGCGGCAACGCCTTCTGGCGAAGCGTTCATGCCTTTGTCGCCTTTTTTCCAGTTGGCAGGGCAGACTTCACCGTGCTCTTCGTGGAATTGCAGGGCGTCAACCAGGCGGATCAGCTCTTCCATGTTACGGCCCAGCGGCAGGTCGTTGATGATCTGCGAACGCACGACGCCCTTGTCGTCGATCAGGAACGCGCCACGGAAAGCGACGCCGCCTTCAGACTCAACGTCGTAGGCCTTGGCGATGTCGTGCTTCATGTCGGCAGCCATGGTGTATTTGACTTTGCCGATGCCGCCGTCGTTGATGGCGGTGTTGCGCCAGGCGTTGTGGGTGAAATGGGAGTCGATGGACACGGCAACCACTTCTACGTTGCGCGCCTTGAAATCGTCCATGCGGTGGTCCAGGGCGATCAGCTCCGAAGGGCAGACGAAAGTGAAGTCCAGCGGGTAGAAGAATACCAGGCCGTATTTGCCTTTGATGGCTTCAGACAGTTTGAAGCTGTCTACGATTTCGCCATTGCCGAGGACGGCTGGAACGTCAAAATCCGGGGCTTGTTTACCGACGAGTACGCTCATTGGATATCTCCTGATATAGGGGGTGACGATTGAAGTAAAAGGACCGGTCGAGTCTGCCTGTGGAAGCAGACAGAAATATGACGCAATCACGCTTCGTGAAGACCGACCATCATACACCGAAAAAACCGTTCGTCAGCGCACGGGCAATTCCTCTCGGATTGCTGCTGAAACTATTTTGACAATCATTCTCGTTAACATTAAGATCCATCGCACTTAAGCCATAAACCCGCGACGGTTCTCACTTATGTATGTCTGCCTCTGCACTGGCGTCACCGACGGACAAATCCGCGAAGCGATCTACGAAGGTTGCTGCAGCTACAAAGAAGTGCGTGAAACCACGGGCGTTGCCAGCCAGTGCGGCAAATGCGCCTGCCTCGCCAAGCAAGTGGTACGGGAAACCCTGACGCAGCTGCAAACAGCCCAGGCCGCGATCCCCTACTCGACAGAATTTACACACGCCTGATAGGCATGTTTTAAAGAGCCGGACCTTGTGTCCGGTTTTTTTATGCCTGTAATTCAATTAGTTAGCGCCAAGACGCGGAACACAAACATTCTTATTCCGATTAATTTTCATTTATTATTCAATAACTTAGGTTTGACACTGGGATTTTCACCGCTCAGACTCCCCCTTATACACAGCTATTACAGGGCAGGACCCCAGTCATGAAAGGCGACATCTCAGTCATCCAGCAACTCAACAAAATCCTTGCCAATGAACTGGTCGCGATCAATCAGTACTTCCTGCATGCGCGCATGTACGACGATTGGGGCCTGGAAAAGCTCGGCAAGCGTGAATACAAAGAATCGATCAAGGCCATGAAGGACGCCGACGCGCTGATCAAGCGCATCCTGTTCCTGGAAGGTCTGCCGAACGTGCAGGACCTGGGCAAGCTGAACATCGGCGAGCACACTCAGGAAATGATCGGCAGTGACCTGGGCTTTGAGCGCAAAAGCCACAGCGACATCAAGGCAGCGATTGCCCACTGTGAGACCAAAGGCGATTTCGGCAGCCGTGAGCTGCTGGAAGACATCCTGGAAGACCAGGAAGAGCATATCGACTGGCTGGAAACCCAGTTGGGCCTGATAGACAAGGTCAGCCTGGAGAACTACCTGCAATCGCAGATGGGTGAATAACCCCTACATACAAAAAAGCCCCGCTCTCGTCAGAGAAACGGGGCTTTTTATTGCAGGT
>NZ_VXCZ01000030.1:0-52590 GCF_052850795.1 Pseudomonas sp. 910_23 | reverse complement strand
ACCGAGCTATTCAATACCCACAGCTTTTTGCAAAGCCTCAAAGATCAGTCGAACCTTGCAGCGCTTCAGGGTTCACAGCAGGGGCGTCATGTATTTATCTCTATCGTTGTGTACCTACAGACACAGGTGCAACGTCTGAGCTCTTATGCAAAATAATCCCCGGAAACAGGCCGCACCGCCTGTCCGGACCCGACCACCCGGACTATCATGCCGATAGCCCAATCCCTTACCGCAAGGAGCCGCTCGGAACGCCGATGCGCCAGATCTGGAAATCTTTTCGAGCCCTTTATTTCGCCTCTTTGATGATGCTGATTGGCTCCGGCCTGCTCAGTACTTACCTGGCCTTGCGCCTGGCGGCAGACAATGTCGACAGTTTGTGGGTCGGTGCGCTGATGGCCGCCAACTATTTTGGCTTGGTACTGGGCGGCAAGATCGGGCATCGCCTGATTGCCCGCGTTGGACATATTCGTGCCTATGCGACTTGCGCCGGAATCGTCGGCGCGGCAGTGCTGGGTCATGGCTTGATTGATTGGCTACCTGCCTGGATCGTGCTGCGGATAATCGTCGGCCTGGGGATGATGTGCCAGTACATGGTTATCGAAAGCTGGCTCAATGAACAGGCGGATGCCAAGCAGCGTGGCGTAGTGTTCAGCGGCTACATGATCGCGTCCTACCTCGGGTTGGTACTGGGGCAGTTGATCCTGGTTATGCATCCTCACCTTGGGCTTGAACTGCTGATGTTGGTCGCGCTGTGTTTTGCGTTGTGCCTGGTGCCTGTGGCCATGACCCGACGCATTCACCCCGCGCCCCTGCACCCGGCCCCGATGGAGCCCCGTTTTTTTATAAAGCGTGTGCCACAGTCTCTCAGTACGGTGCTGGGCGCGGGCTTGATCGTTGGGTCGTTCTACGGTTTGGCGCCGCTCTACGCGTCTCAGCAGGGGCTGACGACTGAGCAAGTCGGCTTGTTCATGGGGAGCTGCATTTTTGCCGGCTTGGTCGTTCAGTGGCCGCTGGGATGGCTATCGGACCGCTATGACCGCGCGCTGTTGATTCGCTGCTTTGCGTTGTGCCTGGCCGTAACAGCGTTGCCGCTGGCGATCATGACTCAAGTACCGCTGGAAGTGCTGTTTGTGGCAGGCTTCTTCTGTTCGCTGGTGCAATTCTGCCTTTACCCATTGGCAGTGGCTTTTTCCAACGATCATGTAGAAGGTGATCGTCGGGTTTCGCTGACGGCCATGTTGTTGGTGACCTACGGCATAGGCGCCAGTATCGGCCCACTGCTGGCGGGCGTAGTGATGAAGTTGTTCGGCAGCCAGATGCTCTACGCGTTTTTCAGTTTGTGTGCGTTGATCCTGGTATGGCGCATCCGCCCCAAAGCAGTGACCAACCTGCACCAGGTCGACGACGCCCCGCTGCATCACGTGGCGATGCCTGACAGCATGTCCAGTTCACCGCTGGTAGCAGCGCTAGACCCACGGGTGGATGAGCAAGTGGTACAGGAGCAGATGCAGGTCACTGTCCCTGACCCGGAACCCGAGCCAGACCCGGTAACTGATGAGCCAGCCAATGAAGAGCCGCAGGAGCCGGTGGACCCGGATGAACATCCCCATGACTTGAGCAGGGCACGCCCCTGAACGAAAAATGGGCAGTTCCTATCAGGAACTGCCCGTTTTTTATTTCAGCGTCCAAACCTTAAAGATCATCGTCCTTGTCGAAGCGCCGAGCCTCGCGCTGCAGCTGGTAGACAAAACGCTCCACCTGGCGCTGCACCAAACCACTCATGTTGTGAAAGCGCACGCCAGCAAAGGTCGTGTTGATCTTGTCTTCGAAGTGCAGGTAGCGCAGTTCGACGGAGGTGGTCATGCTGCCAAAGGGCAGGGCGGCGATAAAGCGGTCATAGACCTGGCCCAACTGCAGGCGCTCGGAGATATCGCCCTCAAAGCGCAATTTGCAGCCGGTGGCGGAAATGTCCAGAAGTTTGCCGCTGATCGGTGCCTTGAGCTTCTCGCCGCCCAGTTCGATATTCACCAATTGCGCAAGTTTCAGCGCGGCGCGAAATGCATTGCGCCGCTGATGGTAAACCACTTCATCAGGCATGCTGCCGCTATAGATACGGTGGCCGTCTTTTTCGCTGATATTCAGCGTGCCATTGCTTTCCCAGGCAACCCGTACACCTTCATGGAAGCCTTCGATACGAAAGGGTTCGCCGTTCTCGAGGTAGCGCTCACCGTCTCGGGGGATCATTTCATCCAGGGCCAGCGTTTTGCTGTCCCGATCAATATCCACCAAATAGCTTTGAAAGCGCTGGCTGCGTTCGTGGAAAGTGATGATCAGCGGATCATGGCTTTCTTGCAGCATCCGTAATGTGCTGGCGACTTCCAGAGGCGTAGTGAGCACCTTCGGTGGCTGCGGTGCATCTTCCGCATTAGGGGCGTTGAACACGGTTCTTCCATCTCCAGACAAAGTACGACTACACGCAAGAACCGGCATTTTGCCAGTATGTAGCGCTCCTTGGATAGGTCGCGCTGTAAACCGGTGTCAGGCTTGGCTGCGGGTACTTGGCTTGACCAGGCGAGAGGTGGAGCCTTGGGCGTTGTACAGGGCCGGAGGCTCACCACCGTGCAGTATGCGCAACTGATTGGCGGTCGTGGCTTGCTGAAGCTGGATTGATTGGCCGTTGAGCAGGTTGGCTTCCTGGCACTGGGCAAGCAATTGATTGAGTTCTTTGCTTTGCGCCAGTAATTGATCACCGACCGAGGAATGGCTGGCCAGTTGTGCCAGGCCTTCGTGATCGGCAGGCAGGCCCAGGCTGATGAGTATCTGGCTGCGCTTCTTGCCGTGTTGTTCGAGCAACACAATCAGCGACTGCTTGCGCGCCAGGATTTCTTCGAGCAAGGGCATGTCCCGGCCGTACAGGGCCAGGGATTCTTCCTTGAGCAGCTCAAGCAACTGGTGCGTGGGCGCCAGATCATCAATGATCAGTTGAAGCAGATGTTCGTCGTGGTGCATGGCTGGCCTTGGGTTTTAAGCGTCCAAAAGCCCTGCGCAGGCTTTTGCCTAGCGCTCGGCTTCGAAGTTAAGCAGCTTACTGGCTACACGGCTGCTGTCGACTTTATAGCTGCCGTCGGCGATGGCCTGTTTCAACTCAGCCACGCGAGCTTTATTGACAACCGGCTGATCACGCAGCGAGTCAGTGACCTTCTGCAACTGTTGAGCCTCATTGCTCAGGTGTACCGATTCCCCGCTCTGGCTGGCGCTGGCCTGCTCTGCCTTGGCGGGCAGGGGCTGGGACTTGGCTTCTACGCTGTCCTTGGCACCGTTGGTGCGCGTATTGCCCGGCAAAGCCTGGGTGCTATTCAAACGACTGAAATCAATGACCATGGTGAAAAAAACCTCTGGGTATTTGGACGCTTGCCATGTTTTCGGCCATACCCGGGCAAACTTTAGGCTCGATTGACAATAAACCTGTACCGCTCGACATCCAATACACAGTGTAGGAAAAGCCGGGCTGTGATTCCAGTGATCTATAAAGCAACTTCGACCTGACCTGGCGCCGTGACCCGCGCCTTGATCACGCGATTGGAGTTGAGGTTCTTGACGCGAATCTGTTCGCTCATGCCGCCGTTGGACAGTGCCTCCCCTGGCATCCTTACGTTCAGCCCGCCACTGCTGGCAGAAATCACCACCTGGTCACCCTTGCGAATCACTTCGGCCTGTTCCAGATGAACCAGTGTGATGACTTGATCGGTGACCATTGGTCGGGTGAGTCTCTGCCCGATAGCCTGATCCACTGAGGTCAGGTAGCCCTGGTTGATCAGGCTGATATCGCGCTCGCGCAGGGCCACATCCTCGTAGCCGATGATGCCGGTGCGTTTCAACGGTCGCGCGACCACTACCACATCGCGGAACAGCTTGACCTGAGCCGGCACGAATACCGTCCAGGGCGAGGCGCCTTCACAGCGAACTTTTACCGTTACGCGTCCGATGGGCTGGGCAGGGCTTTCCAGCGTGGCTGTCAATTCCTTGTCGCACATCGGCATGCGCAAGCGCGGGTCCAACTGGCTGACCTGAATTTCATAACGTCCCGGGGTCTGCGTGGTCGCCAGATAATCTTCTACAGTGAATTCAAGAAAACCCTGGGTGACGCCGATAAGGAGATCAGGCAGGGTGACATTGTCGGCGCGTGCGGTAGCGCCAATGCTCAAGGCAAGCAGCGCCATCACGGTGCTGAACAGCCTGCGGTGGCTAGGGCGTCGGGAAACTGTCGTTTTAATATCCATGTTTAATAAATAGCAAAGCTCGTGCCGTTTAGTGTTGGGTGCGCGTCGTACCCCCAGGATTTAGGAGTCAGGGCATGGCAGGTGTAATGGATTCAGTAAACCAGCGCACACAGCTGGTAGGGCAGAATCGCCTGGAGTTGTTGCTTTTTCGCCTGGATGGCAAGCAGTTGTACGGCATCAACGTATTCAAAGTGCGGGAGGTGCTGCAATGCCCCAAGCTGACGATCATGCCCAAGTCCAGCCCAGTGGTGTGTGGCGTAGCCAACATCCGTGGTGCAACTATTCCCATTCTTGACCTGGCGATGGCCACGGGCTCGGCGGGTTTGCAAGACCGCCAGAACCCCTTTGTGATCATCACCGAGTACAACACCAAGACCCAGGGTTTCCTGGTGCGCTCGGTGGAGCGTATCGTCAATATGAACTGGGAAGAGATCCACCCGCCGCCCAAGGGCACGGGGCGCGATCACTACCTGACGGCGGTGACACGGGTCGATAACCAGTTGGTCGAAATCATCGACGTGG
Source organism: Pseudomonas sp. 910_23 (assembly GCF_052850795.1). Classification (NCBI taxonomy): domain Bacteria; kingdom Pseudomonadati; phylum Pseudomonadota; class Gammaproteobacteria; order Pseudomonadales; family Pseudomonadaceae; genus Pseudomonas; species Pseudomonas sp. 910_23. The sequence continues at coordinate 47,788 of NZ_VXCZ01000030.1, read as the reverse complement.
AGAAAATCCTCGCCGAAGTGGCGCCCACTTCGGAAACCATCTCTGTGGGTGTGGTGGATGCCGAGACTGCACACAAGGCGGTGTCTCTGCGCGTATTGACCGTGGACGACTCCTCAGTGGCGCGCAAGCAGGTCACACGCTGCCTGCAGACCGTTGGTGTAGACGTGGTGGCCCTCAATGATGGTCGTCAGGCCTTGGATTACCTGCGCAAGCTGGTGGACGAAGGCAAGAAGCCCGAAGAAGAATTCCTGATGATGATCTCCGACATCGAGATGCCGGAAATGGACGGCTACACGCTCACGGCCGAGATACGCAACGATCCACGCATGCAAAAACTGCATATCATCCTGCATACTTCGTTGTCGGGGGTATTCAACCAGGCAATGGTCAAGAAGGTTGGTGCTGATGACTTTCTGGCCAAATTCCGTCCTGATGACCTCGCATCCCGGGTAGTCGACCGGATCAAGGCAGCAGATCACGGCTAGGGGATTTCCCCCGGCGATCACACGATTTAAGAGGCGGTATCATTGTCTACGGGTAATTTGGATTTCGAACAGTTCCGGGTCTTCCTGGAAAAAGCCTGTGGCATATTGCTCGGTGAAAACAAGCAGTACCTGGTATCCAGCCGTCTCAACAAACTGATGGAACAGCAGGGCATCAAGTCCCTGGGTGAGTTGGTCCAGCGGATCCAGGGGCAGCCGCGCAGCGGGCTCAAGGAAATGGTGGTCGATGCCATGACCACCAACGAAACCCTGTGGTTTCGCGATACCTACCCCTTTGAAGTGCTCAAGAACAAAGTGTTGCCGGAAGCCATCAAGGCCAGTCCTGGCCAGCGCCTGCGTATCTGGTCGGCGGCTTGTTCCTCGGGGCAGGAGCCGTACTCGATCTCGATGTCCATCGACGAGTTCGAGCGAACCAACATGGGCCAGTTGAAAGCCGGCGCGCAAATTGTTGCTACCGACTTGTCCGGCACCATGCTCACCAACTGCAAGACCGGTGAGTACGACAGCCTGGCCCTGGGCCGCGGTTTATCCCAGGAGCGCCTGCAGCGTTACTTCGACCCCAAAGGCGCCGGGCGCTGGGCGATCAAGGCACCGATCAAGAATCGCGTGGAGTTCCGCTCGTTCAACCTGCTCGACAGCTACGCCAGCCTGGGCAAGTTCGACATGGTGTTCTGCCGCAACGTGCTGATCTATTTCTCGGCCGAAGTGAAGAAAGACATCCTGTTGCGTATCCACGGCACGCTCAAGCGCGGCGGTTACCTGTTCCTCGGTGCTTCCGAAGCGTTGAATGGCCTGCCGGACCATTACCAGATGGTGCAGTGCAGCCCGGGGATCATCTACCAGGCCAAGTAAGTCGCACGCAGTTAAAGTGTGGGAGGGGGCTTGCTCCCGATAGCGGTGGTTCAGTTGATGTCTTTATCACTGATACACCGCTATCGGGAGCAAGCCCCCTCCCACATTTGTTTCTGCGGCAACGTTGAAGAAAGCGGCAACTCCCCATTGCCGCTTTACTGTCACTACGTGGAAAACGCTTGCCGCTTTTCTGGCATAGTCGCCGGCAACTACCCTCGAAACCCTTGATATACGGGCCTCCGCAAGATTGGCACGCGCCTTGCTATAACCCTGCTAACGAACAGCAGGTCAGCCTAAAGGTTTCCGCCATGAGCATCAGCTTCGATAAAGCGCTCGGTATCCATGAACAAGCCCTGGGCTTTCGCGCCCAGCGTGCCGAAGTCCTGGCCAATAACATTGCCAACGCCGATACCCCGAACTACAAGGCTCGGGACCTGGACTTCTCTGCCGTGCTCGCCGCACAGCAAGACAAGACCAAGAACGGCACCTTCGCCTTGAACATGACCAACAGCCGTCATATCGAAGCGCAAGGCCTGAGCAAGGGTGACGAGTCGTTGCTGTATCGCACGCCGATGCAGCCGTCGATCGACCAGAACACCGTCGACGCGCAGTTGGAGCAATCGAACTACGCCGAGAACTCGGTGAACTTCCAGGCCAGCTTTACCCTGCTCAACAGCAAATTCAAAGGGCTGATGTCAGCCCTGCGTGGAGAATAAGCCATGTCCCTGTCCAGTGTTTTCAATATTGCCGGCAGTGGCATGAGCGCGCAGACCACGCGTTTGAACACCGTCGCCAGTAACATCGCCAACGCCGAGACCGTCTCTTCGAGCATTGACCAGACTTATCGTGCCCGTCACCCGGTGTTTGCCACCATGTTCCAGGGTGGCCAGGCCGGTGGCAGCGATTCGTTGTTCCAGAACCAGGACGCAGCCGGCTCCGGCGTGCAGGTGCTGGGTGTGGTCGAAGACCAGAGCAACCTGGAGGCCCGTTACGAGCCCAACCATCCGGCCGCGAATGAAAAGGGTTACGTCTACTACCCCAACGTCAACGTGGTCGAGGAAATGGCTGACATGATCTCCGCCAGTCGTTCGTTCCAGACCAATGCGGAAATGATGAACACCGCCAAAGCCATGATGCAGAAGGTCCTGACCCTGGGTCAGTAATAAGGGGCGCCAAATAATGGCCATCGTTGATACGTCAAACAACACGGCAGTCCAGGACCTGTTCAATTCCAAGGTCAAGGACGCTTCGAACAATGTCTCGAATGTTTCCAAAGCGGCCACTGGCAACCAGTCGCTGGGCAAGGACGCATTCCTGCAGTTGCTGGTAACCCAGCTGAAAAACCAGAACCCGCTGTCGCCCCAGGACAACGGCGCGTTCGTGGCCCAACTTGCCCAGTTCAGCAGCCTGGAAGGCATCAACACCCTGAACGACTCGGTGAATAACATCTCCAGCAACTTCAGCTCTTCGCAAGCGCTGCAGGCTTCATCGCTGGTGGGGCGGTCGATCATTATCCAGACCGACAAAGCCATGGTTGATACCAGCAAGAGCATGAACGGTTCGGTAGAGGTGCCATCGGCGGCGGGTAACGTTTCCGTCAAGATCACCGACAAGGACGGCAACGTCGTGCGCACCGTGGATATGGGCGCGCAGAGTGCCGGCAGCCAGAGCTTTATCTGGGACGGCAAGAACGACAAGGGCGAGGTCGCCCCAGCCGGCACTTACACCTTCAATGCCAGCACCAAGAACGACAAGGGTGACTCGGTTTCCCTGGCCACCTCGCTGCCAGCCACCGTAACCAGCGTGACCTTGAGCAAGACCGGCGGCGAAATGCTGCTCAACCTTGCAGGCGGCATGGGCAGCGTCAAGCTGTCGCAAATTCAGACTATCGGTACATAGAGCCGGCTAAATACGGCAGAGGGAGAGAAACATGTCTTTTAATATCGGCCTTAGCGGCCTCTATGCGGCCAACAAACAACTGGACGTGACCGGCAACAACATCGCCAACGTCGCGACCACCGGCTTCAAGTCATCCCGTGCGGAATTCGCCGATATCTACGCGGCTTCCAAGTTGGGCACCGGCCAGAACAGTATCGGCAACGGTGTGAACCTGGCGGCAGTGTCCCAGCAGTTCACCCAAGGCGATGTCAATGGTAGCGGTGGCATCCTCGACATGGCGATCCAGGGCGGTGGCTTCTTCGTGCAGAAGGGCAGCGACGGCTCGCTGGAATACACCCGTAGCGGTGCCTTCCGAGCGGACAAAGACGGCTATATCACCAACAATACCGGCACCTCGCGCCTGCAAGGCTATGCCGCGGACGAGAATGGCAAGATCACCAAGGGTGGCCTGGTCGACCTGCAGCTGAACCTGGCCAACCTGCCCCCGAAGGCGTCTACCAAGGTGGACTCTTCCAGCAACCTGAACTCCTCGTCGCCGGTGATCGATCAGTCCAAGAACCCGTTTGATCCAACCAAATCCGAAACCTTCACCACGCAATACAGCACCACCTTGTACGACTCCCAGGGCAACGCGCACCCGATGGTGCAGTACCTGGTGAAAACCGATGCCAACCAGTGGCAGGCCTACACCTTGATCGATGGCCGCAATCCTGATGGTTCGGCGCCGACCGGTACCGGGGCTGATGTGAAAGCGCCAGTGCCGTCGACCCTGGCTTTCGATGGTGCCGGTAATCTCAAGAGCATCGTGACCGGTGGTGTTGCCGGCAACACCCTGACCATTAAGGATTGGGTACCCGGTACAGTGACCGACGGTGTCTGGAAGGCCAACGATGCGTCAGCGAACAAGGATGGCATCGCTATCAACATGGGCAACGTCACCCAGTACAACTCGGCCAGCTACCGCAACCCGCCGGTCACTGACGGTTATGCCACTGGCCAGATCACCGGCCTGAAAGTCGACGGCAGCGGTGTATTGTTCGCGACCTTCAGCAACCAGCAGAGCAAAGCCATCGGCCAGATTTCCCTGGCCAGCTTCAACAACGAGCAAGGCTTGCAGCCGGCTGGCGGTACTACTTGGAAAGAGACCTTTGCATCGGGCCAGCCGGGTTACGACGCGCCGGAAGCTGGCACGCTGGGTTCTATCAAGGGCTCCTCTCTGGAAGCCTCCAACGTCAACCTGACCAACGAGCTGGTTGACCTGATCAAGGCCCAGAGCAACTACCAGGCGAACGCCAAGACCATCTCCACCCAAAGCACCATCATGCAGACCATCATCCAGATGACCTGATAGGTTAGTGCTTCAAAATGTGGGAGGGGGCTTGCCCCCGATAGCGGTGTATCAGCCAAGTATCCATTGACTGAGACCACCCTATCGGGAGCAAGCCCCCTCCCACATTTGCATCTGCTTCACGCTGCCAATCCAGTTATTGACCGAACCGCAGTACCGCAACAAGGGCTTTATGCCCGCCCAAGAAAAAGCCCCCGATACACCCTAGGTGTATCGGGGGCTTTTCTGCCTTAAGTGGTTAAACCCTCGGCAGGTTCAGCTTATTGGCAAGCTTCGCAATCCGGCTCGTCAATCGCGCAGGCCTTTGGCACAGGTGCCGGACCGGCAGGAGCTGCGAGAACCGAATCATCACCATGGTTGCCGCTGGAAACAGCGTTCAACTTACCGGTGTTGATGGTCGACTTCTCGGTGCTGGTTGCGGCCAGGGCACGGAGGTAGTAAGTGGTTTTCAGGCCACGGTACCAGGCCATGCGGTAGGTCACATCCAGCTTCTTGCCCGAAGCGCCGGCGATGTAGAGGTTCAGCGACTGAGCCTGGTCGATCCACTTCTGACGGCGGCTGGCGGCGTCAACGATCCACTTGGTATCCACTTCGAAGGCGGTTGCGTAGAGCTCTTTGAGTTCTTGCGGGATGCGTTCGATCTGCTGCACGGAACCGTCGTAGTACTTCAGGTCGTTGATCATGACCGAGTCCCACAGGCCGCGGGCTTTCAGGTCGCGAACCAGGTATGGGTTGATCACGGTGAATTCGCCCGACAGGTTCGATTTCACATACAGGTTCTGGTAGGTCGGTTCGATCGACTGCGACACGCCAGTGATGTTGGCGATGGTGGCGGTCGGTGCGATGGCCATGATGTTGGAGTTACGAATACCCTTCTGCACGCGGGCACGAACCGGCGCCCAGTCCAGGGTTTCGTTGAGGTCAACGTCGATGTACTTCTGGCCACGGGCTTCGATCAGGATCTGTTGCGAGTCCAGCGGCAGGATGCCTTTGGACCACAGCGAACCCTGGAACGTCTCGTAGGCGCCGCGCTCGTCGGCCAGGTCGCAGGACGCCTGGATCGCATAGTAGCTCACCGCTTCCATGGATTTGTCGGCGAACTCGACCGCAGCATCGGAACCGTAAGGGATGTGCTGCAGGTACAGCGCGTCCTGGAAGCCCATGATGCCCAGGCCAACTGGACGATGCTTGAAGTTGGAGTTCTGCGCCTGTGGCACCGAGTAGTAGTTGATGTCGATCACGTTATCGAGCATGCGTACTGCGGTGTTGACGGTGCGTTCCAGCTTGGCGGTGTCCAGCTTGCCGTTGACGATATGGTTCGGCAGGTTGATCGAGCCCAGGTTGCAAACGGCGATCTCGTCCTTGTTGGTGTTCAAGGTGATCTCGGTGCACAGGTTCGAGCTGTGGACCACGCCCACGTGCTGCTGCGGGCTGCGCAGGTTGCATGGGTCCTTGAAGGTCAACCAAGGGTGGCCGGTTTCGAACAGCATGGACAGCATTTTGCGCCACAGGTCTTTGGCCTGGATGGTCTTGAACAGCTTGACCTTGCCTGGGTACTCGGTGAGGGCTTCGTAGTACTCGTAGCGCTCTTCGAAGGCCTTGCCGGTCAGGTCGTGCAGGTCCGGCACTTCGGATGGCGAGAACAGGGTCCACTTGCCGTCATCGAAGACGCGCTTCATGAACAGGTCAGGGATCCAGTTGGCGGTGTTCATGTCGTGGGTACGACGACGGTCATCACCGGTGTTCTTGCGCAGCTCGATGAACTCTTCAATGTCCATGTGCCAGGTTTCCAGGTAGGCACACACAGCGCCTTTGCGCTTGCCACCCTGGTTAACGGCGACGGCGGTGTCGTTCACCACTTTCAGGAACGGTACAACGCCCTGGGACTTGCCGTTGGTGCCCTTGATGTAAGAACCCAGTGCGCGCACCGGGGTCCAGTCGTTACCCAGGCCGCCGGCGAATTTGGACAGCATGGCGTTGTCGTGGATCGCGTGGTAGATGCCCGACAGGTCATCCGGCACGGTGGTCAGGTAGCAGCTCGACAGCTGAGGACGCAGGGTGCCGGCGTTGAACAGGGTCGGGGTCGACGACATGTAGTCGAAGGACGACAGCAGGTTGTAGAACTCGATCGCACGGTCTTCTTTGTTCTTCTCTTCAATCGCCAGGCCCATGGCCACGCGCATGAAGAACACTTGCGGCAGTTCGAAGCGGATACCGTCCTTGTGGATGAAGTAACGGTCGTACAGGGTTTGCAGGCCCAGGTAGGTGAACTGCTGGTCGCGCTCGTGGTTGATCGCCTTGCCGAGTTTTTCCAGGTCGAAGGTGGCCAGGATCGGGTTCAGCAATTCGAACTCGATACCCTTGGCGATATAGGCCGGCAGGGCTTTGGCGTACAGGTCAGCCATCTCGTGGTGAGTGGCGCTGTCGGCGACTTTCAGGAAGCCCAGGCCTTCGGCACGCAGGGTGTCCATCAACAGGCGCGCGGTCACGAACGAGTAGTTCGGCTCGCGTTCAACCAGGGTACGGGCGGTCATCACCAGCGCGGTGTTGACGTCGGTCAGGGCCACGCCGTCGTACAGGTTCTTCAGGGTTTCGCGCTGGATCAGGTCACCGTCGACTTCTTCCAGACCTTCGCAGGCCTCGGTGATGATGGTGTTCAGGCGGCCCAGGTCCAACGGGGCAAAGCTGCCGTCAGCCAGGGTGATGCGGATCGACGGGTGCGCTTGTACGGCAGCTTCTTCGGCCGGGGAGCGTACGGCACGTTCCTTGGCGCGCGAATCGCGGTAGATCACGTAGTCGCGGGCCACTTTCTGCTCGCCGGCACGCATCAGGGCCAGTTCAACCTGGTCCTGGATTTCTTCGATGTGGATGGTGCCGCCCGAAGGCATGCGACGCTTGAAGGTCGCGGTGACCTGTTCGGTCAGGCGGGCAACGGTGTCGTGGATGCGCGACGAGGCAGCAGCGGTGCCGCCTTCAACTGCAAGAAACGCTTTGGTGATGGCGACGGTGATTTTGTCATCGGTATAAGGAACGACAGTGCCGTTACGCTTGATCACGCGCAGTTGGCCAGGTGCGGTGGCGGACAGATCCAGATTCGAATCAGCGGCCTGCGGCACGGAGCCTTGCGGGTTCTCGCGAGTTGTGTCGGTTTGCATGGGGGGTTGTCTCCACATTCTATATTTATTTGGGCACCATCAAGGTGCCCACCGTTCCGTCCTGAAGCACTTACAGCAGGCCAGGGCCTGGCATAACAACTTCGGGACAGGAGGAAGGGAGCTCATCGCGCCGCTTCCATGCCGAAGTCTTTGGCTTGGGGCCGGGAGCCCTTCGCCGTATTCCTGCTGGGTGACAGTGGCCTGGTTCAAGCCCTGCAACACCCGTACCGTCTTCAGCCAAGCGGGCTTGAAAACGGCTGCCATCCGCGTGCGCGGTTTGGGCTTTGAAAAAATGCTTTGGTTCAACCAAACGTGAGCAAGAAAGCGCTTGAGTTTCTGGTCTGACTTGTGTTTGGTTTTTTCGCTTAAAACCCTACATGTAGGGTTTTTTTAGCGCCGAGGTACAAGATAATGCGTTTTTGGGGGGTTAGCAACGCACTACCTGTGGATAACGCTGTGAGTAAAATGTGTATGAATCGTGGAACACCCGTGTAGGCCGCATTACTACTGGATCACACCGTTTGTCACCGAATATTCCGAGGTGCAAACCGTTGGTTGGAATTTTGAGGGCGCGAACCCTATCACAAAAAAACGCCATCACCGAATGGAATTCCTGGCTTGTATTTAAGGGTTGGGGCATGGCTACAATCGGGCTTTGTTATGCCCTTAAAACATGACAAACAGGGTATGGGCGGTGGAGGCCGCGTGAGCCAAAGAATTTCTAATAATAATGAGGTGGCGCGTGGAGCAAGATGCCTGGCAGATACTGATCATCGAGGACGACGAGCGACTCGCCGAGTTGACCCGTGAGTACCTGGAAAGCAACGGCCTGCGCGTGTCGGTGGAAAGCGATGGCGCCCAGGCTGCGGCGCGCATCATCGCCGAGCAGCCGGACCTGGTGATCCTCGACCTGATGCTGCCCGGCGAAGATGGCCTGAGCATCTGTCGCAAAGTTCGCGAGCGCTATGAAGGCGTGATCCTGATGCTTACCGCGCGTACCGACGACATGGACCAGGTGCAGGGCCTGGACATGGGCGCTGACGACTATGTGTGCAAGCCCGTGCGCCCGCGCCTGTTACTGGCGCGTATCCAGGCGCTATTGCGGCGCAGCGAGCCGGCGTTACCGGCGGCGGGGGAAAGCCAGCGCCGCCTGCAGTTCGGCCCGCTGGTGGTGGACAACGCGCTGCGCGAAGCCTGGTTGCACGATGGCGGGATCGAACTGACCAGCGCCGAATTCGACCTGCTGTGGCTATTGGTCGCAAATGCCGGGCGCATCCTGTCCCGGGAAGAAATCTTCATTGCCCTGCGCGGCATTGGCTACGACGGCCAGGACCGCTCCATTGATGTGCGCATCTCGCGCATTCGGCCGAAAATCGGCGACGACCCGATCCACCCGCGCCTGATCAAGACCATCCGCAGCAAAGGCTACCTGTTCGTCCCCGAAGCCGCTGCCGACATGCCGCTGTGAATTCGATCTTCCTGCGCATCTACGGCGGCATGTGCGCGGCGCTGATCCTGGTGGCGTTGCTCGGCGCCCTGGCGTTGCATCTGCTCAACGACGTGCGCAGCGGCCAATACCGCGAAAGCCTGGCCCACGGCACCTTTGCCTTGATGGGCGATAACCTGCAAGCCATGAACGCCATCGAACGGCTGCGTGCCTTGGCGGTATGGGAGCGTTTGCTGGGCATTCCGCTGGAGCTGCGCACGTTTACAGAGGCGCAACTGGACCTGGGCCAGCGCAACCGCTTGCAACGCGGCCAGGTGCTGGTGGAACAGACCGGCCCTCATGCGGCGCGGGTGCTGCGACTGGTCAGCGAGCAGGAACAGCTGGTGCTCACCGGTGAAGTGCAGCAGATCAGCGAGCAATTGGCCCGTGCAACTATCTACCTGCTGGCCGACGAACTGGTGCGTTTTCCGGTGGCTGAGCAGCCACAACGCCTGGCCGACATCAAGCAGGCCAAGGGCTTTGGTTTTGAGATGCACTTGATGGCCCTCGACCAGGCCGATATGGACGACGACCAGCGCCGTCGCGTGGCGGAAGGCGATACGGTGATGGCCCTGGGCAAGGGCGGCGATTCGATCCGCGTGTTTGCCGGCATGGTCGGTACGCCGTGGGTGCTGGAAATCGGCCCGCTCTATCAAATGAACCCCTATCCGGCGCAGTGGCTGATTCTGATCACCTTGATCGGCCTGACCCTGATCGGCTTGATCGTTTATCTGCTGGTGCGCCAGCTGGAGCGTCGGCTCAAAGGCCTGGAGGCGGCAGCGACGCGGATCGCCAAGGGCAACCTGGAGGTGCGCGTGCCGGCCCGGGGCGCCGATTCGGTAGGGCGCCTGGCGGCAGCGTTCAATGGCATGGCCGAGCACTTGCAGCAATTGCTGGCGATTCAGCGCGAACTGGTGCGTGCGGTGTCCCATGAGCTGCGCACGCCGGTAGCGCGCCTGCGTTTTGGCCTGGAGATGATTGGTGACGCCGCCACTCCCGAGGCGCGGCGTAAATACCTGGAAGGCATGGACGGCGATATCCAGGACCTCGATGGCCTGGTGGATGAAATGCTCACCTATGCGCGCCTGGAGCAGGGCGCGCCGGAGTTGAATTTCCAGCGAGTGGACCTCGATGCGCTGCTTGACCAAGTGATTGGCGAATTGTCGCCACTGCGCTCGCAGGTCACCGTGACTCGCGGTGTCTGCCTGTCATCGGCCCACTGGGAGGACGCCTGGGTCGACGCTGAGCCGCGTTACCTGCACCGCGCCCTGCAAAACCTTGTCAGTAACGCCATGCGCCACGCCAAGGGCCAGGTGCTGATCAGTTATCAGGTCGGCCAGCTGCGCTGCCGTATTGATGTGGAAGACGATGGCCCCGGCGTGCCGGAGAGTGCCTGGGAGCGAATTTTCACGCCGTTCCTGCGCCTGGACGACAGCCGTACCCGCGCCTCGGGGGGCCATGGCCTGGGCCTGTCGATTGTGCGGCGGATCATCTATTGGCACGGCGGGCGGGCGTTGATCAGCAAGAGCAACAACCTGGGCGGGGCGTGCTTCAGCCTGAGTTGGCCAAGGGATCAAGACAAACCCTGACACCGCTATCGGGACCAAGTCTATCTAGCGCCGATGGCCACCAGGCTCAACAACTGCTCCCCTTCCACCCCAAACTGCCCCTCCAACTCTTTGCCATCACCCCATTCTTCAGAAAGATCCGTGAGCAACCGCAGCCGCACATGGCCCGCCTGTGACCACTCCAACAGCTCGGCATGTTCAAAGTAAAAGCGCTTTTGCACGATGGGGTAGAGCGCCTTGAACAGGCTCTCCTTGATCGAAAACGTCAGCGTCACCAGCAACCCATGCAGCTCACGCGGTATGGTCGCCATACGCTGCAGCTCGTTGGTTGTCAGAATTTCCCCGGCCAGGCGCTCCGCCCGCTCCAGAGTCAGCACATTCTCCAGGTCCATGCCCAGCCCGCGCCATTGCGCCTTATGCCCGACAATCGCTGCGGCGTGCCCGGTGCTGTGGGTGATGGAACCACTGATATGCCCTGGCCAGACCGGCGCGCGGTCTTCACCGATGGCTGGAATGCAGTTGAGGTTATCCAGGCGTTGCAGCGCTTCTCGGGCGCACAGGCGCCCTGCGAGAAACTCCGCCTGACGCTTGGCAACCGAGCGCTGGATGCTCGCCGGCGGCGGCACAGCGCTGCGTTGGAAATCGCCCGCGTCCAATAAGGCCGGATCGAATCGGGTGCTCAAAAATACCGTGCCAGGTAAGGCGACAGGCAGCGGCCAATGGGCATCGAGCGGGGTGCAGCAAGAGGGTAGGGGCGTCATGCGCGGTATTTTGCCGAGTTGGCGCGCCAGTGGATAGTCCGGCGCGGTTCAGGTGTGGTTAAGAGCCTGTTCAGGGGGAGTTCAGGGGCGCCTGCGTAGTCTGGACCTCACAGGCCAAACGCATATGAGGTAATGACCATGACTGCGATCAAGAAGCTGATGTTGGCGTTAACCATGCTCGGTGCCACCGCCGGCGTGCAGGCCAGTGATGGCGCCTTTGCGGCCTTTGGCGGCGAAAAAACCAGGAAATCCGGCAACCTGATCCATCGTGTCAGCTTCGAAGACGTCGGCACCCAGGCCGCGCCGTGGGGTCAGGCCCTGGGCGTTACCGCTGCGCAACCCGACTATCGCAGCGGCTACACGCACCTGACGGGCCAGTACAATGGCATTAAACTGCGCCCGCAAGACGTGCAGGGCCGCTATGATATCCCTCTGTCGGACAGTTGAATTGCCTTGGAGAGCCTTATGAAATTGCTGGTGGTGGAAGATGAGGCGCTGCTGCGTCATCACCTGTTTACCCGCCTGACCGACAGTGGGCATGTGGTCGAAGCTGTGGCCAATGCCGAGGAAGCCCTGTACCAGACCGGCCAGTTCAACCATGACCTGGCGATCATCGACCTTGGCCTGCCCGGCATGGGCGGCCTGGACCTGATCCGCCAATTGCGTACCCAGGCCAAGACTTTCCCGATCCTGATCCTGACCGCTCGCGGCAACTGGCAGGACAAGGTCGAAGGCCTGGCGGCCGGTGCCGACGACTACGTGGTCAAACCCTTCCAGTTCGAAGAGCTGGAGGCGCGCATGAATGCCTTGCTGCGCCGCTCCAGCGGCTTTACCCAGTCCACTATCATCGCCGGGCCGTTGCTGCTGGACCTCAACCGCAAGCAGGCCTCCCTGGATGAACAGCCGCTGGCGTTGACCGCCTACGAATATCGGATCCTTGAGTACTTGATGCGTCATCATCAACAGGTGGTGGCCAAGGATCGCTTGATGGAGCAGCTCTACCCTGATGATGACGAGCGCGATCCGAACGTGATCGAAGTGCTGGTCGGTCGCCTGCGCCGCAAGCTGGAAGGCCCCGCCGGGTTCAAGCCGATCGATACCGTGCGCGGCTTGGGTTACCTGTTCAATGAGCGCTGCCGTTGATTCGCTCGCTACGTGTGCGCCTGATGCTGGCGGCCGCCACCCTGGCCGTGCTGTTTATGCTCGGCCTGTTGCCGGCCATGCAAGGCGCCTTCAGCCTGGCCCTGCAGGATTCCATCGAGCAGCGTCTGGCGTCGGATGTGACCACCCTGATTTCTGCGGCGCGGGTGGAAAATAACCGCCTGCTGATGCCGGCGCAGTTGCCTGACGAACGTTTCAACCTTACCGACAGCCGCCTGCTCGGCTATATCTACGACCGCGAAGGCCATCTGGTGTGGCGTTCGCGGGCGACCCAGGAAGAAAACATCAACTACAAACCGCGTTACGACGGGCGCGGTAATGAGTTTGCGCGCATCCGCGAGGCCAATGGCCAGGAATTCTTCGTGTATGACGTCGAGGTCCGGTTGCTGGGGGGCAAGAGCGCCGCCTTCAGTATCGTCGCCCTGCAACCGGTGCGTGAGTACCAACTGACCCTCGAAGGCTTGCGCGAGAACCTTTACCTTGGATTCGGCGCGGCCCTGCTGGTGCTGTTGACGCTGCTGTGGCTGGGCCTGACCTGGGGCCTGCAAGCCTTGCGGCGCCTGAGCCAGGAACTTGACCAGATCGAAGGCGGTACCCGCGAAAGCCTCAGTGAAGAACACCCCCGCGAACTGTTGCGCCTGACCGGCTCGCTCAACCGTTTGCTGCACAGCGAGCGCGAACAGCGTACGCGCTACCGTGACTCCCTTGATGACTTGGCCCACAGTTTGAAAACCCCGCTGGCGGTCTTGCAGGGGGTGAGCGAAGACATGGCCCAGCGTCCCGAAGAGCGCAGCCAGGCGTGGGTATTGCAATCGCAGATTGAGCGCATGAGCCAGCAGATCGGCTACCAATTGCAGCGTGCGAGTCTGCGTAAAAGCGGGCTGGTGCGTCACCAGGTACGTCTGGAGCCCGTGCTGCAAAGCCTGTGCGATACGTTGGAGAAGGTTTACCGCGACAAGCGTGTCACCGTCACCTTTGATCTGCCACCTGAGTGCGACGTGCCCATCGAGAAAGGTGCGCTGCTCGAAATGCTCGGCAACCTGCTGGAAAACGCCTATCGCCTGTGCCTCAAGCAAGTGCGAATCAGCCTGGTGGAAAACCTGGACGGCCTTGAGCTGTGTATCGAAGATGATGGCCCAGGCGTGCCACCGGACCAGCGCGCCCGGATCCTGCAAAGGGGCGAGCGTCTGGACCGCCAGCACCCGGGGCAGGGCATCGGGTTGGCGGTGGTCAAGGACATCATCGAAAGCTATCACGCGCGTTTGACGTTGGGGGATTCAGCGTTGGGTGGGGCCGCGTTCAGGATTCATTTTCCGGCCTTGTGATCTGCACTGGCCTCTGAATGTATTCACACATCAGATTTTGTAAACCCGATCAATTGTGGGAGCTGGCTTGCCTGCGAAGAGGCCCTCCCAGGCGCTATACCTTTAACTCTCCTGCGCCCTGTAGGCCCCCGGCGTCAACCCCGTCCATTTCTTGAACGCCCGATGAAACGCCGACGGTTCGGAGAACCCCAACTGTTCGGCAATTTCCTGCAAAGACAAATCCGCCCGCCCCAGGTGGTAGATGGCGATGTCTCGCCGTAACTCATCCTTCAGAGCCTGAAAACTGCTGCCTTCTTCGCGCAGGTGCCGGCGCAGGGTTTGCGGGCTGATGTGCAAATGCTGGGCGACGGCTTCCAGGTCCGGCCAGGGCGTGCGGTCGCGGCTGAGCAAGCGGCGCAACTGGCTGCTCAGGCTGTCGCCTTCATCCGGCCGCGACAGCAAGTCGGCAGGGGAGCGCTGCAAAAAATGCTTGAGAGTGCGTTCATCCTGCAACAACGGCAGGCTCAGGTAGCGGCTGGGAAACACCAGGCTGCTGGTCGGTGCACCGAACACCAAGGGGCAGGGAAACAGCAGGTCGTACTCGCCAGCATGGGCCGGCATCGGGTAACTGAAGGTGGCCTGTTGCAGCCGGATTCGCTGGCCGATCAGCCAACTGCCCAAGCGATGCCAGATCACCAGCAGGCATTCACTGAGGAAGTGATCCGGGTCCCATAATTGTGAGTCATCCAGGCTCAGCCGCGCCATATCGCCTTCTTTCGTCAGCTGCCAGCGTGGGCCCTGTGGGAATAGGCTATAAAACAATAAGCCGCGTTCCAGAGCCTTTTCCAGCGTGCGGCAGTGGATCAGGGCGTGGCACATCATGGCGAAGGTGCCACGCTTGCTCGGGCCTTCGGCGAACCCCAGGTATTCGTCATCCAGCCCCAGCCAGAGCATTTGCAGCAACCGCGTAAATTGCTCCGGAGCGATACGGGCGCGGGGCTCGGTCAGCAGTTCGGGGCTGATGCCCACCTGCTGCAACAGCCCTGAGTAGTCGTAACCCACACGACGCGCACCGCCGAGGGCGGCTCGGGCGTAGTGACTGGCGATGGTACGTTCACGCATGAAAGGGCCTCATCCATGGAGTGGCGGATGGTAGTCAGACCCCGGCGCGACGGCAAGGCGGATATCCGCCAAATTGTAGGACGAGACGGGGTGGGCGGGCGGAAATCCGCCACCTTGTTCCACGGCTCAAGCGCGTCAATAAACGCCAAGCCCCGATGTTGAAGGGCCTTCAGGGTGTTTAAGCAAAGTGGCACGCTGTTTGCGATAGGGATTGCAGCGCAGGCTCTCTCCTACAGGCTTCGCAAACAACAAATCCCTCCAGTGCAGGAGGGTTCGCAATTCAAGTGTCGTGGGCAATGGCGGATATTTGCCACACGGGACGATTGAGGAACTTTGCAATGACGACTCGTCAGCCAATCTACAAATCCCTGTATTTCCAGGTGATCGTTGCAATCGTTATCGGTATTTTGCTCGGCCACTTCTACCCGCAGACCGGCGTGGCCCTCAAGCCACTGGGTGACGGCTTTATCAAGCTGATCAAAATGGTCATCGCCCCCATCATCTTCTGCACCGTTGTCAGCGGTATCGCTGGCATGCAAAGCATGAAATCGGTCGGCAAAACCGGTGGCTACGCACTGCTGTACTTCGAAATCGTGTCCACCATCGCCTTGCTGATCGGCCTGGTCGTTGTCAACGTTGTGCAGCCGGGCGCCGGCATGCACATCGACGTCGCCACCCTGGACGCTTCCAAAGTGGCGGCCTACGTCACCGCCGGTAAAGACCAGAGCATTGTCGGCTTTATCCTCAACGTCATCCCGAACACCATCGTCGGCGCCTTTGCCAACGGCGACATCCTGCAAGTGCTGATGTTCTCGGTGATCTTCGGTTTCGCCCTGCACCGTCTGGGTGCCTACGGCAAGCCGGTGCTGGACTTCATCGATCGCTTCGCCCACGTGATGTTCAACATCATCAACATGATCATGAAGCTCGCGCCAATCGGTGCCCTGGGCGCTATGGCGTTCACCATCGGTGCCTACGGTGTGGGTTCGCTGGTGCAGCTGGGCCAGCTGATGATCTGCTTCTACATCACCTGCATCCTGTTCGTCGTGCTGGTGCTGGGCGCAATCTGCCGCGCTCACGGTTTCAGCGTGTTGAAACTGATTCGCTACATCCGTGAAGAGCTGCTGATTGTACTGGGTACTTCGTCTTCCGAATCCGCACTGCCGCGTATGCTGATCAAGATGGAGCGCCTGGGTGCGAAGAAGTCCGTCGTCGGCCTGGTGATCCCAACCGGTTACTCCTTCAACCTCGACGGTACGTCGATCTACCTGACCATGGCTGCCGTGTTCATCGCTCAGGCGACCGACACCCACATGGACATCACCCACCAGATCACCCTGCTGCTGGTGCTGCTGCTGTCCTCCAAAGGCGCTGCAGGTGTGACTGGCTCGGGCTTTATTGTCCTGGCTGCCACCCTGTCGGCTGTCGGCCACCTGCCGGTTGCCGGCCTGGCGCTGATCCTGGGTATCGACCGCTTCATGTCCGAAGCCCGTGCCCTTACCAACCTGGTGGGTAACGCCGTAGCCACCATCGTTGTGGCCAAGTGGGTCAAGGAGCTGGACACCGACAAGCTGCAAAGCGAGCTGGCATCCGGTGGTACCGGTATCTCCGAAACTCGCGAGCTCGATGACCTGGGTGTGGCCGAAGGCCCTGCTCCTGTGGTCAAGTAAGCCGCTGATGGCGTGATCTGACGCTTAGGCAATTGGCAAACGCCCCGACTGGTTCGGGGCGTTTGCGTTTGTGCGCGGCCACTTTTTGATTATTTTGCTTTACAGTAAACGACGATTTTTCAACGCTGGCAGGAAGGTTTGATGGACAGTGTAGATTTGAATGTCCTGCGTAGCGTCCTGGAATGGCGCCGCGCCGGGCAGCGCGTGGTGCTGTACAGCGTGGTACAGACCTGGGGCAGCGCGCCGCGCCCTCCGGGGGCGATGCTGGCCTTGCGTGGCGACGGTGTGGTCATTGGTTCTGTGTCCGGAGGCTGCATCGAAGATGACTTGATCGCACGCCTGCAGGACGGGCGGCTGGCGGACGATGGGCCACCAGTGCAACTGGTGACCTACGGCGTCACCCGCGACGAAGCGGCACGTTTTGGCTTGCCGTGTGGCGGCACGCTGCGCCTGACCGAAGAGCGGGTGGATGATTGGGCCTGGGTCGAGCAACTGTTGGCGCGCTGTGAAGACCACCAGGTCGTCGCACGTGAATTGAACCTGGCCACGGGCGCGGTAACCCTGAGCGCTGCGAGCAAGACTGATGTGGTGAGCTTCGACGGCGAACGCCTGCGCGCCATTTACGGCCCGCGCTGGCGGCTGCTACTGATCGGCGCCGGGCAACTGTCGCGCTACGTCGCCGAAATGGCGCGCTTGCTGGATTTCGAAGTGCTGATCTGCGACCCCCGCGAAGAGTTCGTCTACGGCTGGGAAGAGCAACATGGCCGCTTTGTACCTGGTATGCCCGACGAGGCGGTGTTGAACATCCACACCGATGAGCGCACGGCCATCGTTTGCCTGACCCATGATCCGCGTTTGGATGATATGGCGCTGCTGACGGCGCTGAACTCCGCTGCGTTCTACATCGGCGCCCTGGGGTCGCGGGTCAATACCCAGAAGCGCCGGGAGAACCTGGCGGCGCTGGGCTTGTCGGCGGATGCGATTGCGCGCTTGCACGGGCCGATTGGTTTGCATATCGGCAGCCATACACCGGCGGAGATTGCCCTGTCGTTGATGGCGGAAATTGTCGCGATCAAGAACGGCGTGGCACCGATGCAGAAAAAGCCCCTGGCGGTAGCGGCGCAGTGACCGTTACAGCGATTGTGCTGGCAGCGGGGCAGGGCAGTCGCTTTCGCGCCGAAGCCGGAGCGGATCAAGACAAGTTACTGGCTGCTTGCGTGGGGCTGGATGGCGTTATCCGGCCGGTCATCGAGCAGGTGCTGCGCAACTTGCCTGAGCGTGTTGTAACGCGCTGGCTGGTGACGTCGCCGGGGCGCGGGGAGGTTATCCGCCTGGCAGAGGCTTATGGCTGTCAGGTTGTACTGCTGGACTCGAGCGGGATGGGCGACAGCATTGCGGCCGCGGTCAAGGCCAGCGGTGCAGCGGATGGGTGGCTGGTGGTGTTGGGGGATATGCCGTTTATCCAGTCATCGATTATCGAGCGGATTATTGCCAGCGTGGAGGGCATCACTGTGCCGGTATCTGCCGGGCAGTATGGGCACCCGGTGGCTTTCGATCACACGTTTGGGCCGGCGCTGATGACTCTGAGTGGGGATCGTGGGGCCAAGCCGTTGTTTGCACAAACACAGGTGCGAGAGGTGCAGGTAGATGATCCTGGTGTGCTTTGGGATGTCGATGTGCCGCAACGGTTGAGTTTTACTGCAGGTTAAGTGTGGGAGCTGGCATTCCAAGTAGCCATAAAAAAGCCCCGCCTGATTGCTCAGGCGGGGCTTTTTAGTGGCGGATGGAATCAGACGAGGGGTTTAGGCTCTTCTTCCACGGCCTTGTGCTCTACCGCCTGGGCAGCCGCTGCGGCAGCTGCTTCGGCTTCCTTGCGACGACGACGCACTTCACGCGGGTCGTTCGGCGCACGGCCATTTTCGGTAAGGGCGCTGGCAGGTGCAGCTTCAACCACTGGGGCAGCCACTTCGGCAACCACTGGGGCTTCAACTTCAATCACGGGTGCGGGCTCCACAACCGGCGTCGGCTCAACCACTGGGGCTGGCTCGGCGACGACTTCAGCAACCGGCGTCGGCGCTTCTTCTACCGCAGGGGCAGGCGTTGGCGCTTCAACCGGGGCAGCTGGCTCAGCGGTCCACTGGAAGGCGGTCTGTTCTTCGCGAACTTCACGCACAACCGGGGCGGCTTCTTCGGCAACCGGTGTTTCTACAGCCACTTCAACCACTGGCGCAGGCTCGATAACCGGTGCGGGCTCAACAGCAACCACTTCGGTTTCTGGTTGTGCGTCGCGAACCGGAGCAACTTCCACTTGCGCAACCACTGGGGCTTCGATAGGGGTCGTGGCTTCAACAACTGGCGCTTCCACAACCGGCGCTTCAACCACTGGGGTCTGGACAACGGGTGTTTCTACGGCAGGAGTTTCTTCGACAGCGGCGGTAGCACGCTCGGCTTGCTCGTGAGCCTGGGCTTCAGCAGGTGCGCTGATGACCGAGCTGGCGACGGCAGCGGTAACGGCCAAGCCGGCAGCCAGTTCGGCGCCCGTTGGTTCGTTGCTGGCCGCTTCTGCGTTTTCGCCGGCTTCTTCCGAGCCTTCGATCACGTTGCCGTTGGCGTCACGCTGACGCTCACGACGGTTGCTGCGACGACGCTGGCCACGGGAGCGGCGGCGTGGACGATCGCCTTCGGCGTTGTCCTGGCCGTCTTCCTGCAGTTGCTCTTCGCCGGTCAGTACTTCTTCTTCGCTGGCGGCAGCGGCTTGCTCGGCGCGTGGTTGACGCTCTTCACGCGGCGGGCGCGGCTGGCGCTCTTCACGTGGGGCACGCTCTTCACGCGGCTGGCGCGCCGGGCGTTCTTCGGTGGTTGCGGCAGCGGCAGCAGCGACGGCAGGTGCTGCATCCAGCGGCTCGCGCAGTTCACGCACACGCTCTTCACGCTCGCCACGCGGCTTGCGATCTTCGCGCGGAGCACGCGGGGTACGTGGTGCGCGCTCTTCACGCGGTGCACGTTCTTCACGGGCTACGGCCGGGGCTTCTTCACGGGCTTCGCGAGGAGCGCGCTCTTCACGGGGGGCGCGTTCTTCACGCGGTGCACGTTCTTCGCGTGGCTTGCGTTCTTCGTCACGGCGGCCGTTGCGGTTGCGGCTCTGCTGGCGGCCGTTGCGACGCTCTTCGTTGCGCGCCGGGCGCTCGGTGGCAGGCTTTTCAACCACAACCGGGGCGGCAGGCTCTTCCTTGGTGGCGAACAGGCTGACCAGCGACTTCACCAGGCCCTTGAACAGGCTTGGCTCAGGCAGGGCGGCCGGTGCGGCAACCGGTGCGGCGGCTTCGGTCGGGACCGGTGCGTTGGCACGTGCCGGTGCAGTCTTGACGGCGGCTTCCTGGCGAACCAGGGTGCGGGTCGCGGCCGCTGGCTGAACTTCTTCCACTTCGGCCGCGGCAGCAGCGATTTCATAGCTGGACTGCCCGCTATGGGCTTCCGGGCTGTCATCACGCAGGCGCTGTACTTCGAAGTGCGGCGTCTCGAGGTGATCGTTCGGCAGGATGACGATACGAGCACGGGTGCGCAGTTCGATCTTGGTGATCGAGTTGCGTTTTTCGTTGAGCAGGAAGGCGGCAACCGGAATCGGCACTTGTGCGCGAACTTCGGCGGTGCGGTCTTTCAGGGCTTCTTCTTCGATCAGGCGCAGGATTGCCAGGGACAGCGATTCAACGTCACGGATGATGCCGGTGCCGTTGCAACGCGGGCACACGATACCGCTGCTCTCACCCAGGGACGGGCGCAGGCGCTGACGGGACATTTCCAGCAGGCCGAAGCGCGAGATACGGCCCACTTGTACGCGGGCACGGTCGGCTTCCAGGCACTCGCGGACTTTCTCTTCCACGGCGCGCTGGTTCTTGGCAGGGGTCATGTCGATGAAGTCGATCACGATCAGGCCGCCGATGTCACGCAGGCGCAGCTGGCGGGCGATTTCTTCAGCCGCTTCCAGGTTGGTCTGCAGGGCGGTTTCTTCGATGTCGCTGCCTTTGGTCGCACGTGCCGAGTTGATGTCGATGGACACCAGAGCTTCGGTCGGGTCGATCACGATGGAGCCACCGGAAGGCAGTTCGACCACGCGCTGGAAGGCGGTCTCGATCTGGCTTTCGATCTGGAAACGGTTGAACAGCGGAACGCTGTCTTCGTACAGCTTGATCTTGCTGGCGTACTGCGGCATCACCTGGCGGATGAAGGTCAGGGCTTCGTCCTGGGCTTCAACGCTGTCGATCAACACTTCGCCGATGTCCTGGCGCAGGTAGTCGCGGATGGCGCGGATGATCACGTTGCTTTCCTGGTAGATCAGGAACGGCGCGGAACGGTCCAGGGACGCTTCCTTGATAGCGGTCCACAGTTGCAGCAGGTAGTCGAGGTCCCACTGCATTTCTTCGCTGCTGCGGCCCAGGCCTGCAGTGCGAACGATCAGGCCCATGTCGGCCGGTGCGATCAGGCCGTTCAGCGCTTCGCGCAGTTCGTTGCGCTCTTCGCCTTCGATGCGACGGGAAATGCCGCCGGCACGCGGGTTGTTCGGCATCAGGACCAGGTAACGGCCAGCGAGGCTGATGAAGGTGGTCAGGGCGGCGCCCTTGTTGCCACGTTCTTCTTTCTCGACCTGGACGATGACTTCCTGGCCTTCGCTCAGGACGTCCTTGATGTTCACGCGGCCTTCGGGGGCTTTCTTGAAGTATTCGCGGGAGATTTCTTTGAGGGGCAGGAAGCCGTGGCGCTCGGAGCCGAAATCGACAAAGGCAGCCTCAAGGCTTGGTTCGATGCGAGTAATACGGCCTTTATAGATGTTGGCCTTCTTTTGCTCGCGTGCACCGGACTCGATGTCCAGGTCGTAGAGGCGTTGGCCATCTACCAGTGCAACACGCAACTCTTCGGGTTGAGTTGCGTTAATCAGCATTCTTTTCATGTTGTACCGTCGGTTTCCGGGCTGCCGGAAACGGCGTTCGGCACACACGACTTCTCACGGTCGGTGTCAGGTGCGTCAAGAGTGGTTGGCCACTCCAGTGTCCAGCAAAACCTGCCAATTGGGCCGGTATCGCGACGGACGCGTCCTGCTCGTTAGCGGTGGTGACAAAGGCACCACTTCAACAAAAGCTAAGGTCAGGAGGAGGAATCAACCGGCGACTGTGGACGAGATGAAGCGTCTGAAACAAGCCTAGTGCTACACAGTCCGACGGTTGTGCATCTCCACCCTACACGTATCCCTGATAATTCGGGTGCTGCCGCGCGCAGAATCCGCAGCGGGTTGGCATTTACCGTGGGCTCCAATGGGGAGTCCACGCTCATGGCTAAACAAGACTAGGTGTGGGCGACTGCGCTCTCACTCAGCTCTTAACAGGCGTTGTTTCCGAAGCATCTGCCATGGTCTGGCTCAAGACTGACTGCACTTTGTGAACTGGCCGTAAATATCGGCGCAAAACGCGAGTATTCACTCTGCTTTTTGCACTCGCTTCAGGCCTCATGTCACCTGCGCTTGTTACAATCCCGAGCCTTCCAAGGTGGCCGAAGCCCCGTAGGACGGCCTCGCGTCCTGATGAATTGCGATGGTCAGGGCCGGCAATTTGCCGCATGTCCTCTGCCCAGGCCGCTTTTGGCGGCGTTCGCGACTATAGCAGCAATGATTAAGTGCTTCAATTCCATAAAAAATTGTTATCATCGCGGCCATGACGACTACCACCCCCCCGACCCCCAGCGTCCAGCTGCTTGAGGTCTCGCCGGAATATGCCGGCCAACGCATCGACAATTTTCTCCTGGCCCGGCTCAAAGGCGTGCCCAAGACCTTGATTTACCGCATTTTGCGTAAAGGCGAAGTGCGCGTGAACAAGGGGCGGATCAAGCCTGAGTACAAGTTGCAGGCGGGCGATATCGTCCGTGTGCCGCCCGTGCGCGTGCCTGAGCGCGACGAGCCTGTGCCCTTGGCCCAGGGGCTGTTGCAGCGCCTGGAAGCCTCGATTGTCTTCGAAGACAACAAACTGATCGTGATCAACAAGCCGTGCGGCATCGCAGTTCACGGCGGCAGTGGCCTGAACTTCGGCGTGATCGAAGCCTTTCGCCAGTTGCGCCCGGATGCCAAGGAGCTGGAGCTGGTCCATCGCCTGGACCGTGACACCTCCGGCCTGTTGATGATCGCCAAGAAGCGCAGCATGTTGCGCCACCTGCACACCGCCCTGCGTGGCGACGGTGTGGACAAGCGCTACATGGCGCTGGTGCGTGGCAATTGGGCCAGCTCGATCAAGAGCGTTCGTGCACCGCTGCAAAAGAGCAACCTGCGTTCCGGTGAGCGTATGGTCGAGGTGGACGAGGAGGGCAAAGAAGCCCTGACCCTGTTCAAGGTACTGCGCCGCTTCGGCGACTTTGCCACCATGGTCGAAGCCAAGCCGGTCACCGGTCGTACCCACCAGATACGCGTGCACACACTGCACGCAGGGCACTGCATTGCCGGTGACACCAAGTACGGTGATGAAGGTTTCTCCAAGGAGATCCGCGATCTGGGCGGTAAACGTCTGTTCCTGCACGCCTACATGCTCACTGTGCCGCTGCCCGATGGTGGCGAGCTGAAATTGCAGGCGCCGGTCGACGAGATGTGGGCCAAGACCGTGGAGCGTTTGAGTGTCGCACCCTGACTACAAACTGCTTATCTTCGATTGGGATGGGACGCTGTGCGATTCCATTGGTCGGATTGTCGAGTCGATGCATATGGCTTCGACTCGCTCGGGTTTTGAGTTGTGCAGCGACATCGCGGTCAAGGGCATCATTGGCTTGGGCTTGCCTGAAGCAATCCGCACGCTTTACCCGCAAATTGCCGACGACGAGCTGATAGCGTTCCGCGAGCACTATGCCGATCACTACATTGCGCTGGAGGCCGAGCCTTCGCCGCTGTTCGACGGTGTGGTGCAGTCGCTGGAGGCTTTGCGTGCCGAGGGCTATCAGCTGGCGGTCGCCACCGGAAAAGCCCGTCGCGGGCTGGATCGGGTGCTCAAGGCGCATGGCTGGGAAGACTATTTCGACATTACCCGTGCGGCTGATGAAACCGCCAGCAAGCCCCATCCTCTGATGCTGGAGCAGATCCTGGATCATTGCGGTGTATCGCCGCGCCAGGCATTGATGGTGGGTGATGCGTCTTTCGACCTGATGATGGCGCGCAATGCTGGCATGGACAGCGTGGCGGTCAGCTATGGCGCCCAGGCTGCCGAGGCGTTGCAGCAATACGAGCCGAGGCTCACGATTGATCATTTTTCTGAATTGCAGGCCTGGCTCAGCCGGGCCCGATAAGTCTTTGCTGGGGTTGATGGCATGAGTGACGAGTGGAAAGCGCCCGAAAAGGCCGAAAGCAGTGATGATAAAAGCTGGAAGCTGCTGGAGAAGACCCTCCTGGCCAGTGTCCAGGAACAGCGTCGTTCGCGGCGCTGGGGGATTTTTTTCAAGCTGCTGACCTTTGTTTACCTGCTTGGGATGCTGGCGCTGTTCAGTCCGCTGATGGATATGGAAAAAAGCGCTACCCGCGGTAGTCACTACACCGCCCTGATTGAGGTGCGCGGTGTGATTGCCGACAAAGAGCCCGCGAGTGCCGACAATATCGTCACCAGCCTGCGCGCCGCCTTCGAAGACCCCAAGGTCAAGGGCGTGATCCTGCGTATCAACAGTCCTGGCGGCAGCCCTGTGCAGTCGGGCTATGTGTATGACGAGATTCGCCGGCTGCGCGCACTCCATCCGGATACCAAGCTCTACGCGGTAATTTCCGACCTGGGCGCCTCGGGGGCTTATTACATCGCCAGTGCCGCTGACCAGATCTATGCCGATAAGGCCAGCCTGGTGGGCTCCATTGGTGTGACGGCGGCCGGTTACGGTTTTGTCGGCACCATGGAGAAGCTGGGGGTGGAGCGTCGCACCTACACCTCGGGTGAGCACAAGGCGTTCCTGGATCCTTTCCAGCCGCAAAAGGCGGATGAAACCGCGTTTTGGCAGAGCGTGCTCGATACCACTCATCGCCAGTTCATTGCCAGCGTCAAGCAGGGCCGTGGTGACCGGTTGAAGGATAAGGATCATCCGGAGTTGTTCTCCGGGTTGGTGTGGTCGGGCGAGCAGGCATTGCCGCTGGGCTTGATTGACGGATTGGGTAGTGCCAGCTCGGTGGCGCGGGATGTGGTTGGCGAGAAGGAGTTGGTGGATTTTACGGTCGAGGAATCGCCGTTTGATCGCTTCTCCAAAAAGCTCGGCGCCAGCGTGGCTGAGAAGCTTGCGCTGTACATGGGCTTCCAAGGCCCGACGCTACGCTGATACCCCGAGCCTGCTCTAGATCAAAAGGTGGGAGGGGGCTTTCTCCCTCCCACATTTGGCCGGTGGTGTATTTAAGGGATTTGCACGCCCTCAGCGAGCAGCATATCCACCAGCCGAATCAGCGGCAGCCCGACAAGGCTGGTCGCATCCGGCCCTTCGGTGCTTTGGAACAGGCTCACGCCCAGCCCCTCGGCCTTGAAGCTGCCCGCGCAGTCATAGGGCTGCTCGATCCGCAGGTAGCGCTCAATACGCTCTGCATCCAGCTCGCGCATGGTTACCGTGAAAGGCACGCAGTCGACCTGGCAATGCCCTGTGTTGCTGTTGAGCAGTGCCAGCCCGGTAAGAAAGCTCACACGCTTGCCACTGGCCGCCAACAACTGTTCGCGGGCGTTTTCAAAGGTGTGAGGCTTGCCGATGATCCGGCCTTCCAGTGCAGCGACCTGGTCAGAGCCAATGATTAAATGGCCCGGATGGCTGGCGGCGAGGGCGTGGGCTTTTTCTTCGGCCAGGCGCTTTACCAATTCGATGGCGGATTCGTCCGGGCGGTGGCTTTCGTCGATATCCGGCGAGCTGCAGGTGAAAGGCAGGTGCAGGCGGCTCAGTAATTCCCGGCGATAAACCGAGCTGGACGCGAGTAATAAAGGCAGCATATACGTCTCCTCAAGGCAGTCACCGATTCTAGCGACGCGACCGGCTGACGCACAGGGCTGAATTTCCTTTGACATGGCTGGGTGCATCCCTATAATGCTGCGCCTATGTTGAATGACCCGATTCCACCTCACGTTGACCCGCGCAAATTGGCTGATCGTGGCACCACCCTTCAAGGTGAAGTGCTGCTGGCCGATTTGGAGAGACTCTGCGACCCGCTTTCCGACACTGTCGGTACGGTGCAGGCTAAATTCGTTTTTGAACGAGATGAACGTAAGTCTGTGGTAATCCACAGCTTTATCGACACCGAAGTCAAAATGGTTTGCCAGCGTTGTCTTGAGCTGGTCACCCTGCCGATCCACAGCGAATGCAGTTATGCTGTGGTGAAAGAGGGTGCGAATACCCAGTCGTTGCCGAAAGGTTATGACGTGCTGGAACTGGGCGAAGATCCATTGGATCTGCATGCACTGATCGAGGAGGAGCTTTTGCTCGCCTTGCCCATTGTGCCTGCTCATCATCCGGAAGAATGCCAGCAGCCGGAGGGTCTCGATGACGAGGCCGAGCCGAGCGAGGACGAGGTAACGCGGTCCAACCCGTTCAGTGTATTGGCGCAGTTAAAGCGTGACCCAAACGTTTAGGAGTTAATCAATTATGGCTGTTCAGCAGAACAAAAAATCCCGCTCCGCCCGTGACATGCGCCGTTCGCACGACGCTCTCGAGGCTAGCACCCTGTCCGTGGAAAAGACCACTGGTGAAGTTCACCTGCGTCACCACGTATCGCCAGAAGGCGTATACCGTGGCCGTAAAGTGATCGACAAGGGCGCTGACGAGTAATCACTTGTCTGCCCAAGTCATCGCGATTGACGCAATGGGCGGGGACTTCGGTCCCCGCAGCATTGTTCAGGCCTGCATTGCCAGCCTGTCTGCTACGCCCTCGCTGCACCTGACCCTCGTCGGTCAACCTACCCTTCTTGAAGAACTGATTGCCAGCCATCCGGCGGTGGATCGCGCGCGCCTGACCATTACGCCCGCCAGCGAAACCATCAGCATGGATGAAAAGCCGGCCGCAGCCTTGCGCGGCAAGCCCGACTCTTCAATGCGTGTGGCTCTTGAGCTGCTGCGTGATGGCAAGGTGCAAGCCTGTGTCAGTGCCGGTAATACAGGGGCGTTGATGGCCTTGTCGCGGCATGTGCTCAAGACCTTGCCGGGTATCGACCGCCCGGCGATGGTGGCGGCGATCCCGACGCAGAAGGGCTATTGCCAGTTGCTGGACTTGGGCGCCAATGTCGATTGCAGTGCCGAGCACCTGTTGCAGTTCGCCGTGATGGGCTCGGTGGCCGCTGAAGCGCTGGGCGTAGCCCGGCCAAGGGTCGCCCTGCTGAATATCGGCACCGAGGACATCAAGGGCAACCAGCAGGTCAAGCTGGCCGCCACGTTGTTGCAAGGCGCGCCGGGCTTGAACTACATAGGTTTTGTCGAAGGTGACGGCTTGTACCGTGGTGAAGCCGACGTGGTGGTGTGTGACGGGTTTGTCGGCAACATCCTGCTCAAGTCGAGCGAGGGCTTGGCAACCATGATTGCCACGCGTATCGAAGCCTTGTTCAAGCAGAGCCTGGTATCGCGCATGGTCGGTGCCCTGGCGCTGCCGTTGATGCGCCGCTTGCAGGCCGACCTGGCACCGGCACGGCACAACGGAGCGAGCTTTCTCGGCTTGCAGGGCATTGTGGTCAAAAGCCACGGCTCGGCCGGCGTGCAGGGGTTTCAAAGTGCGATTGCGCGGGCGTTGATCGAGATACAGGAAAACCTGCCGCAACGCCTGCACGGCCGTCTTGAGGATCTGTTGCCTTAGGCGAATTGGCCCGGGAGTGCTTAAATGTGACCGGCCAGTTCAATTGACCATCCAATCTGTCAGTTTCGCGCGCTCCCACCGTTGGAGTGCGCATTTTTGACGACCAGATCATTAGGGGCTTGTTACATGTCTACATCCCTCGCATTCGTCTTTCCAGGGCAGGGTTCGCAGTCCCTCGGCATGTTGGCCGAGCTGGGCGCGCAATACCCGCTGGTTCTGGATACCTTCAAGGAAGCTTCCGATGCCCTGGGTTACGACCTGTGGGCGCTGACCCAGCAGGGGCCGGAAGAGCAGCTCAATCAAACCGATAAAACCCAGCCGGCCATTCTGACCGCTTCGATCGCCCTGTGGCGCTTGTGGCTGGCAGAAGGTGGGGCGCGTCCGGCATTTGTCGCCGGACACAGCCTGGGCGAATACAGCGCCCTGGTGGCGGCGGGCAGTCTGACCCTTGGTGAAGCGGTCAAGCTGGTCGAGCGTCGTGGCCAGTTGATGCAAGAAGCCGTTCCGGCCGGGCAGGGCGGCATGGCCGCGATCCTGGGCCTGGACGATGCGGTGGTAATCGAGGCCTGCGCCGAAGCGGCGCAAGGTGAAGTGGTCAGCGCGGTGAACTTCAACTCCCCGGGCCAGGTGGTGATCGCCGGCGCCAAGGCGGCTGTTGAGCGCGCCATCGAAGGCTGCAAGGCCCGGGGTGCCAAGCGTGCACTGCCGTTGCCGGTGAGCGTGCCGTCCCACTGCGAACTGATGCGCCCGGCTGCCGAGCGCTTTGCCGAGTCTATCGCGGCCATCAACTGGCAGGCGCCGCAGATCCCGCTGGTGCAGAACGTCAGCGCGGCCGTGGCTGCCGACCTCGACACCCTCAAGCGCGACCTGCTGGAGCAACTGTACAAGCCGGTGCGCTGGGTTGAATCGGTCCAGACCCTGGCTGCCAACGGCGCCAACGAGTTGGTCGAGTGCGGCCCGGGCAAAGTCCTGGCCGGCCTGAACAAGCGCTGCGCCGACGGTGTGTCGACCGCCAACCTCAATACCCCTGAAGCCTTCGCTGCCGCTCGCGCGGCACTGGCCTGAATCCCGTACTTAGGAGAAGCCTGCATGAGTCTGCAAGGTAAAGTTGCACTGGTTACCGGCGCTAGCCGTGGCATTGGCCAGGCCATCGCCCTGGAGCTGGGCCGTCAGGGCGCCGTTGTGATCGGCACCGCCACTTCCGCCTCGGGCGCCGAGCGTATCGCCGCGACCCTGAAGGAAAACGGCGTGCAGGGTACCGGCCTTGAGCTGAATGTGACCAGCGATGAGTCCGTGGCTGCCGTATTGGCCGAGATCACTGCACAGTTCGGTGCGCCGGCGATTCTGGTGAACAACGCCGGTATCACCCGTGACAACCTGATGATGCGCATGAAAGACGACGAGTGGTACGACGTGGTCGATACCAACCTGAACAGTCTGTTCCGCCTGTCCAAGGGTGTTTTGCGCGGCATGACCAAGGCGCGTTGGGGCCGAATTATCAATATTGGCTCCGTAGTGGGTGCCATGGGCAACGCAGGCCAAGTAAACTACGCTTCCGCCAAGGCCGGTCTGGAAGGTTTCAGCCGTGCACTGGCACGTGAAGTCGGTTCGCGGTCGATTACGGTCAACTCGGTGGCCCCAGGGTTCATCGACACCGATATGACCCGCGAACTGCCGGAAGCACAGCGTGAAGCGTTGCTGACGCAGATTCCGCTGGGCCGTCTGGGCCAGGCTCAAGAGATCGCGAATGTGGTCACTTTCCTGGCATCCGACGGTGCGGCATACGTGACTGGGGCTACAATCCCGGTGAACGGCGGGATGTACATGAGTTAAATTGTGACGGATCGCTTCAAAAAAATGTCATACGAGCTGTCTAAAATCCGTTATAAAGCTGCAACTTAATTTATAGGCAGGTGGCCGACCGGGTACAGGGTGAAGCTTTCAGTTGAAAAGCTGAAATGGCTTTCTATACACTTACCCACTGGCCAGCTGCCTGAATTTGTCCATTAGGAGTTAAACAAGGTATGAGCACCATCGAAGAGCGCGTCAAGAAAATCGTTGCCGAGCAACTGGGCGTTAAGGAAGAAGAAGTGGTCAACACTGCTTCCTTCGTAGAAGACTTGGGTGCCGATTCCCTTGACACCGTTGAGCTGGTGATGGCTCTGGAAGAGGAATTCGAGACCGAAATCCCGGACGAAGAAGCTGAAAAAATCACTACTGTTCAAGCTGCCATCGACTACGTTACCAGCCACCAGGCGTAATAGTTTGTAGTCGTCGCTTGCTGTCAGGGAAAAACCGCACTGCTGTAACGGCGTGCGGTTTTTTCTTTAGGCGGTGATGAAAAGTAAGCTGCGAATCGAAGTGTCGTCATTAGAAAAAGGAGAGTGCTGTGTCGCGTAGACGCGTCGTAGTCACCGGTATGGGTATGTTGTCGCCACTGGGTACGGATGTGCCGAGCAGTTGGCAGGGCATTCTGGCTGGCCGCAGTGGTATTGGTCTGATCGAACACACGGACCTTTCTGCCTATTCCACCCGTTTTGGCGGCTCGGTAAAGGGCTTCAATGTCGAGGAATATCTCTCGATCAAAGAATCCCGCAAGCTCGACCTGTTCATTCAATACGGCTTGGCAGCCGGTTTTCAGGCGGTGCGCAACGCCGGCCTGGAAGTCACCGACGCCAACCGTGACCGCATCGGCGTGGCCATGGGTTCGGGGATTGGCGGTTTGACCAATATCGAAGAAACCAGCCGCACGCTGCACGATTCCGGCCCGCGTCGAATTTCACCGTTCTTCGTGCCGGGCTCGATCATCAATATGATTTCCGGCTTCCTGTCCATCCATCTGGGTGCACAAGGGCCTAACTACGCCATCGCAACGGCGTGCACCACGGGCACTCACTGCATCGGCATGGCGGCGCGCAACATCGCTTATGACGAAGCGGATGTGATGATCGCCGGTGGCGCTGAAATGGCCGCCTGCGGCCTGGGCATGGGTGGCTTCGGTGCATCCCGTGCGTTGTCGACCCGCAATGACGAACCCACCCGAGCCAGCCGTCCGTGGGACAAGGGCCGTGATGGCTTCGTGCTGTCTGACGGCGCCGGTGCCCTGGTGCTGGAAGAGTTGGAGCACGCCAAGGCGCGTGGCGCCACCATCTACGCCGAGTTGATCGGCTTTGGCATGAGCGGCGATGCCTATCACATGACGTCGCCACCGTCCGACGGTGCCGGTGCTGCGCGCTGCATCACCAATGCACTGCGCGATGCGAAGGTCAATCCTGACCAGGTGCAGTACATCAACGCCCATGGTACTTCGACGCCGACCGGCGACCTGGCGGAAGCCGAAGCCATCAAGTCGGTGTTCGGTGAACATGCCTACAAGCTGGCCGTCAGCTCCACCAAGTCCATGACCGGCCACCTGTTGGGTGCGGCGGGCGCGGTCGAGGCGATCTTCAGTGTAATGGCGATCAAGGATCAGGTCGCTCCGCCGACCATCAACCTTGATGAGCCGGACGAAGGCTGCGATCTGAACTTCGTGCCGCACGAAGCGCAACCGATGCCGATCGACGTGGTGATCTCCAACTCGTTCGGGTTTGGTGGCACCAACGGCTCCCTGGTGTTCCGCCGGTTTGCCGAGTGATGCACAGCTGGGTCGACGGTCAGCCGGCGGGCAGCGTGCCCCTGAAAGATCGTGGCCTGGCGTATGGCGATGGGATATTCGAGACCATCGCCGTCAAGGCCGGGCAGCCGTTGCTGCTCGACCGTCACCTGCAACGCCTGGAAGAGGGTTGCAGGCGCTTGGCACTGGTGGCCGATCACGGGTTGATTCGCAACGAAGTGCTTGGCTTCGCCGCCGCGCTGAGTGACGGTGTCCTCAAGTTGATCCTCACCCGTGGCGACAGCCTGCGCGGTTATGGCATCAACCCTGGCGCCCCGGTGCGTCGTATCTTGCAGGGCAGTGCGCCCGCTGTTTACCCGCCCGCCCATGCAATCGAAGGCATCCGCCTGTTCCCCTGTACCACGCGCTTGGCTGAGCAGCCGCTGCTGGCCGGTCTCAAGCACCTCAACCGCCTGGAGCAAGTGATCGCCCGTGCCGAATGGCAAGATACCGAACATGCCGAAGGCTTGATGCTGGATATGTCCGGACGGGTGATCGAAGGCGTGTTCAGCAACCTGTTCCTGGTGCGCAACGGCTTGTTACTAACCGCTGATCTGACCCGTTGCGGCGTGGCTGGGGTGATGCGCGCCGAACTGCTGGCCCAGGCACAAGCGCTGGGCGTCCCGGTGGTCGTGGCCGACATCAATATTGAGCAGTTGCAGCAGGCCGATGAAGTCTTTGTCTGCAACAGCGTATATGGCATTTGGCCGGTGCGTGGATGCGCTGCGATGAGCTGGCCGGTTGGGCCGCTCACCCGTAAACTGCAGGGTATTGTTCGCGCGCTATTGGATATTTGAGTTGATACGAAAACTGGTGTTACTGCTGCAGATCAGCCTGGTCTCGGCAGCGTTGCTCGTGGGCTTTTCGGCCTGGAAACTCGACTCTGCCCTCAAGCAGCCCCTGAAGCTGCCCCAGGAGCAGTTGCTCGACGTGCCGGCTGGCGCTACCCCAACGGGTACTTTCAATCGTCTGGAAGCCGACGGTGTACTCGACGATGCATTCTGGTTACGCCTGTACTGGCGCTTCAACCTTGAAGGCCAGCCACTGCACAGCGGCGAATACCGCATGACACCCGGCCTCACTGCCGAAGGCTTGATCGGCCTGTGGCAGCGCGGCGAGGTGGTGCAATACAGCCTGACCCTGGTGGAGGGCTGGAATTTCCGCCAGGTGCGCACCGCCCTGGCCAAGCATGAAAAAATCGTGCAGACCCTTCCTGGCCTGACTGACAGCGAAGTGATGGACAAGCTCGGCCATGCGGGTGAGTTTCCGGAAGGGCGTTTCTTCCCTGACACCTACCGTTTTGTACGCGGCATGACCGATGTCGAATTCCTGAAAAAAGCCTACAACCGCCTGGACGATGTGCTCGCCCAGGAGTGGAGCAAGCGTGCCGACGATGCGCCGTACACCGACCCTTATCAGGCACTGATCATGGCGTCCCTGGTGGAAAAGGAGACCGGCGTGCCGCAAGAGCGTGGGCAGATTGCCGGTGTGTTCGTGCGCCGCATGAAGATCGGCATGATGCTGCAGACTGATCCCACCGTGATTTACGGCCTGGGTGAGCGCTACAACGGCAAGTTGACCCGCGCCCACCTCAAGGAAGCCAACCCCTACAACACCTATATGATCGCCGGCCTGCCGCCCACGCCTATTGCGATGGTCGGTCGCGAGGCGATCCATGCAGCGCTGAACCCGGTGCCGGGCAGCAGCCTGTATTTTGTCGCCCGTGGCGACGGTAGCCATATTTTCTCGGATAACCTGGATGCCCATAATGCCGCCGTGCGCGAGTTCCAGCTCAAGCGGCGTGGCGATTACCGCTCCAGCCCGGCGCCGGTGGTGAAACCGCTGGAAGATGCAACCGCACCTGCCGAGGCACCGATTGAGCCCGCGCCGGACAGTACCGCGCCGCAAAGCCCGCAATGACTCTGACTAAGGACTGCCTGTGACTGGCTTGTTTATTACCCTGGAAGGCCCGGAAGGTGCCGGTAAAAGCACGAACCGCGACTACCTGGCCGAGCGCCTGCGTGCGCAGGGCGTCGAAGTGGTGCTGACCCGCGAGCCGGGCGGTACGCCGCTGGCCGAGCGTATACGCGAAGTGCTGTTGGCCCCGGGTGATGAGCCAATGAACCCGGACACCGAGCTGCTGCTGGTATTTGCCGCCCGAGCCCAACACCTGGCCGAAGTGATTCGCCCCGCGCTGGCACGCGGCGCCGTGGTGATTTGTGATCGGTTCACGGATTCCACCTACGCCTACCAGGGCGGTGGCCGAGGCTTGTCAGTAGAGCGTATCGCCACCCTTGAAACCTTCGTACAGGGCGATGTGCGTCCGGATTTGACCCTGCTGTTCGATCTGCCCGTGGAAGTGGGTATGGCCCGCGCCAGCGCTCGCGGTCGCCTGGATCGTTTCGAACTGGAAGGCCCGGTATTTTTCGACGCGGTGCGCAGCGCTTTCCTGCAGCGCGCCAAGGCTGAGCCGGCGCGTTATCACCTGCTCGATGCGGCGCAGCCGTTGAACCAGGTGCAACAGGCCATCGATGCGCTGTTGCCGACTCTGCTGGAGCGCACTCGTGGCTGAGTCCTACCCGTGGCAGGACAGCCTGTGGCAGCAACTGGCCGGTCGTGCCCAGCACGCCCATGCCTATTTGCTGCATGGCCCCGTGGGCATCGGTAAACGTCACCTCGCCGAGCGCTTGATGGCTAGCCTGTTGTGCCAGCGCCCGGTCAATCTGCAGGCGTGTGGCGAGTGCAAATCCTGCCTGCTGCTCAAGGCCGGCAGTCACCCGGACAACTATGTGCTGGAGCCCGAGGAAGCCGACAAGGCGATCAAGGTCGACCAGGTACGCGACCTCGTCAGCTTCGTAGTGCAGACCGCGCAGATGGGCGGGCGCAAAGTGGTGCTGATCGAGCCAGTCGAGGCGATGAACATCAACGCCGCCAACGCCTTGCTCAAAAGCCTTGAAGAACCGTCCGGCGACACCGTGCTGTTGCTGGTGAGCCATCAGTCCAGCCGTTTGTTGCCGACGATTCGCAGCCGCTGCGTACAGCAGGCGTGCCCGTTGCCGAGCGAGGCCATGAGCCTGCAATGGCTGGCGCAGGCGTTGCCGGAGTGCACCGAGCAGGAACGGGTCGAGTTGTTGACCCTGGCGGCCGGTTCACCCCTGGCAGCCGTGAAGCTGCAAGCCCAGGGCGTGCGTGAGCAACGCGCACTGGTTGTGGAGGGTGTGAAGAAGCTGCTCAAGCAGGAGCTGTCCGCCACGCAACTGGCCGAAAGCGCCTGGAAGGATATTCCCCTGCTGCTGTTGTTCGACTGGTTCTGCGACTGGTCCAGCCTGATCCTGCGCTACCAACTGACCCAGGATGAAAACGGCCTTGGCCTGGCGGATATGCGCAAGGTGGTGCAATACCTCGCGCAGAAAAGTGCCCAGGACAAAGTGCTGAACATCCAGGACTGGATTCTTGCTCAGCGCCAGAAGGTACTCGGCAAGGCCAACCTCAACCGCGTGCTGTTGCTTGAGGCGCTGCTGGTGCAGTGGGTTGGCCTGCTCGGGCGCCGTTAATTTCCGGGGCCGACAGGTGTATGGTTGGCCAGACCCTTTTCGTGAATTAAGCCCTGACTTCCTATGCTCGTAGATTCCCATTGCCATCTTGATCGCCTTGACCTTGCCCAGCACGGCGGTTCCCTCGACGCCGCCCTTGAAGCTGCACGCCAGCGTGGGGTAGGGCACTTTCTGTGCATCGGCGTCAGCGCTGAAAACGCCGGCGACGTCAAAGCCCTGGCTGATCGCTACGCCGATGTGGATTGCTCGGTGGGCATCCACCCGCTGGACCTCAAACCCGGCGAAGCCCCGGCTCTGGATTGGCTATTGGGCGAACTCAACCATCCACGGGTGGTGGCCATTGGCGAAACCGGCCTGGACTACCACTACGAGCCTGAAGCCGCCGAGTTGCAGCAGGCCTCTTTCCGCCTGCACTTGCAAGCCGCCCAGCAGACCGGCAAGCCGGTGATCGTCCACACCCGGGGTGCCCGCACCGATACCTTGACCTTGCTGCGCGAAGCCGCGCTGCCGCAGGCCGGTGTGTTGCAT
The DNA here is from genome assembly GCF_052850795.1 of Pseudomonas sp. 910_23. NCBI lineage: Bacteria > Pseudomonadati > Pseudomonadota > Gammaproteobacteria > Pseudomonadales > Pseudomonadaceae > Pseudomonas > Pseudomonas sp. 910_23. Next base: position 12,412 of record NZ_VXCZ01000030.1, on the reverse strand, counting down.
TGTTTTACCGAAGACTGGGACATGGCCAAGGCTGCTCTGGACCTGGGGTTCTATATTTCCCTGTCGGGTATCGTCACCTTTCGCAACGCCGATGCGCTGCGCGACGTGGCTCGCCAAGTGCCAGCCGATCGCCTGCTGGTGGAAACCGACTCGCCGTACCTGGCACCTATTCCCCATCGCGGCAAGCCAAACCTGCCTGAATATGTGCGTGACGTGGCCGATTACTTGGCGATGCTGCGCGGCGAGTCGTACGAGCGCTTCGCCGAGCAGACCACCGAAAACTTCAAACGCCTGTTTCCGTTGGCCCATGTAGCCGGATAGTACGGCTGAATCGCAGGCAAAAAAAACCCGGGTTCTGGGGGGTGAATCCGGGCTAAGACCATTAGGAGTAAAACAAGGGCACGCAGTCCGTCGGTACCCAGGTCGTCGCGTCACTTGGGGGAGATGTCGCGGCGACAGTTGAAGTATTGATCAGTATCCGATTCAGTCCAGTCAGATCTGATCGTTTTTTAAACAGATTTGGAATACGCCCGCTTAGCTTGAGTTCTCATTGAGCAGGTGGGCAGCTTCAGGTGGTGCGTCTATTTCTGACTGATATCGATAAAAACGTTGGCGTATTGAAAGTTAAGTGCATCGCGGGTTCACATAGACATTGCCCAACGACCGTTCAGTCGGGATAATCCCTCGCATCGGGTAAATCGTATCGCCACGTATCTGTGGCCCTGCGCAACCCTCCCTATTCCGACCTTTGCAGACTTCTTCCTCATGCACAAAGAACCCCGTAAGGTCCGTGAGTTTCGCCGCCGTGAGCAGGAAATTCTCGACACCGCACTCAAGTTATTCCTCGAACAGGGCGAAGACAGCGTCACGGTAGAGATGATTGCGGATGCCGTGGGTATCGGCAAGGGCACCATCTACAAGCACTTCAAATCCAAGGCCGAGATCTACTTGCGTCTGATGCTCGACTACGAGCGCGACTTGAACGAGCTGCTGCACTCGGCCGATGTCGACAAGGACAAGGAAGCGCTGTCTCGCGCTTACTTCGAGTTCCGTATGCGTGACCCGCAGCGCTACCGCCTGTTCGACCGCCTGGAAGAGAAGGTGGTCAAGGGGCACCAGGTGCCGGAAATGGTCGAGGAGCTGCACAAGATCCGCGCCTCGAACTTCGAACGCCTGACCCTGCTGATCAAGGGGCGCATCAGTGAAGGCAAGCTTGAAGACGTGCCGCCGTATTTCCACTACTGCGCCGCCTGGGCCCTGGTGCATGGCGCCGTGGCGCTGTATCACTCGCCGTTCTGGAGCAATGTGCTGGAGGACCAGGAAGGTTTCTTCCAGTTCCTGATGGACATCGGCGTGCGCATGGGCAACAAGCGCAAGCACAGCACTGAACTGCCTGGCCCTGAAAAAGGTGATGAGACCTCGGCTACGTAAGTTATTCGCTGCAGTGATGGGGCAATGATTTACTGCCAGGGGTATTAACCCAGGAATATACTCAGGCAAGGACCTTGCTAAAAGCTGATTTATGAGTCAGTTTTTAGTGCGCCCGAATTATCTTCTGCCGGAGTGATCCATGATCGTTGATCGTCAAGGCAGGCGTTTTCGCAATTTGCGGATCAGCCTGACCTCAGCCTGCAATTACGCGTGTACCTACTGCGTGCCTGACGGCAAGCGGCTGGTGGCTGCCCAGGACGAACTCTCGGCCGCGGCCATGGCCCGGGGCGTGGCTTACCTGATTGAAGCGGCGGGCATCGAACGCTTGCGCATCACTGGCGGCGAACCACTGGTGAGTCCCAAGCTGGAAGCGTTCATGGACGCGGTAGGGCAGATGGGCCTCAGCGACATCAGCCTCACGACCAACGGCCAATTGCTGGCGCGCAAACTGCCGTTGCTGGTGGATGCCGGCATTCGGCGTATCAATGTCTCCCTCGATACCCTGGATGCCGATGCCTTTCGCAGCATCGCCCGTGGCGGCGACCTGGCCACCGTGCTCGATGGTATGGACCAGGCCAGCGCGGCCGGCATCAAGATCAAGGTCAACATGGTGCCATTGCGTGGCCAGAACCTGGATCAGGTGATGCCTCTGCTTGATTACTGCCTGGAGCGTGGGTACGAGTTGCGCTTTATCGAATTGATGCGCATGGGGCACCTGGCGAAAGACTCCAACGCGTTCCTCCAGCAATTTGTCAGCTTGCAGCAATTGCTCAGCCTGATCGGTGAGCGCCACGAATACCTGCAAGCCAACGCGCCCGTTGACGCTACCGCCGTACGCTACGAAGTACCGGGCAAAGGCTTCTTCGGCGTGATCGCCAACGAAAGTGTACCGTTCTGTCGTACGTGTTCGCGGTTGCGGTTGTCCTCCACGGGCTGGCTGCATGGTTGCTTGTCCTCAAGCAATCGCCACTACGTCGGTGACTTGCTTGATCAACCGCGCCATCAGGCATTGCCGGCCTTGCAGGGCTTGTTGATGAAGGCGCTGGGCGACAAGCAGGAAGTGGCGTTTTCGGGCGGCGCGACGATCATGAAGATCATTGGCGGCTAAGGTCGCGCATGCCTCAATGTGTTGTCCTTCAAGCTGGCGCAGAACCTGCATCTCACGCCCATTCGCCGGTTTTCCGTCACCGGCTTCTGGAGGATTAGGATGCGTAGTCTGGTTTTACTGCTGGCGGCGTTGGCCCTGAGTGGTTGTATGACCGTCAGCGATATGGCCGAAGGCACTCGCTATCAGATGAGCGATGCCGGGCTGCTGGACCATAGCGACACCCGGCGTACGGCCTCGGTGCGCATACAGCCGGATTCCTTTGTATTTATCGCCCAAGGCGCCTTCGTGCCGCCGGGCAGCGCGTACCCGCGACCCAACGTGGTCGCCGAGGAAGCGTTCAACGGTTTCGTCGAATATTTCCCCATGGTCCGTCGTGCCCGCCAACCCGAAGGTCTCGAGCAGGCCATGGCCGAAGCCCGCGAGGCGGGGGCTCACTACCTGCTGTATTGCCGTTTTGCGGCAGCCGATGACCGTATCGGCAATGCCGATGAGTGGACCGACCAGCAAGCTCTGGACCGCCTGGGGCTGGACAGCGGTGTGATCCAGGTCATGTTGATCGAGACCAGCACCCAGTATTTGATTGATACTGCACGTATTCGCAGTCGTGGCGGTTTACTGACGTTCCACGACACATCGCCACAAGATCTGATTGCCCGCCCCCTGGCGCAATACGCCCGAGGCTTGCTGGGCATGAGCAATCAGTAGACCTGAGGAGAACCCCCATGACCGATTCCGCCAAGGCCAATGACCTATTGGCCCAACTGCCCAAGGGCAAGGGGCCGGCACCGGTGCATCTGTGGAATCCGGATTTTTGCGGCAACATCGACATGCGCATTGCCCGCGACGGCACCTGGTTTTACCAGGGCACGCCCATCGGGCGAAAGCCGATGGTCAAGCTGTTTTCCAATATCCTGCGCCGAGACGGCGATGATTATTTCCTGGTGACGCCGGTAGAGAAAGTCGGCATCAGCGTCGATGATGCGCCATTTGTGGCGGTAACCCTGGACGTGCAAGGGCAGGGCGAAAGCCAGGTATTGCGCTTTACCACCAACGTCGACGAGCAGGTCGAGGCCGGCCTCGAACACCCCTTGCGGGTGGTGACGGACCCTGTCACCCAGGAACCTGCACCCTACGTGCGAGTTCGCACCAACCTTGAAGCCCTCGTGCATCGCAACGTGTTCTACCAATTGGTGGAGCTGGCGGTGACTCGTCCGATCAACGGTCAGAACTGGCTTGGCGTATGGAGTGCAGGGGAGTTTTTCCCCATCGGCCTGGAACCCTGAGGCTGATTCTGCCTTCACCCTGAAATAATTTCCTTGCTGTAAATGCCCGCTTTCGGTTATCAATTTGTACATGATTAGACATGTTCGATTTGATAAGAAAAAACGCGTCGTCGACGAGCTCATCCGCCGTATCGAAGGTGGGGTCATGGCCGACGGTTTGCTATTGCCAGGTGAGCACCAGTTGGCCGAGGAGTTTGCGGTCAGCCGTGGCACGCTGCGCGAAGCGCTGGCCGAGCTCAAGCGCCGTAACTATATCGCCACCCAGAGTGGCGTCGGCTCCATCGTCACCTTTGATGGCATGGTCCTCGACCAACGCAGCGGTTGGGCCCAGGCCCTGGCAGACACGGGGGCTCAGGTGAGCACCGACGTGCTGCGTTTCGAAGCGGTGACGCGCCCGGACCTGTTCAGCCGTTTCGGCACCGATCAATTTATTGCCCTGGATCGCCGCCGGAACACGGCCGATGGCGTTGCGGTGTCTCTGGAGCGTTCGTTGATGCCAGCAGTGGGCGGCCTGGAAAGCCTGCCCCGCATTGGCCTGATCGATGATTCCCTGACCATCACCCTGGCGGCCTACGGTTATGTGGGCGCCGAAGGTGACCAGTGGATCGGCGCCGAGCCCCTGAGCGATGAAGATGCTCAATTGCTCGGGCGCGCTGCCGGTACGGTATTTCTCAAAGCTTCGCGCACCACCTACGACCGTCGCGAACGCTTCATGGAGCATGTCGAAAGTTTGCTCGACCCGCTGCACTTTCGCCTGCATCTGCAGTTTGGAGCTGCCAAATGACCCGGGAAGACCGCGCACTCGGTGCCTTCTACGGCTTGGCCCTGGGCGACGCCCTGGGTATGCCCACACAATCCTTGAGCCGCGAACAGGTGAAAGCGCGCTTCGGAGCCATCACCGCCCTGGAAGACGCCGACGCCGACCAGCCCATTGCACCGAACATGCCCGCCGGTTCCATTACCGATGACACCGAGCAGGCCATCCTGGTCGCTGAGTTGCTGGTGCAAGGCCAAGGCCAGATCGAACCTGCCGTGCTTGCGCAGCGCCTGATCGACTGGGAAGCGGGAATGCGCGCCAAGGGTTCCCAGGACCTGCTCGGGCCGTCGACCAAACGGGCGATCGATATGATCCTGGCTGGCCATACGCCGCAAGAGTCCGGACGCTACGGCACCACCAATGGTGCGGCCATGCGCATCACCCCGGTGGGCATCGCCGCCGATGTCAGCGAGACAGCCTCGTTTATCCAGGCGGTGATCCAGGCTTGCCAGGTCACCCATAACACCAGCCTGGGTATCTCCAGTGCCGCGGCCGTGGCGGCGGTGGTCTCCGCCGGTATCAATGGCGTGGACCTCGGCGAAGCCTTGAACATCGGCATTCAGATTGCCCAGCAGGCTGAAAGCCATGGCCACTGGGTGGCCGGTGGACGCATTTCCACCCGCATCAGCTGGGCCCGCACCCTGAGTGTCGGCAGCGATGACAAGGCCCTGTTTGCCGATTTGCTCTACGAATTGATCGGGACGTCTGTTGCCTCGCAGGAGTCGGTGGTGGTGTCGTTCGCCCTGGCGCAGCAAGTCGCGTCCGGCGATATGAATGCCTTCGAAGCACTGTGCCTGGCCGCCAGCCTGGGGGGCGACACCGACACGATCGCCGCGATCCTGGGGGCAATGCTCGGCGCGTGCCTGGGGATGCAGTGCTGGCCAGAGGCGTTGATCGAGCAGGTCAAGCAGGTCAATGGCCTGGACTTGCAGCCGCTGGTCCAAGCGTTATTGGCCTTGCGATAAACACGGAACTAAATGTGGGAGCTGGCTTGCCTGCGACAGCGGTTTTCCAGTGGCTGCTGGGCTGGTTGACACACCCCAATCGCAGGCAAGCCAGCTCCCACATTAAAAAGCGTTGAGTCAGGAAGACTGCATAAAGATTCGACTCGCTGCCACAACCACAACAATACAGGCACCAGGAGCACCCCTTCATGAGCAGCACCTCTAGTGGCCAAAGCGCCGGGCAGTTGGAAACACGCGGTATCGAGCCGGTCCCGGAAGGCGAGTGCAACGGCCATCCGCTGCAACTGTTCTGGGTATGGTTTGCCGCCAATATCAGCATCCTCGGCTTGCCGCTCGGTGCGACGTTGGTCGCGTTTCGGGGCCTGGCCATCTGGCAGGCGATCATCGTCGCAATCCTTGGCGCAGCGGGTTCCTTCGCGGTAGTGGGCATCATCTCCATCGCCGGCCGTCGTGGTCGCGCGCCCAGCCTGACGTTATCCCGCGCTATCTTTGGCGTACGCGGCAATATCGGCCCGACGGTGGTCTCGCTGATGTCGCGCCTGGGTTGGGAAACCGTCAACACCACCACGGCCGCCTTTGTGTTGCTGTCCTTGTGTTCGATCCTGTTCGGTTCGGCGGTAGAGGCGAAAAGCGCCCCCGTACTCACGTTGATCTTCATCGCCATCTTTGTACTGCTGACCCTGGCGGTGTCCGGCCTCGGCCACGCCACGCTGCTGGTGATCCAGAAGTGGGCCACCTATGTATTTGGCGGTTTGAATATCCTGGTGGGCGGCTTTCTGTGTGCCACTATCGACTGGAGCGCGGTGTTCAATGCCACACCTGCGCCGTTGAGCGCGATGATCATCGGCATCGGCACCATGGCCGCCGGCACCGGCATTGGGTGGGCCAACGCCGGTGCCGATATGTCGCGCTACCAGCACCGCAGCGTCAAGGCTGTGCGCCTGGTGGCCAGCGCCGCCTTTGGCGCGGGCATCCCGCTGGTGTTGCTGATTACCCTTGGTGGCCTGCTGTCGGTGGGTAACGACGACCTGGCGTCGGCCACCGACCCCATCATCGCGATCCGCGACATGCTGCCCACCTGGATGGCGGTGCCTTACCTGATCACCGCATTCGGCGGGCTGTTGCTGTCGAACAATCTGTCGGTGTATTCGGCCGGCCTTACCACCCTGACCCTGGGTCTGAAGGTCAAGCGCGTGCACGCGGTGATTGTCGATATCGTGGCGATCTTCGCCGGTTCCATCTATTTCATGCTGATCGCCGACAGCTTCTATGGCCCGTTCATCACCTTCATTTCGTTGCTGGCGGTGCCGATTACGGCGTGGGTCGGGATCTTCGTGGTCGACCTGATACACCGGCATTACTACAGCCCCAAGGACTTGCTGGATGTCAGTCCGAGCAGCGCTTACTGGTATCGCGGCGGTGTGGAGTGGCGTGCCTTCGGCGCCTGGGCCGTGGCTATCGTGCTGGGGTTCTGCTTCACCACCATCGGCACCACCGCGCAAAATATCTGGTTCGCCGGGCCGCTGTCCGACTCCTGGTTGGGCCACAACGGCCTGGGCTGGGTCGTCACCTTCCTGGTCGCAGGCGGCCTTTATGCGGTACTGGGCGGCGCGTCTGATCGTCGCCCGGCTTTGGTAGAGGGTACCCATGCCTAGATTGCTGCATACCGGCCAGGTCATTGTCGACTTGGTCATGGCCCTCGACACCCTGCCGGCAACTGGCGGTGACGTACTGGCCAAATCTGCCAGTTTCGAAGCGGGCGGTGGCTTCAACGTCATGGCGGCGGCGCGGCGCAATGGGATGTCGGTGGTCTACCTTGGGCGCCACGGCAATGGCCGGTTTGGTGACTTGGCTCGCGCCGCGATGCAGGCTGAAAAGATTGAAATGGCATTGACTGCGAGCAACGAGAAGGACACTGGTTTGTGTGTGTCCCTGACCGAGGCCACCACTGAGCGTACGTTCATTTCCCATATCGGCGCCGAAGGCGAATTGAGTGCCGAAGATTTGGCCAGGATCGTCCCGCTCGCCGATGACTACGTGTACGTCAGTGGCTACAGCCTGCTCCTTGAGGGCAAGGCGCAGCCGTTGATCGACTGGCTGCTGGCGCTGCCGCGAGAGATCGTAGTGGTGTTCGATCCTGGACCGCTGGTCAAGGCGCCGGATTCAGTCTTGATGCGTGCGTTGTTGCCACGTATCGATATCTGGACCAGCAATGGCCCGGAAGCTCTGGCGTTTACCGGTGCCCTTGAGATCGCCGCGGCGTTGCCTGCGTTGAGTCGACATCTGCCTGCGCAAACCTTGCTGGTCGTACGTGATGGGCCCAATGGTTGCTGGGTAGGGCGCACAACTGAAATTGAACATGTACCCGGTTTCAAGGTGCAAGCGGTCGACAGCAACGGTGCGGGGGATGCGCACGCAGGGGTGTTTATTGCCGGCTTGGCGCAGGGCTTGAAACCTGTCGAGGCGGCGCGTCGAGCGAATGCTGCGGCGGCGTTGGCGGTGACGCGTTGGGGGCCGGCTACTTGCCCAGGCGCAGCCGAAGTCGATGCACTAGCCAACGAATACACACCAACCTAAATGTGGGAGGGGGCTTGCTCCCGATGCAGTCGTGTCAGTTAAAGATAAGCAAACTGACATGCCACCATCGGGAGCAAGCCCCCTCCCACATTTCGGATCGATGTTTAACCTGCTTTTTTCAGCGCCTGGATCAACTCATCCTTACTCATGGTAGAGCGGACACGAATATCCTTGGCCCGTGCTTCTTTCAACAAACTTTCCTTGGATTGCTTACCTAATGAAGCCCTACTGCTTCGCAGGTACCCCTCACGGTTGGTCGCCGCGCGCTTGGGCGACTCCTTCTGGCCCCGGTCGCAGGGCCAGACCAGAAATGACTTACCGAGGGCCTGCACCGTCGAGCTTGCGGGCCTCATCCACACCCGAGGCGGTGAGCTTGATCGGCAGGTTCAACGAGTATTCACCGGCGTCGTCGGTGGTCACATGCCCATCCTTGATCAGCCCGCGGTCTTGCAGAAACGCCAAGACACTGGCGACTTCTTTCTCACCGCGGTAGTTGTCCAGTACCTCCTTGCCCAAGCCCTGGGGATGAGCGTGCAGCAGGCGGGTGAGGACTTCTTTTTCAAGGTTTCTATCGACGTTCATGCGTACCTCTTCACTGGGAAATGATCGGGTGTCGGTGTTGCCAGGGATGTATCAAGGCGCTGGTTGTTTTGGTGCACCTGGCAGATTCGAGTCGTCGCCTTTATTGATCTTCGGCTCATTGACCGAGGGGCCCATTTTGCCGTTACCGACCGCAGCCGGGGCCTGGCGCTGGGTATCATGGCCCTGGGTGTGAGGGTCGGCGCCGTTGGTGTTGTCGATGATCGCGCCGCCGTTGGTATCCAGGCCAGTGCCCATGGATTTCTGCGATTCAGTCGTCGCGTCGGGCGTCGGGTCGGTGGGGCCGGTCGACGAAGTCGCCGCAAAGGCGCTCAGGGACGCAGCGGACAGGAGGCCGGTGAGGGCGAGGGCAGCAAATTTGGAATTTTTCATGAGGGTGTCTCCATATGATTAATGTCCTTACCCTTTATTGGTCAGCCACCCTTTGCTGTTCGTGCCTTGATGGCGACGAACGGTATCAGTTCACCTGTATCACTTTATGTATCGATACTCGCCGCACGATCAGGCGCGCCACGGTGATCGACCAGTTCAGTGCGGCGATGACCAGTACGCTCAACAGCATCGTCGACAGGCCGAATTCGACAATCATTTTGCCCGCGAGCCATGGAAACCCGAAGACGCCGATAAAGTACGCCAGGCTGAACAGCAATAACGCCTGGGGCATGGTGCCGCTGGGTGCTTCATTGGCCACCAGCCCATTGATCACCGAGTACGTCAGGCCATACCCGACCCCCAGCGTGGCGGCAGCCACCAGATAGCTGAAGTTACCGCGCACCCCGAACGCGAATAGCGCAACCGCGCCAAACATGACGCCGGACAATACGCACGCAGCCTGATAGGCATCACGCTTGACCACAAAGCCGGCGATCAGCAGCCGGCTGGTGATCGCAGCAGTCAGGAAACCTGCGAAGAACAGCGAATAATCCAGCTGATGGGCCAGCGCATAGCTGGTCTGGAATGACGACAACCCACCAAACACGCAGCCACCCAGGCCGACCATCAAGATGGCGAACGCTGCCTTGGACGTCAGCACGCGGCGGCTTGCTGTCCAGGTAATCTTCGACGCCGGCACGTTTGCATGCTGTTTGAACTGCGCGCCCATGCGCCAGAACATCACAACCCCGGCAAGGCTGGACAACCCGGCAATGTAGAACGCTGTCGTCAGGGGCAAGCCCAGCGCGGTGGCGGCGCGCCCCAGCAACGGGCCGGAACCGATCCCGCTCAACATGCTGCCGGACAGCAGGGCAAAATACTTGGCGCGCTGCTGGGGTTGCACCAGTAGGGTCACGATGATCGGCCCCAGGGTATAGAACACGCCCCAGCCCAAGCCCAGGGATAACCCGAACAGCATCAGGCCCTGGCCAAACCCGGGGGACAGGGCAAACCCGAGGCAGGCCACCACCAGCATTACACCCGTGCCCGCAATCGCTCGCGCTGCGCCCAGCGCATCCGCCAGGTGCCCGGAAACGACCACCGCCACAAAAGTGCTGAGCATTGCCGTGGCAATGATACTGCCGGCGTCGTGCTCGTTGCCGCCGCGTGAATGAATCAGCAGCGACAGCAAAAAGGTCGAGCCGTAGGACAGCGACAATAAGAAACTGGCGAGGCAGAACAGCGCGAATGTCTTCGCGCCAACTGCAGACGTGGTGGGCATGAGCAGGACCTGAATGTTGGAATTATGCCGCTTGTTTACCATGGGCGCTCATGGGGATTGTTCTGTGATTACTGGTGCTGGCATTACTCTGGGGCGGAGTAAAAACACTTCGGGCGGCATGAAATTGCGCTGCAATCGGTCATCAAACCGCCTTAGTATGTGGGCTTTGAAATTGCCCAAGGCGCGCCCATGACCATCGAGATTCGCCCCGCCGTACCCAGCGATGCTGCGCAGATCCTGAGTTTCATCACCGAGCTTGCCGAATATGAGAAAGCCCGGCACGAAGTGATCGCCAGCGTGGTGGATATCGAGCGCAGCCTGTTCAGCGAGGGCGCTACCGCCCATGGCCTGATCTGCCTGCGCGACGGTTTGCCGATTGGTTTTGCCGTGTTCTTTTTCAGCTACTCCACCTGGCTGGGCAGCAACTGCCTGTACCTGGAAGACTTGTATATCAACCCGGAACAACGCGGCGGCGGAGCGGGCAAGAAGCTGTTGCGCCACCTGGCGAAGATCGCCTGCGATAACGGCTGTGGGCGTTTCGAGTGGAGCGTGCTGGACTGGAATGAACCAGCGATTGCCTTCTACAAATCCATCGGTGCCCAGCCTCAGGAGGAGTGGGTGCGCTATCGCATGGAAGGCGATGCACTGAGGGATTTTGCCCAAGGCTGACCGACATTCCAAACCGGCTATCAATGGCCGGTTTTTTTTTGCTTTCGCTCACAATATGGGATGCAAATTTATATATTGAGATATTTCAAGGTCTGGGTTTATAGTCGCCTGCATCAGCACTCACTACCAAAAATAAAAAGGTGAAGCGATGCAGGCACAACCGTTGTCCCTACCCGCCGTGCCCGAGCCGATTTACGGCGAGCGGCTGAAGAACAAGGTGGTGATCATCACCGGCGCTGCGCAAGGCATTGGCGAGGCGATCGTGGCTTGCTTCCAGGCCCAGCAGGCGCGACTGGTGATTGCGGACATCCAGGGTGAAAAAGTCGAGAAAGTAGCCGCCTGTTGGCGCGAACGTGGTGCCGAGATTTGCGCACAATCTGTAGATATCACCTCCAAAGAGCAATGGCAGGCGCTGGTCAATCTCGCCATCGAGCGCTTTGGTCGGGTGGACGTACTGGTCAACTGCGCCGGGGTCAATGTGTTTCGCGACCCGCTGGAAATGACCGACGAGGATTGGCGCCGCTGTTTCGCCATCGACCTTGATGGCGCCTGGTACGGTTGCCGTGCGGTGCTGCCGCACATGATCGAGCAGGGCATCGGCAACATCATCAATATTGCCTCCACCCATTCCAGCCACATCATCCCCGGCTGCTTTCCTTATCCTGTCGCCAAGCATGGCCTGCTCGGCCTCACCCGCGCCTTGGGCATCGAATACGCGCCCAAGGGTATCCGCGTAAACGCTATCGCCCCGGGCTATATCGAAACCCAGCTTAACGTCGACTACTGGAACGGCTTCCCCGACCCCCGCGCCGAACGCCAGCGCGCGTTTGACTTGCACCCGCCCAAGCGCATCGGCCAACCCATTGAGGTGGCGATGACCGCGCTGTTCCTGGCGACCGACGAGGCACCCTTTATCAACGCCACGTGCCTGATGATCGATGGCGGGCGTTCGGTGATGTACCACGACTAAATCGTTTTCCAATAACAAGAAAGAGGTGGTTCATGTTCAAGAAGACTCTTGGCGCTGTGGCGCTGGCGATGGTGTTCAGCGGCTTTGTATCGGCCGAAGAAGTGAAGATCGGTTTTCTGGTCAAGCAGGCCGAAGAGCCGTGGTTCCAGACTGAATGGGCCTTCGCCGAAAAAGCCGGCAAGGAGCATGGCTTCACCGTGATCAAGATCGCCGTGCCCGACGGCGAGAAAACCCTCTCGGCCATCGACAGCCTCGCCGCCAACGGTGCCAAGGGCTTTGTGATCTGCCCACCGGACGTGTCCCTGGGCCCGGCCATCGTCGCCAAGGCCAAGGTCAAT
>NZ_VXCZ01000029.1:0-71269 GCF_052850795.1 Pseudomonas sp. 910_23 | reverse complement strand
GCCGGAATGGATATGTACTCGGTCTGATCCAGCGTTCCGGCCAGCCCTGAGGCCGCCATCGGGAGCAAGCCCCCTCCCACATTTAGCTCAATAGTGAGTCAGATAATTCGTGATTTAGCAGTTCAAAGCAGCGCTGCGCCGCCGGGCTCAATGCCATCGCGCTGCGTGTGATCAAGCCGATCTCCCGGTTCACGCCGGGATGATCGATGTCGATTCGCTTCAATCCCTCCAGGCTGTCCGCCGCCGATTCCGGCAGCACGCTGATCCCCAACCCCTGGCGCACCAGCGCCAATACCGTCGACATGTAGTTGGCCTCCATGCCCGCATTCAGCGTCAGCCGTGTCTGGTCGAACAGTGCGTCGACCTGTTCGCGCACGCTGCTGTCACGTCCGGTAAGGATAATTGGCTGGTCGGCCAGTTGCGCCAGGGTCAGTGACCGATAGCGCGTCAGCGCATGATCCAGCGGCACAAACGCGCACAAGCGATCATTGAGCACCGGCTGAAATTGCAGGCCATGGCTCAGGCGCGCCCGTACGCCGATGCCGAAATCCACCTCGCCGTTGCGGACCTGGGCATGAATGCGATGGGCCACCAGGTCATGCAGGCGCACCTCGATCCCGGCAAAGCGCTGGCGAAACAGGCGCAAGGCCGGGGGCAGGGCGCCGGCGCAAACTGACGGCAGGGCGGCGATGGTCACCACGCCGCGACGCAAGGCTGCGAGGTCGCGTGAGCCGGTGACGATGTTGTCCAGGTCCAGCAGCAGTTTTTCCATGGGCCCGCGCGCATCCTGGCCGGCAGCGGTGATGCTCACATGGCGCGGGCTGCGGTCGAGCAGGGCGACGCCGAGCCAGTCTTCCAATTGCTGTACTTGCACGGTCAGGGCCGAAGGCGACAGGTGCAGCTCGTGGGCCGCCTTGGTGAAACTACCGGTGCGGGCCACCGCGAGGAAGGCCTGGATGTGCTGGATCGAGTTCTTCATTTTGTTTTTCCGAACGTGCTAGGCCGAATATTCCAATTTACAAAGACTAACCCGCTTCCAATACTCCGGGAAAACAATAACCGGCCCAAAACGGCCACCCTGGAGTTATCCATGCTCGCAACCCTGGGCGTCATCACCATTCTCAGCCTGCTTGTCGCTGTCATGAGCAAGCGTCTCTCGCCACTGGTGGCCCTGATCGCCTTGCCGATCATCGCCGCGCTGGTCGGTGGGTTCGGCCTGCAAACCAGTGCCTTTATCATCACCGGTATCAAGAACGTCGCCCCTGTGGTCGGCATGTTTGTGTTTGCGATCCTGTTTTTCGGGATCATGACCGATGCCGGGATGCTCGACCCCATCATTGATCGCATCCTGCGCACGGTAGGGACGCGTCCTACACGAATTGTGGTCGGCACCGCGACGCTGGCGTTGCTGGTGCACCTGGACGGCTCCGGCGCGGTGACCTTTCTGGTGACGGTGCCGGCGATGCTGCCGTTGTATACGCGGCTGGGTATCGACAAGCGCATTCTCGCCTGCGTCTGCGCGATGGCGGCTGGGGTCAACTTCCTGCCCTGGACCGGCCCGGTACTGCGCTCGTCGGCGGCGCTGCATGTGCCGGTGGCCGATCTGTTCCAGCCGTTGATCCCGGTGCAGATCGTCGGGCTGATCTTCGTCTTCGCGTGCGCCTGGTGGTTGGGCCATCGTGAAGAAAAGCGCCTCGGCCTGGGCGCCGGTTCCGGCGTGGAGGCGGTGCCGCAACGGGTGCTCAGCGACGACGACATCAAGCTGCGCCGCCCACGGTTGTTCTGGGTCAACCTGATCCTGACCGTGCTGGTGATGGTGGTGATGATTGCCGGTTGGGTCGACCCGGTGGTGATGTTCATGCTCGGCACTGTGGTTGCGCTGTGCATCAACTACCCCAACGTGGACGCCCAGCGTGCGCGCATCGACGCCCATGCAAAAACCGCCCTGACCATGGCCAGTATCCTGCTCGCCGCCGGGGTGTTCACCGGCATCATGCAAGGCTCCGGCATGCTCAAGGCTATCGCCGAAGTGGCGGTGGCGCAGATTCCGGCGGGCCACGGCAAGTTGATCCCGGCGGTCGTGGGGTTTGTGTCGATGCCCCTGAGCATGTTGTTTGACCCCGATTCCTACTACTTCGGCGTGATGCCGGTGATCGCCGAAGTCGGCAAGGCGCTGGGCGTCGACCCCCTGCAAGTGGCCCAAGCCTCGTTGCTGGGCGTGCACACCACCGGTTTTCCGGTCAGCCCGCTGACGCCCGCGACCTTCCTGTTGGTGGGCCTGTGCAAGATCGAGTTGGCCGATCACCAGCGATTCACGATTCCTTTTCTGTTTGCCGCCTCGGTGTTGATGACCCTGACGGCGTTGCTCCTGGGAGTGATTTGAGATGAACACCTTGCGCATTGGCTCCGGCGCCGGCTATTCCGGTGACCGTATCGAACCTGCCGTGGAACTGGCCGAACATGGCGACCTGGATTACCTGGTCTTCGAATGCCTGGCCGAACGCACCATTGCCCTGGCACAACAGGCGCGCATCGGCGACCCGCAGGGCGGTTATGACCCGTTGCTGAGTGAACGCATGCGCCGAGTATTGCCCTGCGTGGGCCAGCCCGGCGGTCGCCGTCGCTTACGGGTGATCACCAACATGGGCGCGGCCAACCCGGTGACGGCGGCCATTGAAGTGCGGCGCATTGCTGCCGAGCTGGGCCTGGGTCTGAAGGTTGTCGCGGTGGTGGGGGATGATGTGCTGCACGCTTTGCATGCCGAGCAGGTGCTGGATAACGGCCAGTCTGTTGGCTCCCTTGGCGAGCGGTTGATCTCCGCGAATGCCTACCTGGGTGTGGACGGCATTCTTGAGGCGCTGCGCGCCGACGCCGATGTCGTCATCACCGGACGCGTGGCCGACCCTTCGCTGTTCCTGGCGCCGCAGATGTTCGAGTTCGGCTGGGCCTTCGATGATTGGCAACGATTGGGCCGGGGCACGTTGGTGGGGCATTTGCTGGAGTGCGCGGGGCAGGTCAGTGGCGGTTACTTCGCTGATCCCGGTTTCAAGGATGTGGAGAATCTGGCGCGCCTGGGCTTTCCCCAGGCCGAGATCGACGCCGACGGCAATGCGGTGATCACCAAGGTGGCAGGCTCCGGTGGGCGGGTCAGTCGCGCGACCTGCGCTGAACAACTGATCTATGAAGTTCACGACCCAGCAGCCTATTTGACCCCGGATGTGACGGCCGACTTTTCCCGGGTGGGGTTTGTCGAGGAGGGCGTGGACCGGGTGCGCGCTGAGGGGGCGAGCGGGCGTGCTCGGCCTGATCAACTGAAGGTCAGCGTCGGTTATCTGGACGGTTGGATCGGTGAAGGGCAGATGTCCTACGGCGGTCCCGGTGCTGTCGCACGGGCGGAGTTGGCGCGGGACGTGGTGCTCAAGCGCCTGGCGTTGATCGGCGTAAACATGCAGGACCTGCGCGCCGAGTTGATCGGCATGGATTCATTGCACGGCCCGCGCAGCAGGGTCGAGCCTTGGGAAGTGCGCCTGCGGGTTGCCGCCCGTTGTGACGAGCGCAGCGACGCCGTGCGGGTTGGCAATGAAGTGGAGACCCTCTACACCAACGGCCCGGCCGGCGGCGGTGGGGCGAGCAAGAGCGTGCGTCAGGTGGTGGCGGTGGCATCGTTGCTGTTGCCCCGTGAAGCGGTCAAACCGAGGATTGAAGAATGAAACTGCACAGACTGGCTCATTCCCGCACAGGGGATAAGGGCGACACGTCAAACATCTCGATCATTGCCTATCGCGCGCAAGACTACCCATTGCTGTGCGAACAGCTGACGGCCGAGCGCGTCACGGAGTTTTTCAAGGATCTGCTCGAACCGCTTGCGGCCCCGGTTCGGCGTTATGAATTGCCGAATGTGCAGGCGCTGAACTTCGTGTTACCGGGCATCCTGCGTGGCGGCGTGACCCGCTCACTGGCGCTGGATGCCCACGGCAAGTGCCTGGGCTCGGCACTGCTGGATCTGGACCTGACAACACTGACTTAAGAACACCGCACCGCAAATGTGGGAGCTGGCAAGCCAGCTCCCACATTGACCGCAGCGTGCTTCAGACCGCAGCGAAGCGCTTGTCCAGGTAGTCGATGATAACCTTGGAGTCGTACATCCAGGTGGTCTGGCCGTTCTCTTCGATGCGCAGGCACGGCACCTTGATCTTGCCGCCTTGTTCCAGCAGGGTCTGGCGGTCCTGCTCGTTGTTCTTTGCGTCCTTCAGGGCTACCGGCACGTTCAGGCGATGCAGGGTGCGGCGGGTCTTCACGCAAAACGGGCAGGCGTGGAATTGGTACAGCGTCAGCGCCTTGGCCGCGTCGTTCACCCGCGCCTGTTGTTCGGCGGGGCGCTGCTTTTTGCGTGGGCGGGTCAGAAAATCGCCCGCGATGATGATCTGGCCGAGGCCCACTCGAAGTGCTTTGACGAACATGGCTGTTACCTCTTGCCCATAACTGAGGGGGCGCAGCTTACCTGATTTCTGCAGGCGAAAAAAAACCGGCGATGAACGCCGGTTCTTTCCTACCCAGCCCGTTACTTGATCAGGCTGAGAAATTCGCTGCGAGTGGCCGCGTTATCGCGGAACTCACCGAGCATCACCGAGGTGATCATCGACGAATTCTGTTTTTCCACACCGCGCATCATCATGCACATGTGCTTGGCTTCGATTACCACGGCCACGCCCAGGGCGCCGGTCACTTGCAGCACCGCATCAGCGATCTGGCGGCTGAGGTTTTCCTGGATCTGCAGGCGGCGCGCATACATGTCGACGATTCGTGCAACCTTCGACAGGCCCAGCACTTTGCCGCTTGGAATGTAGGCCACATGGGCCTTGCCGATAAACGGCAGCAGATGGTGTTCGCACAACGAGTACAGCTCGATGTCCTTGACCAGCACCATTTCGCTGTTATCGGAGCTGAACAAGGCACCGTTGGTGACTTCTTCGAGCGTCTGTTCATAACCGCGGCAAAGGTACTGCATCGCCTTGGCGGCACGCTTTGGCGTGTCGAGCAGACCCTCGCGGGAGACGTCCTCGCCGAGTTGGCCGAGAATCTCTGTGTAATTCTGTTCCAGGGACATGAAACTACCTGTGGGATTTTCGCAAAGCGCAAGGTTACGGTGGCGGGCACATCGCTGCAAGCCTGACGATGGCACTTTACTCGTCGCGGCCTTCGAGCATGGTGCGCTTGAGCATCACATACACCGCACCGGCACCGCCGTGGCGGGCCTGGCAGGAAGTAAAGCCGAGCACCTGGGCATGTTGACGCAGCCAAGTGTTGACGTGGCTCTTGATCATTGGCCGCTTGCCATCCAGCCGCACAGCCTTGCCGTGGGTGACGCGCACGCAGCGGATTTCGAATTTAGTCGCTTCGGCGAGGAAGGCCCACAGGGTTTCCCGGGCCTTTTCCACGTTCATGCCGTGCAGGTCGAGGCTGCCTTCGAACGGGACCTGGCCGGCCTTGAGCTTGCGCATCTGGCTTTCTTGCACACCATCTCGGGCCCACATCAGCTCGTCTTCGGGGCCGACGTCAATCACGAACTGATCCGACAGGCCATCCACGGTAGTGGCGTCGCTGCGCACGGTCGCGGCCTGGCGCAGCTTGGCGATCTGTGCCCGGTCGGTCTTGGGTTTGCCGGTGTCGGCGCGGTCGTGCTTGATCGGCTTGACGCCGCGCAGCTCGTTTTTGAACAGGGAAAAATCGTCGTCTTGCATGTCAGCCTCCGCGAAGGGCGGGCAGTTTACCTAAATCGCGGCGGCCAGGGCGCAGCAAACGCTATCCAAGCGCCATCAGTCGTGCTTTTTCATCAGGTGCGAGGCGATATTCAACGACAAGGGCTGACGCATCCGCCGACGGCTGCGGCGCCATAACCATACGCCCAACCACAGCACCAGCAGGCCGATCCCCAACAGGATCGCCGAGCCGCCCGGGCTGGCATTCAACTCGCCCAGTGCCGGCGAATGCCCAAACAGGCCGGCGCCACCAGCGCCTGCCAACAACAAGCCTATGATCGCCAGCAACGCGGCAATGCCCGCCACCAGGCGCAGACGCCAGTTGCTCGGACCCTTGGGGCGCAAGCGACGAGCATCAAAACCATCGGATATCTTCATTCCGACCTTTCCTCCAGGGTATCGGCCCTTCGACCGGACAATACACAGGTTGTTCCGGAGGGAGGGGTAAATGCGCCAAATGAAAGGGCTTTGCGGATGAGCGGAGCAATAAACACGCCGCTCAACGCCAGAATGATCAGATCAGATCTTTAGTCAGTGCGAGGGTGGCGAAGTTGTCGGCCATGATCGCCATTTCGGTGTGCTGCACATGTTCGGCGCTCAGGATGCCGCCCTTGTAGGGCAGGTCGCGAGTGGCGCAGGCGTCTTCCACCAGGGTGCAGCGAAAGCCCAGGTTCTTGGCCGCACGCACGGTGGTGCTGACGCTGGAGTGGCTCATGAAGCCGCAGACGATCAGGTCCAGGGAGCCAAGGTCCTGCAAGTGTTTTTCCAGGCCGGTGCCGTGGAAGGCGCTCGGCAGCAGCTTGCCGATGATGGTTTCGTCACCCTCTGGCTCAAGCCCCGGGATGAATTCGCCGCGCTCGCCCTGTGGATCAAACAGACCGCCTACGGTACCCAAGTGGCGTACATGCACAATCGGGCGCCCGGCATTGCGCGCGGCGCTGACCAGTTGTTTGATATTAGCGACAGCTGCGTCCATGCCCGAGAGGGCGAGCGGGCCGCTGAGGTATTCCTTCTGGGCGTCGATGATCACGAGGGTCGCATGACTGAGGTTGGCTGCTGCGTAACCGCGACCGCTGAGTTGAAACATCGTCTTTGGAACGGACATTCTGGGGCTCCTGTGAGTGGGGCTTTTGCGACATTGTCCACTGGCTGAGCGCTTCTGTGAATCGCTACTATCGTAAGGTACGCCGTTGCTGGCGTGCAGCCATGTCAAGAGGTGGGCTTGTTTAACACAATGCGGGGCAATTGGATGAAATCCGACGTACGGCGCCAGTGTTTTCGTACATCGTCGGTACAGGTGAAGGCTGTTAGAATTGCCAGTCGTTTTTTCCAGGAGCTTGCCCCGTGATCACTTCCCGCCTGCGCACTTTGCGCGACCATATCCGTTGGGCTGTCAGCCGTTTCCATGGGGAAGACCTGTTTTTTGGCCATGGCACCGACAATGCCTGGGACGAAGCTCGGCAATTGGTGCTCGGCGCCTTGCACCTGCCGTGGGAAATTGCCGACAGCTACCTGGATTGCAACCTCGAAGAAGAAGAAATCTCCCATGTGCAGCGTTTACTGCATCGCCGTATTCACGAGCGTGTGCCCACCGCGTACCTGTTGAAAGAGGCGTGGTTCTGCGGCATGTCGTTTATTGTCGATGAGCGCGTGTTGATCCCGCGTTCACCGATTGGCGAACTGATCGAAAACCGCTTCGAACCCTGGTTGGCGCAGCCGCCGGCGCGCATCCTCGACCTGTGTACCGGCTCCGGTTGCATCGGCATTGCCTGTGCGTACGAGTTCCAGGAGGCCGAAGTGGTACTGGGTGACCTGTCCTTCGAAGCCCTTGAAGTGGCAAACCAGAATATCGAGCGCCATGGCGTCGATGAGCGGGTCTATACCGTGCAGGGCGATGGTTTTGACGGCTTGCCCGGCCAGCGATTCGACCTGATCGTGTCAAACCCACCGTATGTGGATGCCGAAGATTTTGCCGACATGCCGGATGAATACCAGCACGAGCCGGAACTGGGCCTGGCCTGTGGTGACGACGGCCTGAACCTGGTACGCCGGATGCTGGCCGAAGCGGCGGACCATCTGACCGAGAAGGGTTTGCTGATTGTCGAAGTGGGTAACAGCCAGGTGCATGTTGACGCGCTGTATCCGGAAGTCGACTTTGCCTGGCTGGACTTCCAGCGGGGTGGGCATGGGGTGTTCATGCTGACGGCTGAGCAGTGTCGCCAACACCAGGGCGTTTTCGCTGCCCGGATATAACTGCAGAAACTCGGTCAATGTGGGAGCTGGCTCCCACATTTTGATTGCATTTCAATCTATCAGCGGTGAGTGGCAATCCAGATCAACAACCCTGCCTGAAACACCGTAAACGCCACCAGGCACGTGATGGTAAAGCGTAGCCCGCTGTCCTCGCGCTTGAACTTGATGACTTTTTCCTCTTCCTTGCGCAGCTTCACTTCCTGTTCCGCCAGGTTCTGATCGGCCTGTTGCAGCATCTGCGCGGCTTCGAGGATCTCCACGAACTGCACCTTCTCGGTGTTCCAACTGTCCAGCACGTCGCCAACCTTGCCCGGCTGCACATTGCCTTTGAGGTGCTGCACGTCGGCATAGGCCACATCAAATCCCTGGATACGCAAAAAGTGATCACGACGCAGGCGCGTGGCTTCGTTGAGGGCGTCCTTGTTGGCCAGGTCCACGCCGTCGACGCGGTAGTGGGACCACTTCTTCTTCGTCCAGGCGGCGGCCTGAGCGACCAGGAAACGGCCGATCCCCCGGTTGGCCGGTTCGATTTCCAGGCTGTTGCCTGGGCCGAAATGCACGCGATGTTTATCGTGGTCCACCCAGATATCCAGGTGGTTCTGCTCGCGGCGTACCCGCTGGCCGGGCAGTTGAATAACCATGCGCAACAGGCTGTGGTGCTTTTCGTGGCGCTCGGCATAGCCGAACTGCACAAAGCGCAACGGCCGTGCGCCAGTGGCACGGTCGGTGGTCAGCGGAGCCAGGCGCAGCATCTTGAAGTGTTCGGCGTGGACGTCCGCCCACGGCAGGGCCGCCGCCTCAACGGCCGCGGTTGCAGTCGAGGTGTCGGCGGTAGATTCGGGTGTTGCTTCGGTGGTTGTCATGCGGCGCGATCCTGTCCAAGCCCAGCAAGCCGACAGTCTTTTTACTGTCGACTCTGGACTTATCGGCCGGTTTGCCCAGGACTGGAGGCAAATTGTCGCTTAACGGGGTTGAAGTCCGTCGATAAACGCGACGATACGCTGGCCCAGTTCCGCAGCCAGGGGCAGTTTCGGGTCATTGTAGGACGCCAGTTGCTGCTTCACGTTGTTGGGCACGATGCGCATCACGTGGTTCATGCCTTCGATAACCGTCAACTGCGCGTCGGGCTTGGCGTGTTTCAACTGCTGGGCATCCGCTACGCCGACCTGAATATCGTTGGTGCCCTGGATGATCAACGCCGGCATGTTCAGCCTGGCGAAGGCGGCCGATGGGTCGGCGCGGAACAGGCTGATCAGATAAGGCTGCACGCTTGGTCGGAAGATGCCTTCGAGTGGGCGCGGCACGTCGGCATCCACTTGGCCGGCCTTGAGGTGGTCGAGGATTTCATTGCTGCGCAACAACAGGGCAGGGGGCAAGTGATCGGCCAGTTGCTGGCGAATCACCTGGTCTACCGGGCGGGCGCTGCCCGATAGGGAAATCACCCCGGCCGGCGCCAGTTGTGGCGCGGCGAGGGCGGCTACCAGCGCGCCTTCGCTATGGCCCAGCACTATCAACCGGCCCATGCGCTTGTCGGCCTTGAGCAGCTTGCCCCAGGCCACCGCATCGGACACATAGGCGTCCAGGGTGAGGTTGCGCTCATCCGGCGTGGCGGCCAGGCTGGCGGCGACCCCGCGCTTGTCGTAGCGCACGCTGGCGATGTTATGCCGGGCAAGCACCCATGCCAGGCGCTTGAGGCTGTCATTGCGGGCGCCGTCGGCGCTGTTGCCATTGCGGTCGGTAGGGCCGGAGCCGGCGATGATCAGCACCACCGGCACCGGTTTGTCGGACTGCGGCAACAATAATGAGCCAAACAGTTGGCCGCTGCCGGTGTCCAGGCTGATAGGGCGTTGCAGTACCACAGGGGAGGCGGCCTGGACCGCGGCGGTAAACAGGGTAAGGGTGAACAGCAGAACTCGCAGCATCATCGCGCCATCATCAGTGAGGTGCCGGTTGGACCAATGTCTACCGGTAAGGTTTCGAGGATGAACTAGTCGGTTAGCCTGCGTATACTGGCCGCCTTAAGTTATTACGGTTGACTTGATTCAACTGATTTCACGGAGCGCCCTGCATGTCCGGCAATACCTTCGGCAAGCTGTTCACTGTCACCACCGCGGGCGAAAGCCATGGCCCGGCGTTGGTCGCCATTGTCGACGGCTGCCCACCAGGCCTTGAGCTGTCCCTGGACGACCTGCAGCGTGACCTCGACCGCCGCAAGCCCGGCACCAGCCGCCACACCACCCAGCGCCAGGAGCCGGACGAAGTCGAAATCCTTTCCGGGGTGTTCGAGGGCCGCACCACCGGCTGCGCCATTGGCTTGTTGATTCGCAACACCGACCAGAAGTCCAAGGACTACTCGGCAATCAAGGATGTGTTCCGTCCGTCCCATGCCGACTACACCTACCACCATAAATACGGCGAGCGCGACTACCGCGGCGGGGGCCGCAGCTCGGCGCGTGAAACCGCCATGCGCGTGGCCGCCGGTGCCATCGCCAAGAAATACCTGGCCACCCAGGGCATCGTCATCCGTGGCTACATGAGCCAGTTGGGTCCGATTGAGATCCCGTTCAAGAGCTGGGACAGCGTGCAAGACAACGCCTTCTTCTGTCCCGACCCGGACAAGGTGCCGGAGCTGGAGGCCTATATGGACCAGTTGCGCCGCGACCAGGACTCCGTCGGTGCCAAGATCACCGTGGTGGCCGAAGGCGTCAAGCCGGGCCTGGGCGAGCCGATCTTCGACCGCCTCGACGCCGAACTGGCCCACGCGCTGATGAGCATCAACGCGGTCAAAGGCGTGGAAATCGGCGCAGGCTTCGCCTGTGTTGCCCAGCGCGGAACCGAACATCGTGATGAGCTGACGCCTGAAGGTTTCCTCAGCAACAATGCGGGTGGCATCCTTGGCGGTATTTCCTCCGGCCAACCGATTGTTGCGCACCTGGCGCTCAAGGCGACCTCAAGCATTACCACACCGGGCCGTTCGATCGATGTACACGGCAACCCGGTGGACGTGATCACCAAGGGCCGTCATGACCCGTGCGTCGGCATCCGCGCCACACCGATTGCCGAAGCCATGATGGCCATCGTGTTGATGGACCACCTGCTGCGCAACCGTGGGCAAAATGCCGATGTGCGCGTGACCACACCGGTACTGGGCCAACTGTGATCGCCGCCGGCAAGCGAGCTTGCCAGGGTGAGTGCGCTTGTTGTGGCGAGCGAGCTTGCTCGCGCCGGGCTGCGAAGCAGCCCCAATAAAATGACCCCACCGCTCCCATACTGGCGCCTTTCCAGCTTTTACCTGTTCTACTTCGCCCTGCTCGGGGCGACGGCGCCGTTCCTGGCGTTGTACTTCGATCACCTGGGCTTTTCCAGCGCGCGTATCGGCGAACTGGTGGCCATCCCCATGCTGATGCGCTGCGTGGCGCCTAACCTGTGGGGCTGGATCGGCGACTTCACCGGCCGGCGCCTGGCCATTGTGCGATTTGGCGCGGCCTGTACCCTGGCCAGTTTCTGCCTGATCTTCGTCAGCAAGACCTACGCCTGGCTGGCGATGGTCATGGCCCTGCACGCATTCTTCTGGCACGCGGTGCTGCCGCAGTTTGAGGTCATCACCCTGGCCCATCTGCACAAGCAAACCTCGCGCTACAGCCAGATCCGTCTGTGGGGCTCCATCGGCTTTATCCTCACTGTAGTGATCATGGGGCGGCTGTTCGACTGGCTGAGCCTGGATATCTACCCGGTCGTGGTGGTAGTGATCATGGCCGGCATCATCGGCGCCAGCCTGTGGGTGCCCAATGCCCAGCCTGCCAGCCATGGCAATCGCTTGGCCGGTGACGGTTTCCTCAAGCAATTGCGCAGCCCCGGGGTGCTGGCGTTCTATGCCTGCGTGGCATTGATGCAAATGAGCCATGGCCCGTATTACACCTTCCTCACCCTGCACCTGGAACACTTGGGCTACAGCCGTGGCGTGATCGGGATGTTGTGGGCCCTGGGGGTGGTGGCGGAGGTCCTGATGTTCCTGGCCATGAGCCGTATCCTGGCGCGTTTTTCGGTGCGCCGGGTGCTGCTGGCCAGCTTTGTGCTGGCGGCGCTGCGCTGGTTGCTGCTGGGCTCCTTTGCCGAATTTTTCTGGGTGTTGCTGTTGGCGCAGCTCCTGCACGCAGCCACATTCGGCAGTTTTCACGCGGCGGCGATTGCCTTTGTGCAGCGCAGCTTCGGCGACCGTCAGCAAGGCCAGGGCCAAGCCCTGTACGCTGCCTTGGCCGGTACTGGCGGTGCCCTCGGCGCCCTGTATTCCGGTTATAGCTGGAACCTGCTGGGCCCGACCCTGACGTTCAGTATCGCCAGCGTCGCTGCGCTGGCCGCCGCCATTATCATTGGCCTTCGATTGCAAGAGCCGAATCAAGGAACCGTGCAATGAGTTACGTAGCCGTTTACCACATCGCCACCGCGGACACACCCAACAAGGTGCTGACCCATTTCGACGACATCCGGTCGACCCTGGCCGAACACCGCATAGGCTTTGAACGTTGGCAGCCCAGCGTTATCGAGAAAGGCGCCAGTGACGCGCAAATGATCGCGGCGTACCGTCCACAGATCGATGCGCTCGGCTATGCCACGGCGAAGGTGATCAGCGTGACGGGCGACCCTCCCCAGATGCATGAATTGCGTGACCCGTTCCTGGTAGAGCGCACCTATCGTGAAGATAACGCGTATTTCTTCATCGCCGGCCAGGGCCTGTTCATGCTGCATGTGGGTGATTATGTATACGGCGTGCGCGCCGAGAAAAATGACCTGTTGGTTATCCCGGCGGGTATGTCGCACTGGCTCGACATCGGCGAGAACCCGCACTTGGTGGCGCTGCGTTTGTTCAACACCGCCCAGGGCGAGGTGCCGATGTTCAGCGCAGATAACATTGCCGCGCGTTTTCCAGGGCTGGACGACTAAGCATAAATATCTAAATGTTCAACCCGGGCAAGTTGGAACTTGTTGTGGGAAAACGCCTGAATATTCGTAGGGCGAAGCTGTTTGTTCTGTGTTGTACGCTTTCACTCCGCTGGTTATGTAACTCTCTGTGCGGCGCCAATGTTTATGTCATCTGTCAATAGGAGGAGTCCGAAAGGCGGTGCCGCATCAGCAGATATAAGGAGAGAGCGATGAGCAGCCCAGAGCAGACGTGTGCCCCGATCGATAGCGTGCCGACGGCTATCAGAAAACGCCTGAACTTGTCCGGCAAGCCCCTGACCCCGACGGAGCTGGAAATCCTGCGGTGGGCTTCCGAGGGCAAGACCATCTGGGAGATCAGCCAGATTCGCGGCACCTCCGAAGCGGCGGTGAAGTTTCATCTGCGCAATATCTACGGCAAGCTGGACGTGACCAACCGGGTACAGGCGAAAAACGAAGCCACTCGCCAAGGCTTGTGCTGAAGGCAAAAAAAGGGCCGCGACGCTCAACGGCGTCGCGGCCCTTTTCATGTCTGTCGCTTATGCCGAATGGTAGGTCGGCAGCGCAAAGCGGTTCTGGCTTTGCAGCATGGAAATCTGCGGCAGCTCGCTGGCTTGTTCGGCCAGGTCACGGCGAATGGCGCTGATCACCCAGGTCAATTGATCGGCGGTGTGCAATTGCTGGTACGAGATCGAGCGCTTGACCTGTTTGCCTTCGCTGTTGCGCAGGGTCAACAGGATCCCACCGTCAGGACGTGGCTGGGTGGTGACGTCGTAGTTGGAGAATACCGAAGCGAATTTATCTTGGATCAGGCTCATGTCTATCAGCTCCATTGGCTCAAGTTGGCAAGCATGGAGTGATAGGTGCAGTGATTGTGCCAGTATTGGTTAAAGAAAAAAGTCTTTAAAAATCAGATACTTATAAAATAATCGAATTTTCATTTTCGTGCAATTTGCATGAAAGGCCATCGTGCATCCTGCATTTTGCGTTATTTAGTCGGCGCCTTTGCGAAGGTGTCGGGCTTGCCTTACAGCTATTGACCGCCTTTTTTGCCGGAAAATTCCGTTGCCTGCGGCGACTGCCCTTTGGGATACAAAACTTTTCAAATCCCGCGTGTACAGCCCAAGAAGGGCTGACGTATTTTCCTGTAACGCATTGGCGAGTGCTTACGAGCTCGTCAGGTATCTGGACTCGACCAAAAATAAGAAAAAGGAAGTCCCGCCATGAGCCATCGGCAAAACGACATGATTACCTGGGGCATGATGCTGCGAAAGGTGCCTGCCATCGTTCGGGCGCTCCCGCGTGTGGTACGCGGCATGCGCGCGGCCAATGTCACCGACCCCAGGCAACCCTGCGGCCTGGGCTGGCATTTCGAGCAAGCGACCTTGCGCAATCCTGACGGTGCCGCGTTGCTTTACGCTGACCAGGTGATCAGCTATCGCGACGCCAATCAGCAGGCCAATCGCATCGCCCATCACCTGCATGAACAGGGCATTCGCAAAGGCGACGTGGTAGCGCTGTTAATTGAAAATCGCCCCGAGTTGCTGCTCAACGTGTTGGCCGTGGCCAAGCTGGGCGGCGTCTGCGCCATGCTCAATACGTCGCAAACCCAGGGGACGCTGGTGCACAGTCTGACGCTGGTCGACCCGGTTGCCATTGTGGTGGGGGCAGAGTTGCTGAGCGCCTACGCAGCGGTGCGCGATCAGGTGCAGATCCCGGCCGAGCGCACCTGGTTTGTGGCGGATCAACCCGATGGCGCAGTTCCTGAGGGCTACATCGACCTGATGGCGGCCAGTGCCGGGCACCCGGTGGAGAACCTTGCGATCTGCGCGCAGATTTCCTACAACGATCCCTGCTTCTATATCTACACCTCCGGCACCACCGGCTTGCCCAAGGCCGGCATCATGAAGCATGGGCGCTGGACCAAAACCGCTGTGAGCTTCGGCAGGATCGCCCTGGACATGGCACCGCACGACGTTCTCTATTGCACCTTGCCGCTGTACCACGGCACCGGTTTGTGCGTGTGCTGGGGCTCGGCCATTATCGGCGCGTCCGGCTTCGCCATTCGGCGCAAGTTCAGCGCCAGCCAGTTCTGGGAGGATGCGCGCAAGTTCAACGCAACCACCCTCGGCTATGTCGGTGAGTTATGCCGCTATTTGCTCGACCAGCCCTCCAGCGAACAGGATCGCGATAACCGCGTGACCAAGATGGTCGGCAATGGCCTGCGCCCCGGTGTATGGGCGCAGTTCAAACAGCGCTATGAGGTGGAGCATATTTGCGAACTGTATGCGGCCAGTGACGGCAATATCGGTTTTACCAACGTGCTGAATTTTGACAACACCATCGGCTTTTGCCTGCAGCATTGGGCGTTGGTGGATTACGCTCCGGACACAGGGGAACCGTTGCGCGGCAGTGATGGGTTCATGCACAAGGTCTCAACGGGCGGGCAGGGCTTGTTGCTGGCGAAGATCGATGAAAAGTCACCGTTCGATGGCTACACCGACCCGCAAAAAAATCGCAAAGTGGTGATCAGCGACGTGTTCGAGAAGGGCGACCGGTATTTCAATACTGGCGATCTGGTACGCAGCATCGGCTTCGGTCATGCGCAATTTGTCGATCGCCTGGGGGACACCTACCGATGGAAGGGTGAAAACGTCTCGACCACCGAAGTGGAAAACGTGCTGCTGCAACACCCGCAAATCGCCGAAGTGGTGGCTTATGGTGTCGAGATCGCGAACACCAATGGCCGTGCTGGCATGGTCGCCATCACCCCGAGCGAGTCTCTGGCCGCCCTGGACATGCGCGAACTGCTGCAATTTGCCCACGGCCAGTTGCCGCACTATGCGGTGCCGCTGTTCCTGCGGATCAAGGTAAAAATGGAAACCACCGGCACCTTCAAGTACCAGAAAATGAAACTCAAAGAGGAAGCATTCGACCCCGCCAAGGCCGGCAATGACCCGGTGTACGCCTGGCTGCCAGGTTCGCAGAGCTACGTGCCGGTTACCGGGCAATTATTGGCGCAGATCCAGGGCGGGCACTTTCGTTATTGATTCTGGCTATGGCGGCTTTTGACAAAAAAGCCATGACAGGGGGGAACTCCATCGCGACACTGGGCGCCTTATTCAGTTACACAAGCCGCCTCAGCAAGGAGCCCCCATGTCAGACCAGCCTAAACAAATGACCGAAGACGAAGCCGCCGAATTTGCCGAGCAGGTCTTCGACGTGGCCCGCCGCGGCGATGCTGCCATGCTCGCTGCGTTGTTGGCCAAGGGCTTGCCGGCCAACTTTCGCAATCACAATGGCGACACCTTGTTGATGCTCGCGGCCTACCACGGCCACGCGGAGGCGGTAAAAGTACTGCTGGAATTCAAGGCCGACCCCTTGATCGCCAATGACAAGAACCAGTTGCCGATTGCTGGCGCGGCGTTCAAAGGCAACCTGCCTGTGGTTAGGGCCCTGATCGAAGGCGGTACGCCGGTTGAGGCGGCCTCATCGGACGGGCGTACGGCGTTGATGATGGCGGCGATGTTCAACCGCGTTGAAATGGTCGAATACCTGCTCGGTCAAGGCGCCAATCCCAAGGCTACCGACGCTCAAGGTGCCACGGCACTGGCTGCGGCACAGACCATGGGCGCGGTGGATACGGCGGCGCAGTTGCAGAAACTCGTGTAGGCTACGCGCCCTCGAAAAGCCGCCCGCTACAGGATCGCCCATGAAAACCGCCCTCGTCGAACTCATCAGCAAAATCAGCGCCGGCGTCATGGCTGAGGACGAGGTGGCACGTATTGCCGACGAAGCGGCGCAAGCCTACGCAGACCCGGCCGCTTTCCTGGCGGCTAACCCGGATATCAACTACGACGACAGCTTCCCGATACCGCTGGGGGAGTGGGTGGTGGTCGGCAGCCTGCCCGACACGGTGTTGTTTCAGGCTGATACCTACGGCGACCTGTTCGCGCAGATCGTCGCCTCGTTTGGTCCGGGCGTGGCGTTCAATCTCAAGCCCAAGCAATTGACCAAGACTGAAGACCTGACCGCGTTGAACCGCATCCAGATTCAGATGAGCGCCTTGAGCCCGGAAGACGGCGGTTATGTGCTGATGAACTTCAGTCAGTTGCTCGATGATGAGATCCAGGCCGTATTGGTGTTCGGCAACGACCTGCCGCGCGTGCTGCAACTGTGCGCTGAAGTCGGCATCAAGGCTGAGCCGTCGCTTGAGGCATTGAAGATCGCCGTGCACGTCTGAAATTAAAACGGAACCCCCGCCAAGGCTGACTATCCTACAAGTGCATGCCCTCACTTAGGAGCGACACCATGGGTTCCACTTTCAACGGCCTGATTGGCCTGATCATCCTCGCGCTGGATATCTGGGCGATCATCAACGTGTTCAAAAGCGGCGCAAGTACGGGCGCCAAAGTGCTGTGGATCCTGTTGATCCTGCTGTTGCCGGTACTGGGTCTGATTATCTGGGCTATCGCCGGGCCACGCGGTAACGTGCGGATCTGAGCGCCTCACTCCTCCTGGAGTCGGCGCAGTCAATGTGGGAGGGGCGGTGCGACGATTCGACTTGCTCCCGATAGCGGTGGATCAGTGACAAATAAGCTCACTGACACACCGCTATCGGGAGCAAGCCCCCTCCCACATTTTTTCGAAAAATTTATGTATCGAAATATTCGCTGTACAGAATTTTCACATTCCATCCAAGACAATTCGCCGGCTTTATTCGCCTGCCAAGGCTCTATCCCTGGGGCCTTTAAAGACACGACAAGGTTGCACGTTCAGTAATTAATAGCCTTGCCGGCCTTGATCGGGCACCATTTGTGCCACCGCGTAAACCGCTTACCCCAGCCAGCCTGGGCGAGGGCGGACGCCACTGCATTATTTCGCAACTTAAACTTCCAATGGGTCCTAAAACGACATGGCAAACCCGGACGCCCTGAATCAGCAGCGAGCTTCAAATCGCCTGCTGCAACCGACCGTCAAATCCCATCTGGCGTACACGCTGCTCTGCGCACTGGTCATGATGGTGATGTTCTCCCTGCTGCGCCTGGCGTTGCTGGTCTACAACCGCGAGATGATCCTGGACACGCCGGCCTCGACGTTCCTGGAAGCGTTTGCCAATGGCCTGCGCCTGGATATCCGCTTGGTGATGTACCTGCTGATCCCGTTGCTGCTGGCGTTGTTCAGTGTACGGGCCATGGCGGCACGAGGTTTCTTCCGTTTGTGGCTGACCGTCGTGTCCAGCATCGCCTTGTTCCTGGGGCTGATGGAAATGGACTTCTACCGTGAATTCCACCAGCGCCTCAACGGCCTGGTCTTCCAGTATGTGAAGGAAGACCCGAAAACCGTGATGAGCATGCTCTGGTACGGTTTCCCGGTGGTGCGCTACCTGCTGGCCTGGGCCGTGGGCACGCTGATCCTGAGCATGGCCTTCAAGGGCGCCGACCGTGCAACGCGCCCGCGTGGCCCGTTCAGCGGCGGTACGATCAGCACGCGCCAGGTGGCTCCGTGGTACAGCCGCATCGCTGTATTCGTGGTTTGCCTGCTGGTCGCCGTGGTCGCCATTCGCGGCACCCTGCGTCAGGGCCCGCCATTGCGTTGGGGGGATGTCTACACCACCGATTCGAACTTCGCCAACCAGTTGGGCCTCAATGGCACCCTGTCGCTGATCGCGGCGGCCAAGGCGCGGTTCGGTGAAGACCGTGCCAACATCTGGAAAGCCACCCTCGAACAACCGCTGGCCACCCAGACCGTGCGCGACATGCTGGTGTTGCCGAGCGAAAAACTGGTGGATACCGACACCGCTGCCGTGCGCCGTGATTTCACGCCGCCGGCCGAGAAAACCCTGCCGATCAAGAACGTCGTAGTGATCCTGATGGAAAGCTTCGCCGGTCACTCGGTAGGCGCGTTGGGGCGTCCGGGCAATATCACGCCGTACTTCGACAAGCTGACCAAGGAAGGCTTGCTGTTCGACCGCTTCTTCTCCAACGGTACCCACACCCACCAGGGTATGTTCGCCACCATGGCCTGCTTCCCGAACCTGCCGGGCTTCGAATACCTGATGCAGACCCCGGAAGGCAGCCACAAGTTGTCGGGCCTGCCGCAGTTGCTCAGTGCGCGTGATTTCGACGATGTGTATGTCTACAACGGCGATTTCGCCTGGGACAACCAGTCGGGCTTCTTCAGCAACCAGGGCATGACCAACTTCATCGGCCGTAATGACTTTGTCGACCCGGTGTTCTCCGACCCGACATGGGGCGTGTCCGACCAGGACATGTTCAACCGTGGCCTGGAGGAACTCAAAGCCCGTGAAGGCGGCAAGCCGTTCTACGCATTGCTGCAAACCTTGTCCAACCACACCCCGTACGCGTTGCCGACGCCATTGCCGGTTGAAAAAGTCACCGACCGTGGCAGCCTCAACGAGCATTTGACGGCCATGCGCTACTCTGACTGGGCTCTGGGCCAGTTCTTTGAAAAGGCCCGCAAGGAGCCGTACTTCAAGGAAACGCTGTTCGTGATTGTGGGCGACCACGGTTTCGGCAACGAGCAACAGATCACCGAAATGGACCTGGGCCGCTTCAACGTGCCGATGCTGATGATCGCACCGGGCATGCAGGAAAAGTTCGGCGTACGTGACCACACCGTGGGCACCCAGATCGACATCGTGCCGACCATCATGGGCCGCCTGGGTGGCGACACGTTGCACCAGTGCTGGGGGCGGGATCTGTTGAACCTGCCGGAAGGCGACAAGGGCTTCGGCGTGATCAAGCCATCGGGCAGCGACCAGACCGTGGCCTTGCTTACCGCTGACCGCGTACTGGTATTGCCCAAGGAAATGCCACCCAAGTTGTGGGAATACACCCTGGGCGCCGAACCGACTGGCAAGGTGATCCCTGAGTCGCCGGACGAAGCTGCGCTCAAGCAGAAACTTGAGTCGTTCCTGCAAACCGCTACCAAGAGCCTGCTGGATAACACCGCAGGTGTTGTAGATGGTAAGCCGGACTAACTGACCGGCAATAAAAAAGAGGCCTCGATCGAGGCCTCTTTTTTTGTCCCGGCTTTTATATCTTGCCGAGCAACAACAGCACCAGCAGGACGACCAGCACCACACCCAGGATACCCGACGGTCCATAACCCCAGTTACGCGAGTGCGGGAACACTGGCAGGCCGCCGACCAACAGAAGGATCAGGATAATGATTAGAATGAGGCTCATGGTTTTATTCCTTATAGGTTCTGTGCAAAAACCGGTTGTTTGACCGTTATCTCGTCCATGTGCATCGGGACGTCTTAACCATTCCGACTCATGCACTTCGCAGAAAATTCATTGTTTTTCTAAAACATTTTGATTAGTTGCTTATTTCTTTTAACCCGTGCGCAACTTGAACTAATCAGTTGAAAAAAATTGAACTTGGGCTATATGCGTGCCTGCGACCCGGCCCACGGTTTGCCTGGGGCATTCATCAATCTGATGGTGCGTGGGTGCGGGAAAAACCTTCGCTACACTGCCGGTCACTTCTTCGGTAAACCACAAGGCTACTTCCTATGCAAAACCGCATGATGATCACTGGCGCCGGGTCCGGTCTGGGTCGTGAAATCGCTCTGCGCTGGGCCCGTGAGGGCTGGCAGTTGGCGTTGTCGGATGTCAGTGAGCCCGGTTTGCAGGAGACCCTCAAACTTGTGCGCGAGGCGGGGGGTGAAGGGTTTATCCAGCGCTGCGACGTGCGCGACTACAGCCAGCTCACCGCGTTTGCCCAGGCGTGCGAGGTCAAGCTCGGCGGCATTGATGTGATCGTCAACAACGCAGGCGTGGCCTCGGGTGGGTTCTTCGCCGAACTGTCCCTGGAGGATTGGGACTGGCAGATCGCAATCAATCTGATGGGCGTGGTCAAGGGCTGCAAGGCGTTCCTGCCGCTGTTGGAGAAGAGCAAGGGCCGGATCATCAACATCGCGTCGATGGCTGCATTGATGCAGGGGCCGGCCATGAGCAACTACAACGTGGCCAAGGCCGGCGTAGTGGCGTTGTCGGAAAGCCTGCTGGTCGAGCTCAAGCAGCAGGAAGTGGGCGTGCACGTGGTGTGCCCATCGTTTTTCCAGACCAACCTGCTCGACTCCTTCCGTGGGCCGACCCCGGCCATGAAGGCGCAGGTGGGCAAGTTGCTTGAAAGTTCACCTATTTCGGCGACCGATATCGCCGATTACATCTACCAGCGCGTGGCCGCGGGCGAATTCATGATCCTGCCCCATGAGCAAGGGCGCATGGCCTGGGCCCTGAAGCAGAAAAACCCGCAGTTGCTGTATGACGAAATGACGCTGATGGCCGACAAGATGCGCGCGAAGGCGCAGGTCGTTAAGGGCTGATTTGGATGAAGTCTGTCAGGCAAATTACCTACCTGTGTAGGTAATGCCTGATTTTCCAGCAAGCCATTGCCGGTCCATTTCCAAGGGCGCATGGTCCAGGTCCTGCTACTTGAAAAGGACACACGCCATGCTGGTCTTAAGCCGCACCATAGGCGAAGCCATCGCTATTGGCGATGACATCACCGTCTATATTCTCGAAGTGAACGGCACCCACGTGAAATTCGGTATCGAAGCCCCCGTGGGCGTCAATGTGCACCGCGCCGAGGTTTACCAGAAGATCCGCGAACGCCAGGGGCCCGTCACGCATCCCGTGTCGGTACCCAATCCTTAGGCGGGGTTTTCAGTCGAACAGATGCTTGGGCACATCGTGCTTGAGCATCAGTTGGCATTGCTCGCTCTCGGGGTCGAAGACGATCAGCGCCTGGCCCTTGGTCAGTGCCTGGCGTACGCGCAGCACGCGGGTTTCCAGCGGCGTATCGTCGCCATTGTCAGTGCCGTCGCGGGTGACGAAGTCTTCGATGAGGCGGGTCAGGGTGTCGACTTCAAGTGCATCGTAGGGAATCAGCATACAAGCCTCAGGTGTCAGGTCCCGGCGATGCTACTGCGCCGGGACCTATGTTGCCAGTAGCAGCTGTCGCCGGCGTCAGGACTTGTTTCCGACCAGGCTGTCCACCGACGGCACGCGGGTGTCGCTCTCCATTTGCGTTTCATGCTCGATCTGATGACTGAACCGATCCAGGGAACCCTGGGCCGGTTGCGCATCGCTGGCAAAGACCGGCGGGCTGAGGATATAGGCGCCCAGCAAGCGACTCAGGGCGGCCAGGCTGTCGATATGGGTACGCTCGTAGCCGTGGGTGGCATCGCAACCGAAGGCCAGCAGGGCGGTGCGAATGTCATGGCCGGCGGTAACCGCTGAGTGCGCATCGCTGAAGTAATAGCGGAACAGATCGCGGCGCACCGGCAAGTCGTTATCGGCGGCCAGGCGCAGCAAGTGCCGCGACAGGTGATAGTCGTACGGCCCGCCGGAGTCCTGCATCGCCACGCTCACCGCGTGTTCGCTGGAGTGCTGGCCCGGGGCGACCGGGGCGATGTCGATGCCGACAAACTCGCTGACATCCCAAGGCAGGGCGGCCGCTGCGCCACTGCCGGTTTCCTCGGTGATGGTGAACAGCGGGTGGCAGTCGATCAGCAGCGGTTCGCCACTGTCGACGATTGCCTTGAGCGCGGCGAGCAAGGCGGCGACCCCAGCTTTGTCGTCCAGGTGACGGGCGCTGATATGCCCGCTTTCGGTGAACTCCGGCAGTGGGTCGAACGCTACATAGTCTCCGACGCTGATGCCCAAGGAGTCACAGTCGGCACGAGTGGCGCAGTAGGCGTCCAGGCGCAGTTCCACATGGTCCCAGCTCACCGGCATTTCATCCACGGCGGTGTTGAACGCATGCCCGGACGCCATCAACGGCAATACGCTGCCGCGGATGACACCGTTATCGGTGAACAGGCTGACCCGGCTGCCTTCGGCAAAGCGGCTCGACCAGCAGCCCACCGGTGCCAGGGTCAGGCGGCCGTTGTCCTTGATCGCTCGCACGGCGGCGCCGATGGTGTCCAGGTGCGCAGAGACGGCACGGTCAGGGCTGTTTTTCTGGCCCTTGAGGGTGGCGCGAATAGTGCCGCGCCGGGTCATTTCAAACGGGATGCCAAGTTCTTCCAGGCGTTCGGCGACGTAGCGCACGATGGTGTCGGTAAATCCGGTGGGGCTGGGAATGGCGAGCATCTCCAGCAGCACTTTTTGCAGGTAGGCGAGATCGGGTTCTGGGATGGTTCTGGTCATGGAAACTCCTGATGAGTTGAGGGCATCGATGGTTTCGATGATAGGGTTGAGAGATTCGTTGTCAGTGCCGGCCTCATCGGGGGCAAGCCCCCTCCCACCCTTGATGTGTGAACACAGGAAAATGTGGGAGGGGGCTTGCCCCCGATAGCGGTTTCACATTCAACACAAGCCTCAAGCGGCCGGTTGACTGTGTGGAAACAACAAATCCACAAACTTCTCTGCAGTCGGTTGCGGTTCATGGTTGGCCAGCCCGGCCCGTTCATTGGCTTCGATAAATACGTACTCCGGCTGGTCGGCCGCCGGTACCATCAGGTCCAGGCCGACCATGGGAATATCCAGGGCGCGGGCGGCGCGCACGGCGGCGTCCACCAGCGTCGGGTGCAGGATGGCGGTGACGTCTTCCAGACAACCGCCGGTATGCAGGTTGGCAGTTCGCCGCACGGCCAGGGTCTGGCCGCGGGGCAGGATGCTGTCGTAGTCGTAGCCGGCGGCCTTGAGCGTGCGCTCGGTCTCGCCGTCCAGGGGGATCTTGCTTTCGCCATCGGTGGCGGCCTGACGACGTCGGCTTTGCGCTTGGATCAATGCACGAATCGAATGCTGACCGTCGCCGATCACTTCGGCGGGGCGGCGAATCGCGGCGGCGACTACGTCGAAACCGATCACCAGGATGCGCAGGTCCAGGCCCTCGTGAAAGCTTTCGAGCAGTACGCGGCTGTCGAACTGGCGTGCCGTTTCGATGGCTTGCTGCACCTCCTCGATCGTTCGCAGGTCCACCGCCACGCCCTGGCCTTGTTCGCCATCCAACGGCTTGACCACCACTCGCTGGTGCTCGTCCAGAAACTCGAGGTTGTCGTCGGCACTGCCTGCCAACTGCTGCGCAGGCAACTTCAGGCCAGCGGCCTTGAGCACTTTGTGGGTCAGGCTCTTGTCCTGGCAAAGGGTCATGCTGATGGCGCTGGTCAAATCGCTCAGCGACTCGCGGCACCGCACGCGGCGCCCGCCGTGGCTGAGGGTGAACAGCCCGGCATCGGCGTCATCCACCTGCACATCGATACCGCGCCGATGGGCTTCTTCGACAATGATTCGCGCATACGGATTGAACCCCGCCTGCGGCCCCGGGCCGAGAAACAGCGGCTGGTTGATGCCGTTCTTGTGCTTGATCGCAAAGGTGGTCAGTGCGCGAAAACCCAGCTTGGCGTAAAGGCTCTTGGCCTGGCGGTTATCGTGCAGCACCGACAGGTCCAGGTAGCTCAAGCCACGGCTCATGAAGTGTTCCACCAGGTGGCGCACCAGCACTTCACCCACGCCTGGGCGGGTGCACTGTGGGTCTACCGCCAGGCACCACAGGCTGCAACCGTTTTCCGGGTCGTGAAAGGCTTTCTGATGGTTGAGGCCCATCACGCTGCCGATCACGGCGCCGCTGTCTTCGTCTTCCGCCAGCCAATACACCGGGCCGCCTTGATGGCGCGGTGTGAGGCGTTCGACGTCGACGGGCAACATGCCGCGGCCCTGATACAGCAAGTTGACGGCGTGCCAGTCGGCTTCGCTCTGTACCCGACGGATCCGAAAACCGCGAAACACACGGGTGGCGGGGCGGTAGTCACTGAACCACAGGCGCAAGGTGTCTGACGGGTCGAGGAATAACTGCTGCGGGTCGATCCCGAGGATTTGCTGGGGCGCGGCCACATACAGGGCGATATCACGTTCGCCGGGCTGTTCGTTGAGCAGCTCCAGGGCGAGGCTGGCAGGGTCGGGAAACGTATGCCCGATCAACAAGCGCCCCCAACCGCAATGCACGGCAATCGGTTCGGGGCCTTGCGGGCTGCCGTCTTCGGCAAGCCGGGCCTGCAGGCGCTCGTAGGTCGGCGCCTGGCCTTTGATCAAGCGTTGGCTATACGCCGCGGCGTTAGGTTTCATGGATCAGATTCCTTGTTCGCTGAGCCACAGGTTCAGCGCCGCCAGTTGCCACAGCTTGGAGCCGCGCAATGGGGTCAGTTGACCCTGAGGGTCCGTCAGCAGGCGATCGAGCATGGCCGGGTTGAACAGGCCACGGTCCTGGCTCGGGTCCAGCAGCAACTCGCGCACCCAGTTCAGGGTGTCGCCTTGTAAATGCTTGAGGCCGGGGACCGGGAAGTAGCCTTTTTTACGGTCGATGACTTCGCTGGGGATCACCCGGCGCGCGGCCTCTTTGAGCACCTGTTTGCCGCCATCGGGCAGTTTGAACTTGCCCGGTACGCGGGCCGAGAGTTCTACCAGGCGGTAGTCGAGGAACGGTGTCCGGGCTTCCAGGCCCCAGGCCATGGTCATGTTGTCGACGCGTTTGACTGGGTCGTCCACCAGCATCACCGTGCTGTCCAGGCGCAGGGCCTTGTCCACGGCGGCGTCCGCGCCCGGCATGGCAAAATGCTCGCGCACAAAGTCGCCGGCAGCGTCGTTGGCGGTCAACCATTTCGGTGCGACGGTGGCCGCGTAGTCATCGTAGCTGCGGTCGAAAAATGCCTCGCGGTACGCGGCATACGGGTCGCTTGCGCCATCCACCTGCGGGTACCAGTGGTAACCGGCGAACAATTCGTCGGCGCCCTGGCCGCTCTGCACCACCTTGCAATGCTTGGCGACTTCCCGCGACAACAGGTAGAACGCGATGCAGTCATGGCTGACCATCGGCTCGCTCATGGCGCGGAACGCCGCTGGCAGTTGCTCGATGATCTCGCTTTCGGCGATGCGCAGTTGGTGGTGGCGGGTGCCGTAATGCTTGGCGATCAGGTCCGAGTACTGGAATTCGTCGCCGCGCTCGCCACCGGCGTCTTCAAAACCGATGGAGAACGTGGACAGGTCCTGCACACCGACTTCACGCAGCAGGCCGACGAGCATGCTCGAGTCGACGCCACCGGAGAGCAGCACGCCCACATCCACGGCGGCGCGTTGGCGGATGGCCACGGCTTCGCGGGTGCTGTCGAGCACGCGGTCGGTCCAGTCTTCCAGCGTCAGGTGTTTTTCATCCTCATGGGGCCCGTAGGGCAGGGTCCACCAGGTTTTCTGTTCGGCCTTGTCGCTTGCGTCGATGCGCATCCAGCTGGCGGGCGGCAGCTTTTCAATGCCCGCCAACAGCGTGCGCGGCGCGGGGACCACGGCGTGGAAATTCAGATAGTGGTTGAGAGCGACCGGATCGAGGATCGGGTTGATGTCGCCGCCCTTGAGCAACGCCGGTAACGCCGAGGCAAAACGCAGGCGCTGGCCGGTGCGCGACAGGTACAAAGGTTTTACGCCCAAGCGGTCACGGGCGATGAACAGACGTTGGGCGTCACGTTCCCAGATGGCGAAGGCAAACATGCCGTTGAGCTTGGGCAGCAGTGCTTCGCCCCAGGCGTGGTAGCCCTTGAGCAGCACTTCGGTATCACCGCCGGAATAGAAGGCGTAGCCCAGGGCTTCCAGCTCTTCTCGTAGTTCCGGGAAGTTATAGATCGCGCCATTGAACGCCAGGGACAATCCCAGTTGGGCGTCAACCATGGGCTGCGCGGAGCCGTCCGACAGGTCCATGATTTTCAGGCGGCGGTGGCCCAGGGCAATCGGCCCTTGGGCGTGGAAGCCCCATGCGTCGGGGCCACGGGGGGCGAGGTGATGAGTGATGCGTTCTACGGCTGCCAGATCGGCAGGTTGATGATCAAAGCGTAACTCGCCAGCTAATCCACACATAAGTTCCTTACCGGTTTTTCCGTTGGGGAGGGGTCAATACTCAATACGCCAAACGGCGCGTACCCAGAAACTGACCCAGTGCTATGCGTGGAGTTTTAGACCGATAAGTTATAAGGCAGATGGCCGCCTAGCCATCAATCCCGCTCTTTACGGGCTGCGGCCTGGCCTCGAACCAGAGCGCGCAGGGTAAACCGGTTGGGGTGGCAAGCCGCGGCCACGCTGGCCGGTACTGGCAGCGGTTCGTCATTCAGCCAGGCGGCCAGGAGTTCGCCGCACAGGGGTGCAGTGATCAGGCCGCGGGAGCCATGGCCACTGTTGAGGTACAGCCCGGGCAGCCAGGGGCACGGCGTATCCGGTACTTGCCGGGCGTCTTTGCCCAGCACGGCATAAGCCTGCTGGAACGCTTCATGGTCGGCCAGCGGCCCGACGATCGGCAGGTAATCGGGGCTGGTGCAGCGAAACGCAGCACGCCCTTCCAACTGTTCGGCCGCCAGGCGGTCGGCGCCCAGGCGCTGCAGCAGGTCTGTGGAGATCTCGCGCAGCATCTCCAGGTTGCCGGTGTGTTCAGCGAGCGTGGGTGTGAGGTCTTGGTTGTTGAAGTCAAAACTGGCGCCCAGGGTATGTTCACCAAGGCGGGCTGGTGCGACGTAACCCTCGGCACAGACCACAGTAGTAAGGGCCTCACTGGCTGGGGTTTGTGCGAGCCGGGTGATCTGCCCGCGAATACGCTTGAGCGGCATGTCTGCGCTCAAGGGGAAACGCTTGATCTCGGCCGCCCCGGCGAGCACCACCACGCTGGCGCTGGCCAGCACGCGATCGCCTGCGCGGGCGTGCCACTGGTCGTCTCGCCGGTCCAGCTCAAGCGCCTCATGGTGGCTGAGCACCTCAATCAGCGGATGCGTCGCCTGCCACTGGCACAGTGCGGGTGGATGTACCCAGCCGCCCTCGGGGAAAAACAGGCCGCCGTGGGCCAGTTGGATTCCAGCCTGTTGTTGCGCCTGCTCGCGGTCGAGCAGGTGCAGCAGGCTCGGTGCGAAGGCGTCGGCGAGTTGGGCCTGGCGCTGGCCTTCCTTGGCGTCGAACGCCAGTTGCAACACACCACAGCCATCCCAATCCACGCCACGGTGCAAGTGCTCCAGCAGGCGGCGGGTGTGGCCGAAACCGCTGAGTATCAGTTGGGACAATGCGGTGCCATGGGCCGACAGCTTGAGGTACAACACGCCCTGAGGGTTGCCCGAGGCTTCCTGCGCCAGGCCGGCATGGCGTTCCAGCAAGCTGACGCGCCAACCGCGGGCGGCCAGGCTGGCAGCCGTTGCGCAACCGGCCAGGCCACCGCCAATAACCATGGCGTGGCGTTCACCGTCGATGGCTGGGGGGCGAGCGAACCAGGGTTTGCTTTTGGCGGGCGGCGGCGTCTCGTCGGGCCAGCCGACGAACTCTCCACGCAGAATCTCCCACTTGTGCCCGATGCCCGGCGTGCGCTTCATCTTGAAGCCCGCGGCGTTGATCAGGCGCCGTACCCAGCCCGTGCTGGTGAAGGTACTGATGGTCGAGCCCGGAGCGGCCAGGCGCGCCAGTTCAGCGAACAGTTCGGCGGTCCACATATCGGGGTTTTTCGCCGGGGCGAAACCGTCCAGAAACCAGGCGTCGATCTGCGCATCCAGTTGCGGCAATTGCTCCAGGGCGTCGCCGATCAACAGGGTCAGGACCACGTGGCCGTTATCCAGCACCAGGCGTTGGAAGCCTTGGTGAATGGCGATGTATTGCGCCAAGAGTTGTTCGGCCAAGGGTTGCAGTTCAGGCCAGAGGGCGAGGGCGCGTTGCAGGTCGGCATGGCTCAGCGGATATTTTTCTACGCTGACAAAGTGCAGGCGCGCGCCGGCCGGTGCGTGTTGCTCAAACAATTGCCAGGCGCAGAGAAAATTCAAACCCGTGCCGAAGCCGGTTTCGCCGATCACCAGTCGCCCGCCCGCTGACAAGCCAGCAAAGCGCTCCTGCAAGCGGTTCTGCTCCAGGAACACATAGCGGGTTTCTTCAAGGCCCGACTGGTCGGAGAAGTACACGTCGTCGAACACCCGCGAATGCGGGCGACCTTGGTCATCCCAGTCGAGCTGGGCGTGGGTGATGGGGGTCATGGGCGGCTCATAGACATACAGCAGGCAAAGACAAGGCGGCCATTCTAGCCGATCGCGGCGCGCAGGGCCGATTCCAGGTGGTAGCCCCATAGG
Organism: Pseudomonas sp. 910_23; assembly: GCF_052850795.1. Taxonomy (NCBI): domain Bacteria; kingdom Pseudomonadati; phylum Pseudomonadota; class Gammaproteobacteria; order Pseudomonadales; family Pseudomonadaceae; genus Pseudomonas; species Pseudomonas sp. 910_23. Next base: position 42,214 of record NZ_VXCZ01000029.1, on the reverse strand, counting down.
TTTTGCATGGAAATAGCTGCTGCGTCCGGCCTGCAATCCATCAACTATCAGCGTTAATTCTGTGCAAGTTGCTGCGGTATCGTAATAGCTTGATTTATAGGCAATAAAGGACATTGCTGATGCGCCCGCAGGACGATTTGAACAGCAAACTGAACCAATTGACCCAGCGGCAACTGCAATCCGCCTTACTGGAAATGACGGGTGATTTGGACAAGGCCCAGGTGTTGCAAAAGCAACTGCCGGGCTGGATGGTCAACGCACCGCCTGGCGTGTTGGACGCACTGACCAGAGATGCCGCACGGGTTGCAGATGCCCAGGCAGTTGTCGCCGAGCAATTGAAGCCTTTGCAAGCACTGGATGAGTTTTGCAGTGAGCGGCTCAAGGCTTACTGTCAGACCCGATGGCAACTGACCGTGGATCCGAAAAAAGATCTTTTGGTGCGTGCTGTAAACGAGTACGAGAAAGAAGTCTTGCCATTGAAATATGTGAAAACGGTGAGGCTGGTGCAGGACAGTCTCCTGCATGTGGCGATGCAGAATTTTTCCGAGGATGAAGTGCGAGCGCAGCACTTTCCGACGGGCTCGCTGCTGCGCTTGGGGGCTGCCGCTCGCGGGGTCATTGGCATAACCCCCCTGGAGTTTGCCCAGGGGTGCCGTGCCCTGGATCTGGGTGGCCTGTATCAGCAGCACATCAGTGAAGTATTCAAGCTGGGGAGTGATCAGCCCAACCTCAATGATGTCGCAACTGATATCGGCCAGATGAAAACCCTGGATATAAAAATCGACGCCCACATTGCCCTGATGCGCGCAGATATTTCCCAAGGTGTCTACGAGGTGTTGTGCAAATTGCTGGACCGCAAGCTGACAGCGTCTCAGGCTCAGGCGGCAGGGATTTTGTTTGAATGGCGCCCCGTCACTTGGCAATGGCTGAATGTACAGGGCAGTTGCCTGTGGAGCATCCTGGTGTTCTCCGGCCGCTCGGTTGCGCAATACCCGCAAGAACCCTGTGTGGTGTACATGCCCAATGAGCCGGAGCGGCCATTGTTCGAGTATTCCTCGTTTGATGACTTTCAGGTCTACCTCAAGGGCAAGCTTGAAGTGCCGGCTTATCGTAGTTTCTTTACCCGGTACCTGAGCCAGGATGACCGGGTCGGCTTCTTCAGCCATTTCGATCAATCCCGTACCTTGGGGGCGCTGGAGGCAAACCCCATTACGGTTAGCCTGGCGGGGCATTTTTTCGCAACTTACGCCGCCAAACTCCAAGCCGACGCGCGGACCCTGGCGGTACCGGTGGCCGACGTGGATGAGGTGGCCCGCGAGCAGCGCTTGCAAGCGTACCTGGATGCCGGTTTGACAGTGCTCAACCTCGCCGGGTTTGTTGTGCCGGAGTTGGGACTATTGATGACTGGCGTGGCGGTGGGCCAGATGCTCGGCGAGCTGTATGAGGGCATTGAGGACTGGCGCCGTGGCGATAAAGAAGAGGCGTTCAAGCAGTTGGCAGCGGTAGCGCAAAACATCACCTCGATGGTGCTGTTCGCGGCGGGGAGCAAGGTTGTCGGTTCGGCGATGAAACGCAGCGGTCTTAACCTGGATAACTTTTTTCGCCAGTTTGAAGTGGTACGCCCCACAGATGGCAATCTGCGGCTGTGGCGGGCAAATGTCACGCCGTACTTCCATGATCAGCGTCTTGTCGACGACGAGGTTGCGGACGCTACGGGAATTTACAAAGTCGGAGGGCATTCATACGTCAAGGTCAATGATTGCGTACATCGGGTTACGTTTGACTCGAAACTGGATCGATGGCGGGCCAGTCACCCGCTGCGGCAGACGGCTTATCGCCCGCTGTTGCTGCACAACGGCGAAGGACGCTGGCGTTTTGCGTTCGAAACGCCTGACGAATGGGAGGATCAGGAGTATCTCTTTTCACGCCTGAACCCGGCAGGCCCAGGTGCTTCGCTGCATCCCAGGAAACTTGTGCAGATCAAGGCCATTATGGATATGCCCCATGAATGGGGCGTCTATCAGGCCGAAGAGTGCCTGCCCTTTCCCGCACGTTTTCGTGATTTGTATGAGCGTTTCAAGCTGGACCAGTCCATTCGTGATCTGATCTGGCAGTTGGAAAGCGGTGCATCCCCCAGTGTAGAAAACTTGACCTTGCAGATGCATGCCCTGCCCTTGTTAGGCGGGTGGCCGGTGGGGCGCTATTTTGAGGTGCTGGATGCACAGGGTAGCGTCAAGGCGCGTTACCCCACCGGTGGGCCGTTTGACAATGTAGGCCTGCGTTTGACGCTCACTGAGCAGATGCTTCGTGAGGGCAAAGTGTTTGATGTGCTGTTGTCCGAGCTGGACGAGGCACAAAAAATCGGCCTGCTTGGAGAGGGGGTTGCTGCTGATCAGGAGCGCGGCGTATTGGAGCGTCAGTTGCTCGCACACCTCAAGGCTGACTGCAGACCGTTGTTCGAGCAGTTGTATCAGGCCCATGACGGACCTGTACCGCCCGAATGGGCGTTGCTCAGGCGTACCTATCCGCAACTGCCCTGTACGCTGATGCGCGAATTGATGGCCCAGACCTCAACGGTGCAGCGCGAGACCCTGCGCGATAATCAACGTATCCCCATGGCATTGGCCGAGTCGGTCCAGCGTGCCCTCGAGGAGCAACGCCTGGACCGCGCCCTGATGGGGTTTGAGCAGCCTGAGCTGGCCAGCCTTGATACGGCGTGTGTGGCGGTTCGGTCGATGCCGCATCTGGCAGGGTGGGGCAGGGAGGTGCGGCTTGAGTTGCGCCAGGGTTCGTCACAAGGTGATTTATTGGTTCTGGGCGCGAGCAATGGCGCCGGTGCGCGACGAATAGTGGTCAGCTCGGACGCTGGGTTTGCAACGTTCGACGACAACGGCCTGAGTCTAGGTGGGCCTTACTCCGGACCGGACGGCTTGTTTCAGGCGATTGAGTGCGCGCTGACCGACAGTCAGCGCGTAGCAATGGGGTTGCCGCTCAACGAGGCCAACAATCTCTGGCGCCTGCGCTACATGAGCGCTTCCCAGGCCAAGGGGGAACGGGAGCTGGCCGCCGAGGCTTTTTCCAGCAGGGGCAGCGAGCCGGTGCTGGACGCGATGCCCTGTGAAATGGCTGATTCGCCGACGGGGCCATTGGCGCACCCTCGCGCGCTGGTGCGCAAGGTGAAGCGTTTGTACCCCTTGTTCAGCACTGCACAAGTGTCTTCGCTGCTGATGGCCTTGGGTGCTGACCATCTTGCCCGGGCCAGGGCGGTAAAGCGTTTGAAGGCAGAGCTTACTCATCTGCGAGCGCTGCTCAAACACTGGAAGACCGATACCCAGGGCATGGATAAACAGCCGGGCCTGAGTGACATTCGTACCAGCCGCGAGCAGGTGGCTGAGCGCATTGAAGCCTGTTGGCGGCGTCAAAGCTTTGCTCTGGATGAACATCAGATGTCGGTTGCCAGTTTGAACCTGGACGGAATGCGCGTCGGATCGTTGCCGACGCTGCCTGCCGACATTCGTTTCGACCATGTCCGTCAGGTGTCACTCAAGAACATGCGATTGGGCGATGACGTCGCGTATTTCCTCAAGTGTTTCAAAGGCATTCGGCATCTGGCGCTGGACCGTAACCGCCTGACGCGCTTGCCGGAAATATTCTCGCGGATGCTCGACCTCGAAAGCTTGTCGATGCCCCATAACCGTCTTGCACTGACCGAGTATACCCAGCTGAAACTGGCTGATCTGAATACGCTGCGCCTGCTGGACCTGAGCCATAACCCACTGGATAAGCTGGTGGATGTCAGCAGGATGCGTGACTTGCACACGCTGTTGCTGCGGGACAGCAGACTCGTCGACCTGCCGTCGGGCATCGGGCGGTTGGCCCACTTGGAGCAGGTGGATCTGCGCGATAACCTGATCACCGTGCTGCCCGAGTGGTTGTTCACGGTGCCGCGCATTTTCAGCCAGTCGATCGACTTGGGCGGCAATCCGCTATCCGACACGACAGTAGAGGCACTCGAGCGTTACCGCGCTGACGTGGGTATTGGTATGGGGTATGTAGACGACGATCAGCCTCGTATGAGCGAACTGAAGGCCAGGGCGCGGTGGTTGCCGGACGAGGTGGCTGCCCGCGATGCCAACAAGCGTAGCGTCTGGGCCAACCTGCGGGATGATCCGGAGTCGACAGAGTTGTTCCTGTTGCTGGCTGAATTGACCAGTGCTGCTGACAGTCGCCGTGTGCGCGAGGATATGACGCAACGTGTCTGGGACGTATTGCAGGCGACCCATGACAATGTCGGGCTGCGCGAGCAGGTCTTCCAACTGGCAGCCCATCCGACTGGTTGTGAGGATGGGGCGGCGCAGATGTTCAGCCAGATTGAGGTTCTCAAGGAAGTCGAGAAGGCAACGCTGCAGGCGGGTCGTGCACAGAGCAACTCCGGGGCGCTGTTGAACTTGAGTCGAGGTTTGTTTCGCCTCAGCGAGCTGGAGAAAATTGCGGCGACATACGCGGTTGAAAAAGCCTCCTCGGATCCGCTGGAAATCAACCTGGCATTTCGGATCGGGTTGGCCAAGGACCTGCAACTGCCGGGGCAGCCCAAACATATGGTCTATGACTCGTTTTTCGAGGTGCCCAGCAGCGATTTGGCGATGGCGCAAGCCCAGGTGCGAACAGCTGAGCTGTCGCCCGCCTTCTTGCGTTTTATTACCCAGTTGACGTTCTGGAAAACCCATCTCAAACAGCAGTTTCCTGCTGAGTTCCTATTGGTGACTGAGCCCTTCGATACGCAGCAGCAAACACTTTTTGAGAATCGCCAGGACCTTACTGACGGGGAGTATTTCAAACAAATGGAAGCCCTGCGCGCACCGCGACGGCAGGCAATAACCGCAGTGATGGAGCGCCTGACACAGCAGATGTTGAAGTATCAGGACCTGGGCCTATGTCACGTTCCTGGGTATTAACCGTAGCCGCGGTGATTGATCCACGGCAAGCCGAGTGAAATTCCTTGCCTGCCGTGGTGCCCAATCCGCTAGTCTTGAGCCATCTTGAAACGGAGCTGCCCATGTTCGAATCCGCCGAAATCGGTCACGCCATCGACAAAGACACCTATGACGCCGAAGTGCCGGCCCTGCGTGAAGCCTTGTTGGAGGTGCAGTACGAGTTGCAGCAGCAGAAGCGCTTCCCGGTGATCATCCTGATCAATGGCATCGAAGGCGCGGGCAAGGGCGAAACCGTCAAGCTGCTCAATGAATGGATGGACCCGCGCCTGATCGAAGTGCGCACCTTCGACCAGCAGACCGACGAAGAACTGGCGCGCCCGCCGGCCTGGCGCTATTGGCGGCAACTGCCGGCCAAGGGGCGCATGGGCATCTTTTTCGGTAACTGGTACAGCCAGATGCTGCAAGGCCGGGTGCATGGGCAGATCAAGGATGCGCGCCTGGACCAGGCCATCGCCGGCGCCGAACGTCTGGAAAAAATGCTCTGCGATGAAGGTGCGCTGATCTTCAAGTTCTGGTTCCACCTGTCCAAAAAACAGATGAAGGCGCGCCTCAAGGCCCTGGCCGACGACCCGCTGCACAGCTGGCGTATCAGCCCGCTGGACTGGCAGCAGTCCGAGACCTACGACAAGTTCGTGCATTTCGGTGAGCGTGTGCTGCGCCGCACCAGCCGCGATTACGCGCCGTGGCATGTGATCGAAGGCGTCGACCCCCATTACCGTGGGCTGACCGTGGGCAAGATCCTGCTGGATGGACTGCAAAGTGCCTTGAAACAGGCCAAGGTCAAGGCCAGCGGCATGAACCCGGCGCCGTTGCTTGCCTCGGTTGACCAGAAGAGCCTGCTCGACAGCCTGGACATGACCCTGCGCCTGGACAAGGACGATTACGAAGAACAGCTGATCACCGAGCAGGCGCGCTTCTCTGGCCTGATGCGCGACAAACGCATGCGCAAGCACGCGCTGGTGAGCGTATTCGAAGGCAACGACGCAGCCGGCAAGGGCGGGGCGATCCGTCGTGTGGCGGCAGCACTGGACCCGCGCCAGTACCACATCGTGCCGATTGCCGCGCCCAGTGAAGACGAACGCGCCCAGCCTTATCTATGGCGGTTCTGGCAGAAGATCCCGGCGCGTGGCATGTTCACCGTGTTCGACCGCTCCTGGTACGGCCGCGTGCTGGTGGAACGCATCGAAGGCTTTTGCACCCCGGCGGACTGGATGCGCGCCTATGGCGAGATCAATGACTTCGAAGAGCAATTGCGCGATGCGAGGGTGATCGTGGTCAAGTTCTGGCTGGCCATCGACAAGGACACCCAACTGGAGCGCTTCCAGGCCCGCGAGGAAATCCCGTTCAAGCGCTTCAAGATCACTGAAGATGATTGGCGCAACCGCGACAAATGGGACGACTACCGCGCGGCGGTGGGCGACATGGTTGATCGCACCAGCACCGAGGTGGCGCCCTGGACCCTGGTAGAAGCCAATGACAAGCGCTGGGCGCGGGTCAAGGTGTTGCGCACCATCAACCGGGCGCTGGAGGATGCGTTCGCTAAAACCGACAAGCACGACAAAAAGAAAAAGAAATAGCCTGCACCCGGCTCGGTCCAAATGTGGGAGGGGGCTTGCTCCCGATGGCGGTGAGTCAGTCACAGATGTGCTGACTGACACTCCCTCATCGGGCCACAGCTCACTAGTTGTCTGCTCTAGCTCTTAACTGACTGGCATTGGGGCAAGCCCCCTCCCACATTTAGGATTGTGGCGTATCCCAATCCAGTGACTTGCCCCTAGAATGCGGTTCCACTTCCTCTGGCATCTGGGGCACTCATGCACATCTCCTCCGGCCGCTGGGTCTACGGCTTTTTCCTGACCCTGCTGACCGCGTTTCTGTGGGGCATCCTTCCGGTCAAGCTCAAGCAAGTGCTGCAAGTGATGGACCCGATCACCGTCACCTGGTTTCGCCTCACGGTGGCCGGTACTTGCCTGTTTGTCTATCTGGCTGCCACCAAGCGCTTGCCCAGCCGTAAAGTGCTCGGCCCCAGGGGCGGCTGGCTGGTGGGCATGGCGGTGTGCGGCCTGGTCGGCAACTACGTGCTGTATCTGGTTGGGCTGAAAATGCTCAGCCCAGGCACCGCGCAGCTGGTAGTGCAGATGGGCCCGATCTTTCTGATGGTAGCCAGTGTGTTTGTGTTCAAGGAGCGCTTCAGTCTGGGGCAGGGTGTGGGGCTGGTGGTGCTGATTATCGGCTTTGGTTTGTTCTTCAACCAACGCCTGGTGGAGTTGCTGACGTCCATGGGCACCTACACCGCCGGTGTACTGACGATCCTGCTCGCCACCACCATCTGGGTGTTCTATGCATTGGGGCAGAAGCAGTTGCTGACAGTGTGGAATTCGTTGCAGGTGATGATGGTGATCTACCTGTCGTGCGCGGTGTTGCTCACGCCGTGGGCGCATCCGCTGGAGGCGTTGCAGTTGAGCCCGCTGCAAGGATGGCTGCTGCTGGCGTGTTGCATGAATACGCTGGTGGCCTACGGCGCATTTGCCGAAGCCCTGGCGCATTGGGAAGCCTCGCGGGTCAGTGCGACCCTGGCGTTGACGCCGTTGGTGACCTTTGTGGCGGTGGCCTTGGCGGCCTGGCTGTGGCCCGACTATGTGCAGGCCGAAGAGATCAATGCCTTGGGGTATGTGGGGGCGTTGGTGGTGGTGACGGGGTCGGCGATGGTGGCGTTGGCGCCTTCGCTGCTCGCCGGGCTCAGGGCCCGGCGGCTGCGGATATCGGTTTAAGCGCCGAGCATGTTTTCCGGGCGGACCCACTGGTCGAACTCGGCGTCGGTGAGGTAGCCGAGCTCCAGCGCGGCTTCGCGCAGTGTCAGCCCTTCGGCGTAAGCCTTCTTGGCGATCTCTGCCGACTTGTCGTAGCCGATATGCGGGTTGAGCGCGGTGACCAGCATCAGCCCGCGTTCCAGGTGTTCGGCCATTTGCGCGGCGTCTGGCTCAAGACCCGCGATGCAATGCTCCTGGAAGTTGTTGCAGCCATCGGCCAGCAGCCGGATCGACTCCAGCAGGTTGTGAATGATCACCGGTTTGTACACGTTCAACTGCAAGTGCCCTTGGCTGGCGGCCATGCCGATGGTTACGTCGTTGCCCAATACCTGGCAGGCCAGCATCGACAGCGCTTCGCACTGTGTGGGGTTGACCTTGCCGGGCATGATCGAACTGCCCGGTTCGTTGGCCGGCAACTTCACTTCGGCCAGCCCTGTGCGTGGGCCGGAACCCAGCAGGCGCAGGTCGTTGGCGATTTTCATCAGGGCCACGGCCAGGGTTTTCAGCGCGCCGTGCAAGGTGACCAGCGGTTCATGGCCGGAGAGGGCTGCAAATTTGTTCGGTGCGGTCACGAAGGGCAAGCCCGACAGCGCCGCCAGTTCGGAGGCAATCGCCTCGCCGAAGCCATGGGGTGCGTTGAGCCCGGTGCCGACAGCAGTGCCGCCTTGGGCCAGCTCGCACACGGCGGGCAGGGCGCTGCGGATCGCGCGCTCGGCGTAATCGAGCTGGGCGATAAACGCCGACAGCTCCTGGCCGAAGGTGATCGGCGTGGCGTCCATCATGTGGGTGCGGCCGGTCTTGACCAGCTTCATATGCCGCGCGGCCAGTTCCGCCAGGCCACCGGACAGCGTCGCGATAGCAGGCAGCAGTTGCTGGTGCACCGCTTGCACCGCAGCAATGCTCATGGCGGTTGGGAAGCAGTCGTTGGAGCTTTGGGAGCGGTTCACATGGTCGTTGGGGTGTACCGGGCTTTTACCGCCCCGATTGTTGCCGGCCAGTTCGTTGGCGCGGCCGGCGATCACTTCGTTGGCGTTCATGTTGCTCTGGGTGCCACTGCCGGTCTGCCAGACCACCAGCGGGAACTGGTCGTCATGCTGGCCGTCGAGGATTTCGTCGGCAGCCTGTTCGATCAGCCGGGCGATATCGGCGGGCAGGTCGCCGTTACGGTCATTGACCCGGGCGGCGGCCTTCTTGATCAGGGCCAGGGCATGCAATACCGCCAGCGGCATACGCTGCTCGCCAATCGCAAAATTGACCAGCGAGCGCTGGGTTTGCGCGCCCCAATAGGCATCATCAGGGACCTGTACTTCTCCCAGGCTGTCGGTTTCGATACGGCTCATCGGGCACCCTCCTTATCCAGTCGTGATTGGTCAGTTTAGGCCCTGGCGGCTGCCGTGGGTTCCCTAAATCCGCATTTGTGCCATTGCGCCCCGCAAAACCAGGGCCTACGTGGGGTGGGGTTGAGCCGCGAGGTTTTTTAGGCGCAGAATGGGCGCCCTTGGGGTCTTACCTCGCCTGCTAGAAAAGGAAACTCGATGACTCGTCTTCGTGCCATCTGTACCGCGGTTGCTCTGGTTTGCGCCAGCGGCCAGGTTTTTGCCGATACCGCCAGCCACAACGCCAGTGCCGAAGCCTTCCTTACCCTGGCCCACGCTGACAAGCTGGGGACCCCGGTGTACATGCAAGTGCAGCAAATGTTCGCCCAGCGTTTCGAACAGACCAAGGCGCCTGCCGCCAAGCAGTCCGTACTGGACAGCTACCAGGCCAAGGCCAACGCCGCCCTGGACCAGGCCATCGGCTGGCCGAAGCTCAAGCCCGATATGGTCAAGCTCTACACCACCAACTTCAGCGAATCCGAGCTCAAGGACCTGGTAGCGTTCTACCAGTCGCCACTGGGCAAGAAAGTCCTGGAAAAAATGCCCCAGCTGACTCAGCAATCAGCCCAGATGACCCAGGCCAAACTGGAAAGCGCCGTACCGGTGGTGAACAAGCTGTTGGAAGACATGACCAATGAGCTGGCGCCAAAAGGTGCCGCACCGGCCAAGAAGAAGTAAGCAGCAATGACCATGCAACAGCGTATCGAAACGGCGCTCGCCGCCCTGGGCCCGGAACACTTGAGTGTGCTGGATGAAAGCCACATGCACAGCCGTGGGTTGCAGACCCACTTCAAGGCCGTGCTGGTCAGCCCGCAGTTCGAAGGGCTCAACCGCGTCAAGCGCCACCAGAAGGTCTACGCCACCCTGGGTGACCTGATGAGCGAATTTCATGCGTTGGCGCTGCATACCTACACGCCTGAGGAATGGGCGAAAATCGACGCAGCCCCGGCCTCGCCGACCTGCGCCGGCGGGCACTGAAAACCTTTGAGGCCAGCAGGTGCCAAGCCTGCTGGTCTCGACAGGTGGTGCCAGAATCTGGTTACACAAGGCTACTTTTTATACCCCTTTATCGAGGCCGGTACCTCTAGGATTTGTTGACCTTAGTGCAAAACAGGTCATGAATTCATGTCTAACGCCCTTCATCGAAATACGCCTACCTTGACGGCCATTGACCCTCGCGGGTTAGCCGTGCGCACTGTGCAGTATCATCGTGCAACGCTCGCGGACTCCCCTCAGCCGCGGGTCAATCGCCAGGTGTTGAGTGCCAGTGGTTTTTTGCTTGAACAGTGGGACCCACGTCAGTTCGCCCTTGGCTCGACCGGGGTGGCGGCGCAATCGAACCTTTACAGCCTGTCGGGTGAAACCGTGCGAACCCAGAGTATGGATGCCGGTTGGCGCTTGGTCATGTACGGTGCAGCGCGGCAGCGGTTGCACAGTTGGGACTCGCGCGGCGCCCTCCAAGCGTTTCACTATGACAGTTTGCTGCGCCCTGTGGCGGTGTTCGAACAATCTGCAGAGGACCCGTCACCCCGTTGTGTCGAGCGTATGACGTACGCGCCCGCAATCTCGGCCGAGGTCGTCGGCAATCGCTGTGGACGGTTGATTCGCCATGCGGACCCAGCGGGTGTGCTGCTGGTGGAGGCGTACGCGATCGATCAACGCGTCATCAAGCAAACCAGACGGTTTCGCGCCGATATCGCTCTGGTCGACTGGCCAAACAGCGATGAGGCACAGGATCTGCTAACGGAACGCCAGGCCTATACCACCACCTGGCGTTACGATGCGCTGGGTGCAATGCTGGAGCAGATCGATGCCAAGGGCAACCGCCTACAGTGGCGCTATGGGCAACAGGGCTGGGTGTTGGAAATGCTGCTGATCTTCAAGACCGGCGAGCGCCAAGTGTTGATGAATCAGCGGGTATACAACGCCAGCGGCCAAGTCGTGTCCGAGCGGGCGGGCAATAACGTTACCAAAGTCGCCCGTTACGCCGAGCATGACGGTCGTTTGCAGCAACTTGAGGTGTACCGCCAAGGGCAGGCCGGCACGCCGCTGCAGCAGCTGGTATATGAGTACGATCCGGTCGGCAACATCCTCAGCCTCAGCGACCTGGCGCAACCGATTCGATGGCACAGCAACACCCGGATTGATGCGGTTAATCGCTACCAGTACGACACGCTTTATCAGTTGATCCAGGCCAGCGGTCGGGAAAATAGCGCCAATGCCGGGGGCCGGGCTTTGCCAACGCAGGTGCAGTTCGGGGCGACGGATCAGGGGCTCTGGCGCAATTACACCCAGCATTATGCCTATGATGGGGCGGGCAATCTGACGCGCCTTCGACACGTGCCCTCCAGCGGCACAGGCTATACCCGCGAAATGCAAGTGGCGGCGCTCACGAACCGCGCCGTGCCCGTAGCGCAAGGGCGGCAGGTTCAATGGGATGGGGCGTTCGATGCCAATGGCAATCAGTTGTCGCTCGACGGCACACAGCAGGCGGCCTGGAATGTGCGCAATCAATTGACCTACACCACCCAGGTACAGCGTGAGAACGGTGACCCTGATGTGGAGAGTTACCTGTATGACAGTCAAGGCCTGCGCGCACTCAAGGTTCGCAGCCGTGAGGCTCGTGCAAAACCTTACACCCAGGAAACCTATTACCTGCCGGGCCTGCAAGTACACAAGCAAAGGGCACAGCGCTTCAATGTGCTGGACATTGATACGGGCGGTGGGCGAGTCACCGTGGTGCAATGGGAGTCGGGCAAACCCAGCGAGATGAGTACCCACTCACTGCGATTCAGCATTCTGGATCACCTCAAGAGCTGTGCGCTGGAACTGGACGAGCAGGCTCGCTTGTTGAGCCAGGAGCATTACTATCCTTATGGCGCAACGGCGTGGCGGGCAACCAGCAATATCGTTCGGGGGCACCCTAAGATTCGCCGTTACTCCGACAAGGAGCGCGACGCCACGGGCCTGTACTACTACGGTGCGCGTTATTACGCACCGTGGTTGCAGCGCTGGATAAGCCCGGACCCGATGGGCGATGTGGACGGCTTGAACCTGTATGCGATGGCCCGAGGCAATCCCGTAGGGTTCAGGGATGCCGATGGCACGCAAACGACGTTTGGCGAGCAATTCCAACCCAGTCGTGGCGATATCATTTTCGGCTTGGCGGATACCGTGCGTCTCTACCGCAGCTTCTGGTCGAAGCTGACCGCACGTGGGGACATAATGGCCGCCTATTTCGGGAACGAGGAGATAGGGCCGGCGACTGCGAGGCTGAGAAAGGAAAGTGCCCCCATGTTCATTCAGTTCAAGCTCGGCAGGATCGATGAACACGAGTATGAGCAAAGGCTCACGGAGCAAGGCTCGTCGGTTGCACAACAGTTCTATGGCGCTATTGTGTCGAAGTATTCGGGCTGTACGTCGACCACCGCCAACCGGGAGTTCGCGAAGCGGTTCGTCAGTGATCTTGCTTCCAGTGAGTATTCGTTCGAGCGTACTCTGAAGGATTATATCGACGTGGACTTGAGTGAGTTCCAGCATAAGTTGGTCAGCCGCGCCAGTAAGTCGGCGTTGAAGACGCTGACGGACCCTCAGAGCACCCGGCAGGTGCATTTTGCCCTTGATAATCTGGACGTGGATGATGTGATCCATAAGTCCACGACTTCCGCCACAGGTTCGGAGTTGCGCTGGCTTTATCGGCATCGTCTGCAACTGGCAGGCCGTGTGACGTTCTATCGACACCAACAACGGGTCGACGCGCCTTGGGAGTCAAACGCGCGAGCTTGGCGTCGCTACAAACCCAGCCGTCCGAGGGTGTCAGGGCGGGCGGCACGCTGACACGTGAGCGGGTCGGGGCGATGCCAGTAACTGGATACACAAAAGCATCCTCCAGCACCACCTTTCTCATCCCCTCATCCCTAGGCTCTCAGGACTACTTGTTCAGCAATAAGGTCCTGAGGTCATGTCTGATTCCATCCATCGAAACACGCCGTCCCTGGTCGCAGTCGACCCGCGTGGGTTAATTGTTCGTAACATCGATTACCACCGTTCAAGCACAGAGGTTGAACCGCAGATGCGCATTCATCGTCAGGTGTATGGCAGTACGGGCTTGATGATTGAACAGTGGGACCCACGTTTGTTGCAGTTGTCACGCTCACAGCCTGACACCGCGCCCAATCAACGCACGGTCTATAGCCTTGGTGGACAAGCGTTGCGCACCGACAGCGTGGATGCCGGCTGGCGGCTGACGCTGATGGGGGAGGCTGGGCAGTTACTGGAAGAATGGGATGGGCGGGGCGCTCACCAGGCTCATCGCTACGATCAATATCTGCGGCCGGTGGCGGTCTTCGAGCAGGCGGCCAGTGACGGGCAAGCGTTGTGCGTCGAGCGTCTTGCCTATGCTGCATCTTCGAACGAAGAGGCGGCGCGCAACCGCTGCGGCCGGGTGGTTCGCCACGATGACGGCGGCGGCTCGTTGTTCCACGAGCGGTATGGGGTGCACGCAGAAGTTGCTCAGCAGACCCGACGCTTCCGGCAGGCGGATGCCGCGCTGGATTGGCCGCAGCTGTACGCACAACGCGAGGTGCTCCTGGAGCCCGAGAGATTCCAGACATCCATTGGGTTCAACGCGCTGGGTGAGCGCCTGCATCACACGGACGCCAAGGGCAATCGCTTCGACTACGCCTACGGCATTGACGGCCAACCGGCGAGCATCTTTGTGACGCCCAGGGGCGGCGAGCGTACGCAGGTACTGGGCCAGCGGCACTACAACGCAGCGGGTCAGGTGCTCAGCGAACGCGCCGGCAACGGCGTTGTGCGTGCCATGCACTACCGTGAATTCGATGGTCGCTTGCGGCAAATGACTGCCCATCTGCCCGCGCGACCGGGCGCAGCGCTGCAAGACCTGCGCTACGAGTATGACGGCGTTGGCAACGTCGTGCGGATCGATGACCTTGCCCAGCCGACGCAATGGTCCAGCAACACCCGAATCAGTTCGACCAGCCTTTATGAGTACGACACGTTATCGCAACTGACCAAGGCCACCGGCCGCGAAACCGCCGGCAACACTGGAGGCCCGGCGTTACCAGCGAGTGTGACGTTCGGCTCGACTGACGACAGCGTATGGCGTCGCTACACCCAGCGGTTCAGCTATGACGCCGCCGGAAATATGCTTGAGTTGCAACATGTGCCCAGCAGCGGCACGGGCTTCACGCGGCAGATGAGCGTGGCCGCGGGCAGCAATCATTTTTTGCCGCAGGCCGATGGCAAGACTGCGCCGGGGTTGGGCCAGGGCTTTGACCGCAATGGCAATCTGCAAGCGTTGGCAGGCGATTACGAGATGGGCTGGGATGTGCGCAATCAACTGGTGCGCCTCACGCAGGTGCGGCGCGAGGGCGGCAACGACGATGAAGAACGTTACGCCTACGATGCCACGGGCCAGCGCATCCTCAAGCGCCGGGTCTCCCAGGCCCGGGGCGTGCTGCATAGGGCCGAGGTGCGCTACTTGCCGGGGCTGGAAATTCGGCATGACAGCGCAACGGGTGAGCAACTGAATGTACTCAACCTTGATGCTGGTACGACCACGGTGCGCGTCCTGCTTTGGGATCGCCACCCTTCGGGGGGGCGCCAGGACGCGCAGATCCGTTACGGCTTGTCGGACCACTTGGGCAGCAGCAGCCTGGAACTGGGCGAGCAGGCGCAACTGCTCAGCCAGGAAAGTTATTACCCCTACGGCGGGACTGCCTGGTGGGCGGCGAAGAATGCCAGCGAGGCGAGTTACAGGTTCATCCGTTACTCGGGCAAGGAGCGCGATGCCAGTGGGTTGTCTTACTACGGCTTCAGGTATTACGCACCGTGGTTATGCCGTTGGATCAGCCCGGACCCGATCGGCGATGCCGATGGTTTGAATCTGTACGCCATGGTTGGCGGTAACCCGATCACCAAGGTCGATGGGCAGGGGCTGACGTCGACACCGGCTCTGGAACCGCCTCGGCAGACACAACTGCGCAGGCTTTCCATCAGCCGCAGGCTCGCGCATATGGAGCGCATTTTTCGACCCAGGATACAGGCGGGTGCATCGGCCGCGATTCGTGATGGTTTATCCACCTATATTGCCAATGCTATTTCGACGGGCGTCGATCTGGCGATCTTCAGCAACATACAGCCCACGGCGCAACGCAACCAAATCTTGCGCATTACCGTCGCGGTATTGGATGCAGTGTCCACGGCGCATATGAGCACCGGTGTCGCTGGTAACTGGACGCGATTTGCGCCACAGATCGGTGCTGTTTTTGCAGGTGCTGCGGGTATGGGATATGCCGTTTATGGCGACTCGATAGGTGATCAAGCCGAGCACAGCTGGGACCCGGTAGCGGTCCGGCGGTTGGGCGGGCATGTACGCGCGCTCTCCAGGGAACTCGTGCAACAGGTCATCCGTGGGCATGGTAGCGGCGTCTCCTGGGGCAGCACGCCCCTGCAGGGCAGGGTCGCGCGCACCGCTGGAGCGACGGCGGCCTATGGTCTGGCAACCGTGGCCAACGCTGTTTACGGCGGGGAAGTACCCGCGCTGATGCAACCCAATGTCTCTCCTGTAATAGAAGCCTTCGATGGAGCGATGGGCACGATGATCCGTGGTGGTCACCCGACGGCCGCCCACGATCCCCACGGCCAAAGCCTGCAACTGCCGGACCCGGTTGCGACGGCGAACGGTGGGCTGAGCAGAATGTTCAATCAGGTGTGGACGCACTGGGCTGCGTCCGGTATCGAAGCATTGGCCGTTTCGTTGACGGGCTTACCCATGGCTGCTCAAGGCCGGGTTACTCGCAACCTTGTGATGGCGGCCCGCGGCGTGATTTCCGCGCTGACCGAATGGCGTGGCTTTTTCGTACAGATTGCCAGGGGCGGGTATTCGACCTTGGCAACGAGCTGGCGCCGAGGCCCGAGGTCCAGGTAGGAGAATGAATGGGGCGCTGTCCTGCCGCGTTGCCACGCACTCAAGCCTGCATTGATCGTTCCCACGCTACGTGGGAACGATCAAAAACCGGAGCGCGCACTCTGCGATCCGATCAGCCGGGCCCTTATCGCTCGTCAGTCAGTGCTTTGGTGGGGGCAGCGTGCAGCTCTTCGTAGGTATCGTTTTCATCCTCATTGACGGTGTACCAGGCCCAATAGGTGGTACGCCGCATAAATCCTCCTGCGGTCAGTGTCTTTGTCGGGCGCCCGAGAGGGTCGTAGAACTGTTGGTCGCTGTGGCCCAGCTCGCGCATCGATCGATCATTGACGTAGGCGTGCTTGTCGGCGAAGTAGGGACGGTAGACACGAATGACCAAGCCCTTGTTGTTGTATTCGACACGCTCGCTGATGCGCCAGCGGGGGTCGGCTTGCACTTGGCGCAGCTGTTTCTTCAAGGTGGCGTTTGCATCCGGTCGTTCGTCGACCAACAGGTTGCCCTTGTCGTCGACCGCATGGGCCGGGCCTGGTTCGGTCTTCTGCTTGGTCTGCAATGAGCGGCCGAAGCCATCCCAGCAGGTCAGGGTCATGCGAACCTGTTGTTCGGCATCGCCGGGGTAGCGGTCAGCTTGCAATATGAGCCCATGTACCGGCGTACGGCTGGCCTCATCGATCAACGCCTTGAGTTGTTTTGCACTGTCACTGAGGGGCTGGCGAGCACCACTCAGCCGCGATCGCGCGCTCATGCGGATATGCCCGCTGGGGAGCAGATACCCCTTGGTAATCCACTCGGGCTTGACCAGAGCCAAGTCGATGCTGCCCATCCAACTGAAAGGCGCGTAGCAGTGCGCGCTGGCCATGTCTTGCAGCACGCTTTGCGCCTGTTCGATGGCCAATGCGGGCGTTACATTTTTGCGCGGGCGGTAGCTTTCCAGGGCGGCGAAGCCCACTCTGAGGCTTTGTTCGTGGCCGTAAAAGGTGTTGGCGAGTAACTGCCCAAAACCGTCATAAAGCGCTTCTTGAATAGTGCCATTGGGGTCGACGATTTTTATCGGCAGCAGCAATCGATAGTCGTATTCGGCCTTGGTTACACAATCGTCGGGCATTTTTACGCGCACGGTTTGCAACGTGTAGGGGTCATAGGTGAGCTTTGTTTCGCCATGGGCCTCGGTGGCCCGCAGCGCCCTTATCCGATAAAACTGGGTGGCCTTGCCATAGCGGGGAAAGTGCCGGCGAATCGACCACAGTCGGTTTTCCTTGGGCGGCACCTCGCCGTCGAATAGAAAAAACAACTCCATGGTGTGATAGCCGCTGTCGGTGAGCTTTTGCACCAGGTCCACCTTGGGTTGGTTGGGCATGGCCGGAATGTCGTTGTAGGCACTTATGGCCTGGTCATCCAGCTCGGCGATTTCCAGATAGTCAGTCAATGCCTGGACGGTGGCGACGCCAGGCTCCAGGGTTTTACCGGAGCTACCGGCCTGCCGGTAGTACTGCAGCGACAAGCCGCTCAGGGTGCGGCTGGCCCCTGCGGCCAGCGGCCCGACGCTGGTATCGATGAACACCTCATAGGCGATACGCGCAGGGTCCAGCCCGCCAGGCACCGGCGCCTTGCCGAGCACCAGGGCGTTGTCTCGTTGGCGGTAGGGCAAGGCCAGGCACCACTGCTGTGCGTCGTCCAGATGAATGGGCTGCGCCAGCGTTTCGCTCAGGTAATAGAATTGTTGCGCGTTGTCATGGGTATCTTGCCACCAGCGCTGCTGGTGCTCATCCACCAGCACGGCGGGCGGCGGGCTGTCGGTGGTGGTACGGCGGGCATAATGCAGGGTCACGCTATGCACCAGGTAACCATAGGCATCCCAGCGCAGATTGATCTGGTGCAGGCAGACGGGATCGTTTTCCACGCCTTCATATTGATAGCTGATCGACTCCAGCGCTAATGGCAGCAACCGGGGGTAGGGCGTATGAGCACTGGCCGGGGCCAGTTCACGGACCAGATACCGCTGGTGTTTGACCGAGTAGGGCACGGCGTCTTGCGCCGGGTCTGCTGCCATCACTTCGACCCGCAGCACCGCGCCACTGAGTGCACGCGCCACGTCGCGTGCCAGCGCCGGTGCGGGGTCGCTGATCAAGTCGTCATGATGATCCAGCGGTTGTGCCCCAGCTGTCCCCCTGTAGCGGCTGACCAGCGTGCGGCCGGGAGCCTTGGCGTCTGGGTCGTGAGTGCTCTGGCCGAGGCAGGGCATGTCAAGGGATCGCCCGGTATGAAACCAGGTTTTGCTGAGCACGGGAGCGCTTGACCCCGGCGCGTGAGGGGCGTCTTTGCGGCTGTCGGTGTCGGTTTGCAGCAACAGCCCAAAGCCACGAAACTTGCGGTCCACACGGTCGTAATAAGCCTGACGATAGCTCACGCGCTGGGTCAGCTGGTTGCCGGTAATTTCGTCTCGTTGGGTTTGTTGGCTGGCCAGCAGCAGCGCAAAGGGTAACTGGCTGATAGCGGGCTGGCCCTTGGCATGCAGCTCGCGTTTTTCGTCCAGCCACTCCTGGGCACTGCTGCGATATTTGATCGACGCCTGGGCGCCCATGTTGTTGTCGGTGCGTATGAGCAGCCAGGGCTTGTGGCTGAAAAAGTCGTAGCGCCAATGGATGGGGGTCTGGTGGGCGGCGGTCAGGATCAGGCTAGGGCAGCCCCGGCCGCTCACGTCGACGATGTTGACCTGGCAGTGGTCGTCATACTGCACACCCTCTGGCCATGGGACCTTGATCGCCTGCGCCTCGAAACCGTTGCCGCCTTTATTGAGGAAAATCCACAGGTGGGCGGCGCTCAGATACAGCAAGTCCGTAGCGCCACCTCCATTGAGGTCGACGAGCAGTACATTGGCCGGCTTGAACGTTTCATAACGCAGTGGCAACGTAGCCAACACAAACCCTCGGGCAAAGCGGCCTCGACCCAGGTTCGGCCAACATTTCACTTCGTCATGCCGGATACGCACCAGATGCTGTTGGCCCGTGGCGAGTACATCGCTGAACGCCACCAGCTCGTTAGGCGAGGCGGAAACGATCGGCAAGACGTCATCGAGCTTGTGAGGCACCTCAATGGCGGGTTCGAAGCCTTTTCTTCGGCGATTGGCATACAGGCGTACGCTACGGGGGCCGATCATGGCAACGTCAGGGCGTCCCGTCCCCATCAAGTCGGCGAGGATGCCCTGGGGGTGGAAGAACTCCGAGGGGAATGCATCGAACGACGTATAGGCTGACCAGTTACGCTGTTCATCCAGGCTGAAAAAGCCATTCATTCCTGGGTGGGCAACCAGCCAGTCCAAACGGCCATCGCCGTCCACATCGGCCAGCGCCTGGTGGATGGGCCGGCTGCTGTCGGCGACCGGCACCCGCGCCAACTCCTGGGCCGCGCCGTAAATCACCTCGTCGCTGGTTTTCGTGTGCTGCGGCCTGAGCGGTTCACGGTAGTACCAACTCTTGTCAGCGCGATACAACACACCCGGTATGCCTTCGCCATACAGATCGACCAGTTGATAGCGATCGCTGTCATACAGCCCGGGCAGCGAACTGAAGGGCTTATAGCCGCTCTTGTCTACCTTGAGCTGGCTCGATTGGTAAAAACACTCCAGCGGCGGGCGGCTCACACTATTGCCCGAGCTGTCGAAGGCCTGCTCATGGACCCCAATCAACAGGCTGACATGGGTGGGCGCGCGGTATTCCAGCAGCAGACGTTTGACCAGCACCGGGTCGGTGCCCATTTGCGCTTCCTTGGGGAAGTGGTGAAACATCAGAATCTGGTTGCAACAGCGCAGGGTGCGTAGCTCGAAGCCGAACGAAAAATCCGAGCAAGGATCGGGTCGTGTCGGCCACTCCCGGATTTTCTGATACGTCGGCCGCTTATCCAGCTCAAGGTCACGTTCGCCATAGTCAAAGAGCAACTGAAAGTGCCAGCCCATGCCCGGCTCATCGTCGGTCTTCCAAAGGTAGAGTTGTTCCTGCTCCTCGGCGGTGAAGTTGCCGTAGCAGACGCGCTCCAGGTAACGCTGGGCTCGACAGTCCCTCGGGTAGCGTGAGGAGTCAGTTTCTTTTTTGTAGTGATAATAAATGTGTTCGCCGTGGGTATTCAGGCTTTCCTGCAACAACCATTGCGCCACATGGTGCGGGTGGTCCGGATCGGCAATTCGGGCCAATGGGGTCTTCCCGTAAAAGTGCTGACTGCCATCGGCACTTTGTATCAACCAGAAGCCTGCAGCATCGGTTGCCGAGTGCCAGTGCTCGATACGGTCGAAATGGCTCTCAACCCGGGGAAAGTACCGGGTGGCCGTGTAGGCGATGGTCAGTGGCAAACCATTGAAGGAGGTCGCGGCGCGGCTGACGATCGCACCTTCGGCGTCGCGTTCGGGTAGCCATATTTGCGCGTCGGGGCCCACCAGTACGTCGTGCTCCGTGTAGGCCGGCACACCATGGGAGGTACGCCGGCTGACAGCCGGCAGGGGTATCCCCCAACCCAATCCGAAGGGGCCGTTGCCAGCGCCGCTGTGATAGGCCAGCGACATGGCCGGCGCGTAACCGCGCGCGGGAGAGATCGGCAAGGGAATCTCAAAGGTGGCCATACCGCTGGCGCCGACATCGCCCCAGCCTTTGCCGGTGCCTTGAATGGCACCGCCGCCTTTGGGCAGGGCCGGGGTATTGACTTGGAGGTTGGGCGTATCGTCGTTCATACCTTACCCCCGCTGGCAACTGGCACCCTGGCGGTGTAACGCAGGTGAATGACGATATCGTTGATTGATTGGAGTACGGCTTCTTGCCGGCTGTGATTGGGGAATTCCAGGGTCCAGTTGGAGATGGCCCCGGTGTATTCGAAGGGCAAGTAGCGATCGTGGCTCTCGAAGTTGAGGGTGAACAGGCCGTTGTCATCCAGGCCGGTGGACAGTGCGATTTGCTGATGGGCACGCATGTCGCGGCGCCGCTCGCCTGCGGGCAATACGATTTCGTTATGGGTTTGGGTCAGTATCGCCTTGATGTCCTCATAGGGGCCTAGCGTCGCGGGTAACGACACGCTGATGCCTTTTATTCGCCGCAGGATGTGGTGGGGGTAATCCTCTTCAAACAGAGCCTCGGGCAACTTGAAGCACAGCGTGCCGTTATCGACCAGTTGTCGTTTATGCTCGGCCCATGTGTTTTGTGTACTCGATGATTGAGTGCCGGTTGTGTCTGTTGTAGGTGTGGAGACTTTGCAATCGATCATGCGATGACGCAGGGAGATGGTCTTGACGATCTCCAGGTCCCGCACGTTCTGGTCCACATAGGCCGCATTCATCTTCAACAGCGACAGCTTCAGGGCCTCACCCGCCAGGTAGCCGCGGTAGTTGTTGTTCCAGGCACCGGGCTGGATAAACGTGCTCGCATAGTCTGCGACTTCGTACTGCCAGCACGCTTGCGCGGTGCGGCACAGGGAAAGGCTAAGGTCATAGACTTGGTAGTAGAACTTGCTCAGTTGTACATTGAGCCAGTCATACAGTTGTGCCCTGGTAAAGCGCTTGGCCAGCAATTGATAGTTCGACCAGGCCTGGGCCAGGGAGGTCTCGGCCAGGCGTAATTGCAGGCGCGTGGCTTTTTCCTGCTCGGCATAGGCTTGTAACTGGGCATCGACCTGTGCCAATTCGAGTCGGGCCTGATCCTGGGCATGCGCCCACTCTTGCTCCCGACGGTTGAATTGCTCGGAACGGTCCAGGTCTGCGGCAGTGCCCCGCAACACTGTCGCGACGCCTTGAGCCAAGGCTTGGGCTGCATAAAACGGGCCCTCCCAGCGCGACCCGCCGGTACTCGTACCGAAGATGTTCGGCGCGATCATCGCGATGCCGGCCGCTGCGGCGGCGGCGGAACCTGCGGCCTCGAATCCGCTACTGATCAGGTAGAGTTGGCCTGCGTGTGCTTCTGCGGGGCTGATGCCTTCGGTGAGCAGGCGTTCGTAGTGGCGCATCCGGGATTCGATCATGCTACGACTGGCGCCGAGTGCCTGGCGGTTTTTCTCGTCGAGCAACAATGCCTGGTGTTGTTGGGTGACGACGATATTGGCCAAGTCCCAGGCTTGTTGTTGCTGCAACTCCAGGTATTCAGCCTGTTCCTTGCGCTCAATCAGGCTCAGCACCGTGTTGCCGAATTGAATCACCGCCTCGGTTGCCGTGAGCGCGTGGCCCAGCATGATCTGGAAGCGATAATGGCCGACTTGCGCGTCAATGAACGGCGCCGCGCCTCCTTCGCCGAAGGCACCGCTGCTGCGGCTGGCCAACAGTTTCAGAGGTGAGAGCGGGGTTGCGTACAGCGACAGGCGCAAGGGTTTGCCAGTGATATCGAGATTGTAGCGCAGGTTATGCAGGCGACTTTCGAGCTTGTCCCAGCGCGCCACCAGATCGGTATTGAAGGGTAGGCACAGATTATCGGTGTCCGTGAGCGAAGCCAGTGCGGTGCTTTCGGTCGCAGGGTTGACATTGATTGGTGGGTTTTCTTGCTCCAGTTCTACCAGGGCTTTAGAGCGGCTCGTCGTCAAACTTTCGAGGGTGATTTCATCCCACGGTTCAGTGGTGGTGACGCGGGGGCGTGGCCCGAGAAAGTGATTGGCTCGCGTGTACCAGAGTTTGGCCTGGGTCAGGCTGTCGGGGGTGAGTTGCCGATAGGCTGCATCGCCACGATTGAGCAGTATGTCGAGATAAAGCAGGTAGATTGCTTTGCGAAAATGCACCGGTGAGCGAATCGCCAGTTTATGTGGGTCGTGAGTGACTGAACCGGGGAGCGGACCCGTACGAACGAGCTCGTTGAACCCCCAAAATGCAGGGCGCTCGCTGGCCGTATCGGCCAATCGCCCTGGGTCGAAGATGTGTTTGAGCCAGGCTTGGGCTTCGACATACTGCTGCTCCTGATTCAGGCGGTGGGCAACCAGCCAGGGCACGTACAGGAACAGCTCCCAGAAGTACTTGCCGTGAGCCCCGTTAAAGTCAATGTCCTCTGCTGCGCCACCTGGCGTGAGTGGAGGTTCTTGCCACGTTTTCGGTGTTAACGAAAACAAATGCTCAAGGCTGACATTGGCCGCCTTGACCAGATTGCCGGCAAAACAGGTATTCATGCGCAGGCGGGGGGGCGTGTCGGCAGGCGGGGTTGAGGTGCTCGTTGGGAAATCAATAAATTCGGCGGTGCCGAGTTTTTCCGACGTCTGTCTTTTGATCGTCGGCGCCAGTTGTTGATTGAGCGTTGTGTCAGAGGTGGAAGGGGCCAGCTTCAAGGTGGTCGCTTTCAGGGTATAGCCGAGAATTGTCGAGCCGTCTTCTTTGGCAGGCTCAAGCGTCACCACCCCGTGTATCAGGGTAATGCCCGACGTTATTTCCTCCGTGGTCACTGGAATCCGCGCCGTGACCCGATGGCCGCTGGGTAATTCGGGTTTTGATCCGGTGAGGCTTTCGTGGACAGTGTCCTGATAGTTGATGATTTGATGCGAGTTGGCATTGATTTTTTCGGTGAATGGATAGTCTGTAAAATTGGCTCTCATAATGATGTGCTTATAGGCACGTAAATTAGATGTGCGCACGTTGGGCCTTTTGATGGTCAACGTATTTTGTGCGTGCAGCGACGTCTTTTTGTTTGCGTCTGGGTATTTGCTGTAGCGGTCAAGGGCGACCTGGATGGAGTTTTTTGTACTTGTGTATAAACTGATGAACGCATTCTTGTCGATATAATGATCTTCGAGTGAGACGGTGTTCCCGTCTTTGGACTTAGCGTTAATGAGTAACCCGTTTTTGATATGTACAGCGTTGGGGAACTCGTCATGCGTGGCCGTGTTTTTAAAATAAATAGCGTAAAAATCAGTTTTTAACGCGTCTGTTGGGCCGGTAATTTTAGACTCGCTGGTCAGTTTGAGCTGAGTGGCTTTCGGATCATCCAGTGCGTCGTCTACTATCAGTATGATGCTAATGTCCTTAGGGGCTTCTTTTGTTAATGTGACGCTGTACGATTGCCGGAAATTTTGATTGAGGGTGGAAGTAAATACGAGTTCATTGGTGTTTGAATCAAAAGAGACGTCACTTGTTTCTGGGTTTTTTATTTTTTCTCGATTTTTTCCAAAGTTCCAATGGTTGTTGTCTTCGGTAATCGTTTCTTCCCTGGGGGAAATCGAGTGCTTGTTTGGGGGGGTCACCTTGAACTGCAAGTTACCTTGGTTTTTATGAGCAAAGAACGTGAGGTATTGCCGGGCGGTGTCAGGCAGCAACTCACTGTAGTACCCACTCACGCTTTGATCTTTGCCTTGAACGACAGTCTGCACTTTTGTCTTCTGCGATGGATCGAAGTGTTCCAGGAGTCGGTTTATCTCTTCGTCCACCTGTGAGCCGGGCAGCACGCTGTAGCGCTCGGGGCTGCCACCATCGGCGATGGTGGTGATGTTGAAGGACTGGTCGACGTGGACAGCCTGGAAAAATTTGCCAATAAAGTTCTCCTGCTGTTTGGGGTCTTTACGGCTGGTGGCCAGCACACTTAAAAACAGTACCGGGGGGCCGTTACTGTCGACGATAGCTACCGTCTGCGTAATGGTTTTCAGAAAGGCAGAGGTCAATGCATTGACGTCTTCGGTAGCGCAGTGCTCCTCGATGCAGGCTTTGGGTGCGCTCCAACTACCATCGTGCTTTTTATAAGAAAAATTGAGGCGAAACTTGACGTAGCGGCTGTTGATCCATTCGGTCAGCTGTTTTTTTTCCTCTGAATCCGTTTGCGCCGTTGGGACGGAACTGGTGGGGGCGGGTTTGATGCATTCGGCCCAGATGAAAAATAACCGGTTATTGAAGTACACCGGCCGGATACTTTGCTCGGCGGTGGCATCGGAGACCGACAAGTTGATTCTCTCCCAGTCTGACCAGGCGTCCTGAAAAAGTACCGAGCCTGCGCGCTTGGACAGATCGAGGGAGCGCCAGTAATAGGTGTTTTCGGAACTCGATTTACCGACGAAGTAATAGGTGCCGCTATGCAGCTTGCTCAAGTCGGCGTCGATATAACCGTTGATCGTGCGTATGTTGGCGGTTTCCTCGAACCTGGCCAGGTAATTGTGAACCGCCGTGGTGACGGTATCCGCTTGAATTCGATACTGGCTCAGGTCGTTTTCCAACTGTTCAAAACTGTCGGTCTTGTCACGCCGTAATGTCGGGTCCAAGTAGTTGGCGGGGTGATAGTGCAACTGCTGGTTGGCATTCCAGAGAGCGTAGGTGTGCAACTGTTCGCGCCATAACGTGTCCTGTTGCGCGGTCATGCCCTGCTTTTCATAGCCCGGTTCCAGGCCGAGTTGGATGCGCGTGATGTACTGCTGCAGGCTGGAGATGGCACAGGCTACCGGGCTGGTCGGTACGGCTTGGCTGACTTGTACGTCGAGCAGCCAGTATTCGTAAAGATCGTCGGCATGGGTGATCTTTTCCTTTAAATCGGTAGGTACCTTGTAGGTCAGGTAGTACGCGAGCATGGCGTCGCGCAGGCTTTCATTGAGCTGTTGATTAAGCGAGTGAGACATGATCAATCCTTGAGCAGGTCGAATGTGAGTAGGGTGTGAATGGGTTATGAATACGCACTTGTGATCGCCTCGCCGACGCTCTTCCAGTCAGCAAATGTAGAGTCGGCTTTCAGTTCGCTGGCTTTGATCAGCATGTTGGCAGGCAGGCCTGTGTCGATGCTGGCTTGGCGGCAGCGCAGCACCCAGTCCAGGCGCATCATTGAGGTAATGCGTGGAGGTCTCAGTTTGTCGCAGAAAACGTCGATTTCACTGGCATTCCAACCTAAAAGTTGAGCGAGACGCTCGTTCGTTTCTTCACTGGTGTTTTGCGTAGCGTCGTTGGGCAAGGTATTGGCGTGTTCGAAGTAGTCGAGCAGTTGCTCTTCCGTCAGGCCGCAGTGGTGTATGCAATGTTTGAACTGCTGCATGAGGTAGAGGTTGTACGGGGTGAGTTCAAGTAATGAAGACATCTTGTACTTGCTCGCGAGCCAGTGCGGATTGATCAGGAACTGGTGAAGTGCTTGTGGGCTGAGGGGCAGTTGCAGAATATCGGCGGCGTGAGGTAACCGCAGTATCAGATAACTGAGCGTTTGCAGCGGCGAAGCAGCGGGGGCATATAAACGCAGGAAATGGTGGTCATTGTCGTATTTTTGATAGCCGTTGGCATTGCTTGGCTCATGGAGGACGGCTTGGGTGATTTCTTTAAGGCGTAGATATAAAGCCCACAACTCATCACGCACCTTGCTCAGCAGTGTGTTGAGGGTAGGTTTCGCTTGGTTGATCAAATGTGTCGTACGTACAGGCATAGTGCTGATTTCAACGGAGGAGAGCACTTGATCGAGCGCCATCTCGATGCTGTTATTGGGACGCATCCGTTGCAGCGCCGCATAGGCCAAGGATTCCCAGTCAATGGCGGGTAAACGAACTGTTTCGTCATCGGGTTGCTGAGGGAGATCAAGCCGGTGCAACGCTTCGGAAAGAGACGCTTGGTCATAGCTGGCGAACTCCTTCAATAGCTGATTGATGATCGGGTCCTGGACCTGGCGATCCAGCAATAGCTGGCGTCTGAGCAGCGCCAGGCTGCTGCCGTTTTCTTTAAACCAACGGCTGGCCCACTCCAGGTGCATGAGCATGTCGAGGAAGTCAGTCGTGCCCTTCGGTTTGTTGCGTAACGTTGGGTTGCGCAGCTGCATGAGAAAGTTCGCATTCCCGAGCATTTGCACCAACTGTCGGCATTCCACGACCGATAACCCGAACAGGCGAGCGACTCTCGCTTGCCGATAGATCTCGCTGACCGTCTCGATCGTACGGGTTGCAGGTTTGTTGGGGTTGATCAGTAGTTGAAGCGAATCCTGGGTGTCTTGCAGGCCCAACCCCGCGCAGAGCTGTTGCCGGGTGGTACCGTCGAACGTAGCGCTGTCCAGATACAGGGGAGGCAGGGCGGAACCCGTGCGATTGAACACCTGGTCGAACAATGACACGCGGTCGCCTGAGGCATGGACGGGTAACTGATGAAGCAGGGCGGCAAATTCTTCGGCTTGCAACGTGTAGCGTTTGCTCAAATAGCAAAAGACCCCCAGCGACCGGAGGGTGTTATGGGTGATCAGCAGCGTGCTGTTGCGATGGCCTTCACAGCGCATGGCGCTGACTATCAGGGTGTCCAATTGCGCGAAAGGCAGGCCGAGCCAGCGCTGTAGACGAATCATGCGTTGCAGCCTGTCGAAGCGCTCAAGGCTAACGTGGGTCAGCTTGGCGTTGTCCAGGCTGATAGCGGGTGTGGTCGTGCCGTTGATATAGCACGCACCGTAGGTGAGGCCGGGGTTTTGCTTGCAGTTAGGCGATTGGCGTGGTGACTGAGTCTGTTGTGCAAGCAGCGCCTGAAGTTGGTCGGCATCCAGTTGTGTATGGTTCAGAAAGTCAGTGAGTTTCTCTGGTCCTGTCTGATCTATCGTCCAGTTGTAAAACTGGAGATGGAACTTTTTCACCTTTTCCTCTTTTTCCACCTCTGTTTCGGTAACCCATTTAGCTTTCAGCATTGTCTGTTGTTGAGGGCTCAACCCCGATAACTGACACTGGACTTCGTTGTTCTGTTCGCCGACCTGCCCGTAAGTGCTGGTTTCTCCCGCCAGAGGCAATTGGCGACTGATGCGATAGTTCAACTCACCCAACGCCGGCTTGTCGCCTGACAGGCCCTGTTGGCATTGCTGATGGTGCAAATGATAGGGCAGAGAAAACGGATACCAGGTTTCACTCAGCACCTTATAGGTATCTTCTTCTTTGGCCGGCGCGATATTTTTGAGCAAGATCTGGTTGACGATCGACAACATGGGAACCTGGCCCGAAACGCTATGTTGGTTGATCACCTGGTCTTTGAGTTCCGGGCGTCGCTGCGACAGCTTGAGCGCGTTTGCGTCCTTGGTGTTTTCTTCCAGCTGCTGGGCGAACAAATAGAGCGCCCGCAGGTAGGCAGTCGGTGAGTCAACCGCTGCAATCGACGAACTGGAGCAGAACTGGTCCCACTTTTCCTTGAACAAGGCCTGGTAGGTTGCGCTGGTCTCGGGGGGGAGACTGCGTTTATTGCGCGGTGAAGAAGGGGGGGGCGAGACTTGCTGTTCGCGAAATAGCGTTTCCAGTTGCGCGGCGGCGCTCTGGGCCTTGAGGTACACCGTGTGTGCATCGTCATCGTTGTACGTTGCCAGTTGCTCGGCAAAGGCTCTTTCGGACAATCGTACGATGTCCAATACCGAGGTGAGGTTGAGGCGCTGCAGGGCGGTCTTGAAATCGTCCCGACCGGGGGCGGGAGGACGTGAGTGATCAATCAGCTTGGCGAGCAAGGGGCTGCTGTCGGTTTGCATATTCATACGTTCCTTCACGCCCGCCGAGGGTGCCGGCGGGCAATGAAAAACGCTATCACGCAGGTTAACGGGGCCAGGTATAGGTATTTACAGGCGTCGTCGGCGCACGCCGGTTGAGGTGCCTATACACCGATACCACCTCTGTGCAAGACATGAGCCCTAGGCTTTTCTGACCATTGTGCAACTCAGGCCATGTGATCATGTCTGCTTCACTTCATCGAAATACGCCCTCGCTTGTAGCATTCGACCCCCGTGGGTTGACGGTCCGCAGTGTCGCTTATCTGCGCGCTACCCCCCAGGCTGCGCCGAAGGCCCGTGTCAGGCGTCAAGTCTATGGGGCCAGCGGCCTGATGCTTGAGCAGTGGGACTCTCGCCTGCATACCCTTAAATCACGTGAACCATTGATCGAGGCGAATCAGGTGTCGGTGTACAGCCTGTCCGGGACGCTGATCCGCCACCACGATGTGGACGCCGGCATGCGGCTGATGCTGGCAGCGCCATCCGGGCAACTGTTGCAGGTCTGGGATGGTAGGGGGGCCTATCAGCGCCACGACTACGATGACTTGCAACGTCCGGTGGCGGTGTTCGAACAGGCTGCCGACGAAGAGCGACCTCGGTGTGTCGAACGCCTGGTATATGCCACCCCAACGTCTGAGCACCGCGCGCTTAACCGCGGTGGTCGTCTGGTGTGCCATGCCGACCCGGCTGGCACCCAGGTGTTCGAAGCGTATGGGATGAGCGGGCAAGTGCTTCGGCAGACGCGGCGATTTCGCGAGGCGCCGGGCGATGTTGACTGGCCGCTTGCTCAGGCCGATCAGGACGCGCAGTTGGACGGCGAGCGTTACACCACACGCTGGATATTTGATGCCCTCGGCGGCACGTTGGAACAGGTCGACGCCAAGGGTAATGGTCGGCAGTTTGCCTATGGGTTGGACGGACAGACGAAACATATTCACCTCGCCTTGAAAAGTGGCGCACGCAAAACCGTGATAGATCGCTACGTCTATAATGCCGCCGGTCAGGTGGAGGCGGCCCGGTTGGGCAATGGCGTGAGCAGTCTGGCCGCCTATCGGCCCGAGGATGGCCGTATGAACCGGTTGATGGCGTACCGCCAGAATGAGCCGGCGGCGCCATTACAGGATTTGCGCTACGACTATGATCCCGTGGGAAATGTTTCGAAGCTGCGGGATCAGGCGCAACCGGCCCAATGGAGCCACAACACGCAAGTGAATGCCGCCTATTGCTATCAATACGACTCGCTGTACCAACTGACCCAGGCGACAGGCCGGGAAAGTACCGTCGCCGCCATCACCCCAGCACTGCCTGCGCGTATTTCGTTCGGTTCGACCGATGCCGGTTTATGTCGCAACTACACCCAGCATTATGCTTATGACGAGGGGGGCAACCTGACCCGGTTGCGGCATGTGCCGTCCAGTGGCGTCGGTTACACGCGAGACATGCAGGTCGCCAGTGGCAGTAACCGCGCGTTGTCTAGCGAGCATCCGGTTGGCGCGTTGGCGCAGGGTTTTGACGCCAATGGCAATCAGCAACGGCTGGGGCGTGGTGTAGCGATGGCGTGGAATGTGCGTAATCAGTTGTCCAGGGTCACGTCAGTTGTGCGCGACGGAGCTGACTCGGATGAGGAAGCTTATGTGTATGCAGGCGACGGCCAGCGTGTGCTCAAGCTCACTCACCAGCAGGTTGCCGGCAGTCGACAAACGGCGCGTGTCTATTACCTGCCAGGCCTGGAAATTCGCCAGTGGCCATTGCGTCGATTGAATGTGTTGCGCCTTGACGTAGCGCGCTGCGCGGTGGAGGTCTTGCAATGGGAGCTGGGACTTGATGAGGGGGCTGACGATGAAGCCCTGCGTTTCTGCCTGACCGATCAGCAGTCGAGCCATGGGTTGGAGTTGGGCGAAGAGGCCGAGTTATTGAGTCAGGAGAGTTATTTCCCGTATGGGGGGACAGCGTGGTGGGCATCGCGCAACGCGGTGGAGGGCAGTTACAAAACCCGTCGATATTCAGGCAAGGAGCGTGACGGCAGCGGTTTGTATTACTACGGTTTCCGCTATTACGCCCCATGGTTGCAGCGCTGGATAAGCCCCGACCCCGTTGGGGGAGGGACGCAGCTGAATCCTTATCTCATGGCGTTCAACAACCCGGTCACGTTCGTTGATTCAATGGGGTTGCAGCCTACCGACATGGAAAATCCTCAGATACAGGACGAGATCATACTCATCCTGGTTCTGGCCTTGCTGGGCCTGGGGGCGGGAGCGTTGCTGGGCGATGCGAGGGTGGGAGCTGCCGTGGGGGGGCTGGTGGGAGGCCTGCTGGTTGGTACCGCCCGCTTCATTACCTATCAAAGCATGCAGCCGCAGGCCCTGGCCAGCGCAGCGCAACAACAGGAAGAAAATTTCGCCAGGGCCGTTTCGGAGACGGCGATTGCTGCGGCGGAGGATGCGGGGCTGAGTCACGAAGAAACGGAGCGGCTGGTGAATTTTGCCTACGCGCGCCGTCATGCTGAAAAAGGCATTACCCTTATGGTCCATCGGCGTCAGGGGACCCTCCGTGGCTACGTGGGGCCTGTGGACGAGGCGGAAGACCTCGAACGCGTACTGGGGGGGAATCGTAACCCGATGCCGGAGTTGAAACGCATGGGCTATGGCGTGATAGTGCTGCGAAGTCCAGCACGTGAGTCCGCTGCCGCGAGCGGTCAGCAGGCGGGGCCAAGCGCGTTCGAGGTTGGGGTGACGACACCGGTGGCTGGTTCAAGTCGCGCACGCGGTGGTCGGCAAGCACAGGCGCAGGTGCCGTTGGTGGCGCCGGCGGCAGCGAGAGCCGCTACCCCGCAGATGGAGTTCGATACCGCGAGGCTTGTAGATACCCAACTATCGGGCCGCGAGCGCCGCAGTATTGCCCTTACCCTCAGCCACTTGCGTGAAGGGCGTTTTGGCGCGGTTCATTGGCATGCTCACAGAGACCAACTATGGTCCGCTGATTTGCACGGCTACGCCGCTGCTCGTGGACGCGGTGCCTATCGTTTGATGTTCAGCCATCTCGGCGGCCAGCGGTACCGAGTGGAAGGGGTACGTAACCCACATCGCTGAGGACATATCAGAGGCTGCGTGCCGATGCGATGGCGCCGCACTTTTGTTAGAATGCGCGCCGCGTCGCCTGACCGACGCCTTTTTGCATCCGGTTCACCCCTTACGAGGGTAGCCACCTGGAGAGAACACCCATGACTCAACCGATTGTTGTGGCGGCACTGTATAAGTTCGTCACCCTCGAAGATTACGTCGCCCTGCGCGAGCCACTGCTGCAGGCGATGGTCGACAACGGCATCAAAGGCACCTTGCTGATCGCCGAAGAAGGCATCAACGGCACCGTTTCCGGCAGCCGCGAAGGTATCGATGGCCTGATGGCCTGGCTGAAAAAAGACCCGCGCATGGTCGACATTGACCACAAGGAATCCTACTGCGACGATCAGCCGTTCTACCGAACCAAGGTCAAACTCAAGAAAGAGATCGTGACCCTGGGCGTCGAAGGGGTTGATCCGAACAAAAAGGTCGGCACCTACGTCAACCCGCAAGACTGGAACGCACTGATCAGCGATCCTGAAGTGCTGTTGATCGACACCCGTAACGATTATGAGGTGTCAATCGGTACCTTTGAGGGCGCAATCGACCCAAAGACCACCAGTTTTCGCGAATTTCCCGACTATATCAAAGCCAACTTCGACCCGGCCAAGCACAAGAAAGTCGCCATGTTCTGCACCGGCGGCATTCGTTGCGAGAAGGCGTCGAGCTATATGCTCAGCGAAGGCTTTGATGAGGTTTATCACCTCAAGGGCGGGATCCTGAAGTACCTCGAAGAGGTGCCCCAGGAGGAAACCAAATGGCAGGGCGACTGCTTTGTGTTCGACAATCGCGTGACCGTGCGCCACGACTTGAGCGAAGGCGACTACGATCAATGTCATGCCTGCCGCACACCAGTGAGCGTAGAAGATCGCGCCTCTGAGCATTATGTGGCTGGCATCAGTTGCCCCCATTGCTGGGATAAGCTGCCGGAGAAGACCCGTCGCAGCGCGATCGACCGGCAGAAGCAGATCGAGCTGGCCAAGGCCCGCAACATGCCGCACCCGATTGGTTTCAACTACAAGCAAACTCCTTCCGAGGCCTGAGCCATGTCTGCGCGCCTGCTCTATGTAATGGATCCGATGTGTTCCTGGTGCTGGGGCTTCGCCCCGGTCGCGCAGGCGCTGGTTGAGCAGGCCCAGGCGGCCGGCGTGGACGTGCACCTGGTGGTGGGCGGCTTGCGTACCGGTAGCGGTGCAGCGCTGGAGCCGACCACCCGGCGCTACATTCTTGAGCACTGGCAAGCGGTGACCGAGGCCACCGGCCAGCCATTCAAGCGTGAGGGCGCATTGCCTGACGGGTTTGTCTACGACACCGAGCCTGCCTGCCGTGCCATCGTCACCGCGCGCAGCCTGGCGCCGGATTGCGCCTGGAAGCTGCTGGGGCTGATCCAGCGCGCGTTCTATGTCGAGGGACAGGACGTGACCCTCGCCCATGTGCTGGTGGACCTGGCCGAGCAGGCCGGTATTCCGCGTATCGAGTTTGCAGGCGAGTTCGACCGCGCCGAGCAGCATGCCGCCACGGCCGCCGATTTCACCTGGGTGCAGGATCTGGGGATCGCCGGTTTCCCGACGTTGCTCGCAGAGCGCAATGGCCAGTTGGCCTTGCTGACCAATGGTTACCAGCCGCTGTCCGAGCTGTCGCCGTTATTGGGTCGATGGCTGGAGCGAGCTGCCTGTGTATGAGCAACCTCAACGCACTGACCGCCTGACCTGGGCAGAGATTCGCCGTCTGGCGCTGCGCCACAAGAAAGCCCTGTGGATCGCCAATGGCGTGGCCGTGCTGGCGACGCTGTGCAGTGTGCCGATCCCCCTGCTGTTGCCATTGCTGGTGGACGAAGTGCTGCTGGGCCACGGCGATGCCGCGCTCAAGGTGATGAACCACGCGTTGCCCCTGGGTTGGCAGAAAGCCGCCGGCTACATCGGCCTGATGCTATTGGTAACGCTGGCCCTGCGCTGTGGTGCGTTGGTGTTCAACGTGGTGCAGGCGCGGCTGTTTGCGCGTTTGGCCAAGGACATCGTCTATCGCATCCGCGTGCGGCTGATCGAACGCCTCAAGCGGATCTCCCTGGGTGAGTACGAAAGCCTGGGTAGTGGTACGGTCACTACCCACCTGGTCACCGACCTGGACACCCTGGACAAATTCGTCGGCGAAACCCTCAGCCGTTTCCTGGTGGCGATGCTCACCCTGGTCGGTACGTCGGCAATCCTGGTGTGGATGCATTGGCAGCTGGCGCTATTGATCCTGTTGTTCAACCCGCTGGTGATCTACGCCACCGTGCAATTGGGCAAGCGCGTCAAGCATCTGAAGAAGTTGGAGAACGACAGCACCTCGCGCTTTACCCAGGCATTGACCGAAACCCTCGATGCCATCCAGGAAGTGCGCGCCGGCAATCGCCAGGGCTTTTTCCTTGGGCGCCTGGGCCAGCGTGCCCTGGAAGTGCGCGACTATGCGATTCATTCCCAATGGAAAACCGATGCTTCCAGCCGCGCCAGTGGGTTGCTGTTCCAGTTCGGTATCGACATTTTCCGTGCGGCAGCCATGCTTACGGTGCTGTTCTCCGACCTGTCCATCGGCCAGATGCTCGCCGTGTTCAGCTACTTGTGGTTCATGATCGGCCCGGTGGAACAACTGCTGAACCTGCAATATGCCTACTACGCCGCGGGCGGCGCGCTGACGCGGATCAACGAGCTGTTGGCACGCGCCGATGAGCCGCAGTACGCCGGTGGTGCCGACCCGTTTACCGGGCATGAGACTGTCGGTATCGAGGTGCGTGGTCTGGAGTTTGGCTACGGTGAGGACCTGGTGCTCGACCAATTGAACCTGGCGATCGCGCCGGGGGAGAAGGTGGCGATTGTCGGCGCCAGCGGTGGCGGCAAAAGTACCCTGGTGCAGTTGCTGCTGGGGCTCTACACACCACAGGCCGGCAGCATTCGTTTTGGGGGGGCCACCCAGCAGGAGATCGGCCTGGAAACCATTCGTGAAAACGTCGCCGTAGTCCTGCAACACCCGGCGCTGTTCAACGACACCGTGCGCGCCAATTTGACCATGGGCCGCACTCGCTCCGATCAAGCCTGCTGGCAGGCGCTGGAAATCGCCCAGCTGGATGCTACTGTCAGGGCGCTGCCCATGGGCCTGGACAGTGTGGTGGGGCGCTCGGGTGTGCGCTTCTCCGGTGGTCAACGGCAGCGCCTGGCCATCGCCCGCATGGTGCTCGCCGAGCCTAAAGTGGTGATTCTGGACGAAGCCACCTCGGCACTGGATGCGGCGACCGAGTACAACCTGCACCAGGCATTGGCGCGGTTTCTCAGCGGGCGTACTACACTGATCATCGCCCACCGGCTGTCCGCGGTGAAACAGGCTGACCGAGTACTGGTGTTCGATGGCGGGCACATCGCCGAGGATGGTGACCATCAGCAATTGATTGCCGACGGCGGGCTCTACGCCAAACTTTACGGACACCTGCAACAAGTGCGTTGATTTAGCTTAGGCTGTGCTATCGGAAGCGGATTTTCGCGTGCGTATCAAGCTGTGCATGTGTAAGGGACTTCATGAAGCAAAAGCGGACTCTCGGAACGCCACGGTTGTTGGGTATCGTCTGGCCCTTTATTGCCGTTGTCTTGTTCCAGGCATTGTTAGGCTGTGGCAGTCTCTACGTGCTCTCTGCGGTGCGTGGCTATGTGGCTGGCGAAAGCTTGTGGTCCAAGGGCCAGAAGGATGCCATCTATTACCTGACGCTGTATGCCGATAGCCGCGACGACGCCACCTATCTCAAATACCAGCATGCCATTGCCGTACCTCAAGGCGGGCATGAGCTGCGTGTGGCTCTGGATCGGGCCACGCCAAACCTGGCTGCCGCGCGCCTGGGCATCCTCAAGGGTGGCAATCACCCGGACGACGTCCCCAGCCTGATCTGGCTGTACCTCAACTTCCGCCATTTCAGCTACCTGGAAAAAGCCATTGAGCTGTGGACGGTGGGCGATGGCTACCTTGAGCAACTGGATGAACTGGCCCAGCAGATGCACAGCGCCATCAGCACCGATCAGGTCACCGAGCAGGATGTGCGCGCCTGGAAAGCGCGCATCATTGCCATCAACGAGGGTGTAACGCCGGCCGCCAAGGCGTTCAGTGATGCGCTGGGCGAAGGTTCGCGAATGATCCTGCGTCTGTTGTTGATCACCAACCTGGCCACCGCCCTGGGGCTGATCGTCCTGGCGCTGTTGCGTACCCACAAGTTGCTGGCCCAGCGCCACGCCTTCGCTGACGCGCTGCAGGCGGAGAAGGAGCGGGCGCAGATCACGTTGGAGTCGATTGGTGACGGGGTGATCACCACCGACGTCGACGGCGCCATTGCCTATATGAACCCCGCGGCCGAAGCGCTGACCCACTGGAAGTCGGAGCAGGCCCAGGGCTTGCCGTTGGCGGCGTTATTCAAGTTGCTGGATGAAAACGCCGAGCCCGACGGCTTTACCTTGATTGAACACATCATCAAGGGCCAACTCAGTGGCGGCAGCGAGCATTCCAAGCTGATCCAGCGCCTGGACGGCAGCACCGTCTCGGTCACGCTGGTGGGCGCGCCGATCCGCAGTGGCGGCAAGGTCAGCGGTGCGGTGCTGGTGCTGCACGACATGACCCAGGAGCGCCAGTATATCGCCAACCTTTCGTGGCAGGCGACCCATGATGCCTTGACTGGCCTGGCCAACCGCCGCGAATTCGAGTTCCGTCTTGAGCAGGTACTGCAACAGGTGGCACGCCAGCAAAATGGGCGACATGCCTTGATGTTTCTCGATCTCGACCAGTTCAAGCTGGTCAACGACACCTGCGGCCATGCGGCAGGCGACGAACTCCTGCGCCACATCTGCGCGCTGTTGCAATCTGACTTGCGCGAGGGAGATACGTTGGCACGCCTGGGGGGGGACGAGTTCGGCATTCTGCTGGAGAACTGCCCGGCGCCGGTGGCGGAAAAGATCGCCGAGAGCTTGCGCCATACGGTGCAAAGCCTGCATTTTGTGTGGAAAGGCCGACCGTTCATGACCACCGTCAGCATCGGCCTGGTGCATATCTCGCAAACCCCAACCACCCTGGAAACCTCCCTGCGGGCGGCCGACATGGCCTGCTACATGGCCAAGGAAAAAGGGCGCAACCGCATACAGGTCTATCACGCCGATGATTCCGAGTTGTCGCTGCGCTTTGGCGAAATGGCCTGGGTGCAGCGCCTGCACATTGCCCTTGAAGAGGATCGGTTTTGCCTCTACGCGCAGGAAATCTCGCCGTTGGGCCACACCGAAGCCGGCAATGGGCACATCGAAATTCTTCTACGCCTGCATGACGAAGCCGGGCGCATCATTTTGCCCGACAGTTTTATCCCGGCAGCCGAACGATACGGTTTGATGACGTCGCTGGATCGTTGGGTGGTTGAA
The DNA here is from genome assembly GCF_052850795.1 of Pseudomonas sp. 910_23. Taxonomy (NCBI): domain Bacteria; kingdom Pseudomonadati; phylum Pseudomonadota; class Gammaproteobacteria; order Pseudomonadales; family Pseudomonadaceae; genus Pseudomonas; species Pseudomonas sp. 910_23. Next base: position 5,157 of record NZ_VXCZ01000029.1, on the reverse strand, counting down.
AACGTATTCAAGATCATTGCTCGATGCATGACTGAACGTCCGGGCCGTCCTATGGCCATGTGTGCGATTAATCTGTCAGGAATAACTATCGGTGATGACGATTTTCTAGGTTTTTTACGTGAGAAATTCGGTGCTTACAGCATTCCACCAGAAATGATTTGTTTTGAAATAACTGAAACCAGCGCTATAGCCAATTTGGGTAGTGCCATTCGATTTATTAATGAACTCAAAGCGTTAGGTTGCCATTTCTCACTCGACGACTTTTGCGCCGGAATGTCCTCATTCGCATATTTGAAACATTTACCTGTAGACTTCCTGAAGATCGATGGAAGTTTCGTAAAGGATATGCTGGACGACCCGATTAACCGCGCCATGGTCGAAGTGATCAACCACATCGGCCACGTCATGGGTAAGCGCACAATTGCCGAATTTGTTGAAACACCCCAGATCGAACAAGCGTTGCTTGAGATCGGTGTGGATTACGCTCAGGGCTACCTGATTGAACGCCCGCAATTGTTTACCTTTGATAGCTTGCAGTGTCGACCCGTGCGGCCTCAGCCCCTGGTGTTCAAGGCGCCCGGCACATTCCGCTGAAACATTTGCTGGTCTGTAAAATCACACTTAAAAAGGAGCCCTACAGTGATCGACACATTCAACAGAACCGGGCCGCTTATGGAAGCCTCGAGTTACCCAGCCTGGGCGCAGCAATTGATCCAGGCCTGTAGCGAGAGCAAGCGTCGGGTTGTCGAGCACGAACTGTATCAGCGTATGCGCGACAACGCCCTCAGCGCCAAGACCATGCGCCACTACCTCATTGGTGGTTGGCCGGTGGTGGAACAGTTTGCTTTGTACATGGCGCAAAACCTGACCAAGACCAAGTTCGCCCGCCACCCGGGTGAGGATATGGCGCGACGTTGGCTGATGCGCAACATTCGCGTGGAACTCAACCATGCTGATTATTGGGTGAATTGGGCGCGTGCCCATGGTGTCAGCCTTGAAGAGCTGCAAGCCCAGGACGTGCCGCCGGAACTGCATGCACTGAGCCATTGGTGCTGGCACACCAGCTCGGCGGATTCGTTGATCGTCGCGATTGCCGCCACCAACTATGCGATCGAGGGGGCGACTGGGGAGTGGTCTGCCGTGGTCTGCTCTACCGGTGTGTATGCCGACGCCTTCCCCGAGGAAGATCGCAAGCGGGCGATGAAGTGGCTGAAGATGCACGCCCAGTACGACGACGCCCACCCGTGGGAAGCCCTGGAAATCATCTGCACCCTGGCCGGGAACAACCCTGGCAAGGCCCTGCAGGAAGAGTTGCGCCAGGCAGTATGCAAAAGCTACGACTACATGTACCTGTTCCTGGAAAGCTGCATGCGCCTGGAGAACGTAGAGAAAGACAAAGAGAAGGCGCCAGCCATTCGCGAGCGCCCGGTGCGCGTTGCCAGCGAGGCGTGATGTAACTGTTCTGATGGTAACTTGTGGCGAGGGAGCTTGCTCCCTCGCCACAGTTGGAATTACCCCGCCATAGCCAAGCGGTTGCGGCCTTCGCGCTTGGCCACGTACAGCGCGTTGTCTGCCCGGCGCAGCAGGCTTTCAGCCGATTCGGCCGCCAGCAGCGTCGAGCAACCCAGGCTCACCGTCAATTCGACCCGCGTGCCTTCCACCCAATAGTCCTGGGCTTGTGCCGCCTGGCGCAAACGCTCACCGACCATCTTCGCTGCATCGCGTCCGGTGTTGGACAGCAGGATCAGAAACTCTTCCCCGCCAAACCGAAATACCATGTCGACGTTACGCAACTGGTGTTTGATCGCCCCCGCCACGGTGCGCAGCACGCTATCGCCGGCGGCGTGACCATGGGTGTCATTGATTCTCTTGAAGTGGTCGATGTCCAGCATCAGCACGGACAAGGGGTGCAGATGCCGCCTGGCCATGTCGATTTCCCGTTGCAGCGTCTGATCCATGGCCACGCGGTTACCGGTTTCGGTCAGCGAATCGCGCAGGGCGCTGCGGGTGGCTGCACGGTAGAGCAGGGCGTTACGCATCGGATACAGCAACGTCACCAGCAGGGATTCGAGCTGGCTCAGTTCCTCGTCGATCAACCGTTGGTTGCGGCGAAACACCAGCTCCCCAAGGTGCTCGCCTTCGTGGCTCAAGGTGTAGCTCACCGAATGGTGGCCACGATGACCGAACTCGAGGCGCAGGTCGCTGGCGGCATGGCGATACTGCAACGCGTCCAGCGGCACCAGGCGTTGTATTTCGCGAAAGAACAGGCCGAGGATGCGCTCCGGCTCCAGGCTGGTTTGCAACTGTTGGCTCAGTTGCTGGCAAAGTTCGCTCAGGGTTGCGGGGCGGCGTGGACGCAGGGAAGGTTGACCAAATCCCAGGCGCTGCAATTTGGCAGTGTCGAAGTCAATCGCGTTGGTCTGGGTGGGTGTTTTCATAAGCGGGTGGCCTCTAAGCACTTGGCTGTCTTACAGGCGAGATGAGGGCGGCAAGTGCCAGGCGTCTTACTGTTCCTTCAGTTCCGTAAAACATGGGAGCAGTTTAAACCGCTTTGCATTGAGTTATAACCCCGGGGCACGTGCCGCACGTCTTGTCATCACTTAACCTGCTTGGCAAGTGTTACAGCGAGATTCGTGCCAAAGCCGTTTTGTTTTAAAAAGTTCTTATAAATCAAAAGACTGTAATTAAAGCAAAAATTATCTTTTAATTAATGGCGCCAGTTATTTGGCTGGTAGGGGCTGGCATTGCGGCCGACCCGTTCAACTTTAATGTCACGGTGGTTCGCGTTGTTTGTCGCGAACAAACAACGTCTCAAATAAACCTCACATAAATGACACCGCCTTCATCACGGCTGGACCAGCGTCGTGCGGTCGATCTGCGCGATGGAAGTGACGCCGGTCAGCGTCATGGCCACGCGCATTTCCTTGGCGAAGATATCCAGCACGTTCTCTACCCCACGTTGGCCTTCGGCGGCCAGCGCATAGGTGGTCGCGCGCCCCAGCAGGCACGCCTTGGCACCCAGGGCGAGCATACGCACCACGTCGAGCCCGGAACGAATGCCGGAGTCCACCAGCACGGTCAAGTCATCGCCCACCGCGTCGGCAATCGGCGGCAACGCCTTGGCGGTGGACAGCACGCCGTCGAGTTGGCGGCCGCCATGGTTGGACACCACGATACCGTCGGCACCGAAACTCACCGCATCCCTGGCATCCTGGGGGTCGAGGATGCCCTTGATGATCATCGGGCCTTTCCAGAATTCGCGGATCCACTCCAGGTCTTTCCAACTGATCGACGGGTCGAAGTTGTTGGCAAGCCAGCCAATGTAGTCCTCCAGATGGGTGGGTTTGCCCAGGTACTTGGAGATATTGCCCAAGTCGTGGGGGCGGCCCATCAGGCCCACATCGAATGCCCATTGCGGCTTGGTGACCGCCTGCAACATGCGCCGCTGCGCCGCGTACGGCCCGGACATGCCCGAGTGCGCATCGCGGTAGCGTGCGCCGGGTGTGGGCATATCCACCGTGAACACCAGCGTGGTCACGCCGGCCGCCTGCGCTCGCTCCAGCGCATTGCGCATAAAGCCGCGATCCTTGAGCACATAGAGCTGGAACCAGATCGACTGCGGGCTCTGCGAGGCCACTTCCTCAATTGAACACACCGACACCGTCGACAGGCAGAAGGGGATGTTTTTGTTGGCAGCTGCCTTGGCCGCTTGCACTTCACCGCGCCGCGCATACATGCCGGTCAGGCCGACCGGGCTAAGAATGACCGGCATCGCCAGTTCCGTGCCGAACAAGTGGGTGCTCAGGCTCAGGCTGTCGACATTGCGCAGGATGCGTTGGCGCAGGCTGATCTCGGCCAGGTCTGAACTGTTGGCGCGCAACGTGTGCTCGGCGTAGGCGCCGCCGTCGATGTAGTCGAACAGAAAGCGCGGCAACTTGCGCTTGGCCGCAGCGCGGTAGTCGGAAGCGGACGAGATGATCATCGACGGTGTCTCCACAGGGCAAAGTGCTACACGATAAGCAAAGTTGTGACATGATAAAAACAACTTTTATCACTGATATCCAGTCGCAAAAGGAATACTGATGAACCTGCGAACATTGCGTGCGTTTGTCGAAGTGGTGCGCCAGGGCGGGTTCTCCCAGGCGGCCGAGGTGGTAGCGTTGACTCAGTCTACCGTCAGCAAGGCGATCAAGACGTTGGAAGACGAGCTGGGTACGCCGTTGCTCAACCGCCTCGGCCACAAGAACGAGCTGACCGCCGCCGGTGAAATCGCCTACCGCCGCGCCTTGGTGATACTCGCCGAACGCAACGACCTGATGGCTGAAATCAACGACCTGCGCGGTCTTACACGCGGCGTACTACGCATTGGCCTGCCGCCGGTGGGGTGCGGGGTGCTGTTTGCCGCCATGTTCGCCACGTACCGCAGCCGTTACCCGGACATCGACATTGAACTGACCGAGTACGGCAGTAAAAAACTGCGTGAGTGCCTGGAAGCCGGGGAGGTCGATCTGGCCGCACTGCTGTTGCCGGTGGACGAAGGCTTTGACTACCAACCGGTACGCAACGAACCCCTGATCGCAGTACTGCCCATCAGCCATCCACTGGCCCGACGCAAGCGCATCGACTTCACCGACCTGGCGGACTCGCCGTTCATCCTGTTCGAAGCCGGTTTCGCCCTCAACGCCAAGATTCTCAGCGCGTGTGAGCGCAAAGGTGTGACCCCGAAAGTCACCGCCCGTAGCGGGCAGATCGACTTTATCGTCGACCTGGTCACCGCCGGCCTGGGCGTTGCCTTCCTGCCGCGAATGCTGGCGCACAAGCACCAACACGCCGGCATCGCCTTGATCCCCCTAGACGAACCCCACACCGACTGGCACATCGCCCTGGCCTGGCGCGCCAGCGCCCACCTGCCACCGGCGGCACGGGCCTGGCTGGATCTGGCGGCGGAACCGGCGTTTTCAAGCGGTCATGGCGGTAATTGAAGCGAATGTAACGAAAAGCTTGACTTCTTCTTTTTAATCAGTAACATACGGCGCATTCCGCGATAGCTCAGTTGGTAGAGCAAATGACTGTTAATCATTGGGTCCCTGGTTCGAGTCCAGGTCGTGGAGCCAGATAGAGAAAAGCCTGTAGAGATACAGGCTTTTTTTTGCTTGG